>CAZRPB010000061.1:0-11013 GCA_964601955.1 uncultured Klebsiella sp. | reverse complement strand
CCGCCCTCCTCTTCCTGCTGACCGCCGCCGGACTGGCCGCCCGTCAGCCCAACGTCATCGTCCTGCTGGCCGACGACGCCGGCTGGGGCGACTATTCGCACAACGGCAACCGCCAGCTTTCCACCCCGAACATCGACTCGCTGGCGAAGGACGGGGCGCGCTTCGACCGCTTCTTCGTGCAGCCCGTATGCTCGCCCACCCGCGCGGAATTCCTCACCGGACGCTGGCATCGTCGGCTCGGCGTCTACGGCGTGTCCACGGGCCAGGAACGCCTCAACCCCGGGGAGAAGACCGTGGCGGACGCCCTCAAGGCCTCCGGATACGTGACCGGCATCTTCGGCAAGTGGCACAACGGCAGCCAGTGGCCGTATCATCCCCTCGCCCGCGGCTTCGACACCTTCACCGGGTACACCTCCGGCCACTGGGGCGAGTATTTCGACGCCCCCTTGGAGCGCAACGGCGTGATGGAGAAGTCCAAGGGCTACATCGTGGACGTCCTCACCGACCGGGCCCTGCAGTTCATCGACCGCAACAAGGAACGCCCCTTCCTGTGCTACGTCCCGTTCACCACCCCGCATTCGCCCTGGTCCGTGCCCGCGAAGCACTGGGAAAAGTTCAAGGACTTCCCCCTCTCCCAGCGCGCGACGAACGCGTCGGCCGAAACCGAACAGGAGACCCGCTGCGTCCTCGCCATGATGGAGAACCTGGACGGCAACGTCGGCCGCATCCTCGCCAAGCTCCGCGAACTGGACCTCGAGCGGGACACGATCGTGATCTACTTCTCCGACAACGGCCCCAACGGCCATCGGTGGACCGGCGGCATGAAGGGCGTCAAGGGGACCACCGATGAAGGCGGCGTGCGCTCGCCGCTGCTCGTGCGCTGGCCCGGACGCATCGAGGCCGGCGCGCAGGTCGACCGCATCGCCGGCGCCGTGGACCTCTGCCCGACCATCCTCGCCCTCACCGGCGTCCAGCGCGCCGGCGACCGCTCCTTCGACGGACGTGACCTTTCGCCGCTGCTGCTGCGCGGCAAGGACGCCGACTGGGCGCCTCGCCTGATCTTCAACACGTGGGCCGAACGCGTCAGCGTGCGTTCGCAGACCCATCGCCTCGACGCCGACGGAAACCTCTTCGACATGGTCGCCGACCCCGGACAGACGAAGCCCGTGCAGGACGCCCAGCCGGCGGTCGCCGCCGAGCTCCGCGCCGCCGCCGAATCATGGCGCAAGGACGTCGGGATGGCCCCGGCTCAGCCCAAGGGCAAAGGCAAGGCCAAGGGCGGCCCCGGCAACGCCGTCGATCCACGGCCGATCCAGGTCGGATATCGCGAATTCCCCGTCACCATGCTGCCCGCACGGGACGGGACTCCGAAGGACGGACTTGAGCGCAGCTCGCGCGCCCCGAACTCCTCGTATTTCGTGAAATGGACCACCAAGCAGGCGCATCCCTCCTGGAACGTCGAAGTCGTTAACGCAGGACGCTATGAAGTCTGGATCGATTACGCCTGCCCGCAGGAGGACGCCGGCTCGACGGTCGAAGTGCGCCTGGGCGGATCCGCTTTGCGCGCCAAGATCACCGAAGGCTGGTATCCGCCGTTGCTGGAGCAGGACGTCTTCCCCCGCAAGAACGGCGAGTCCGTCATGCGTGAGTTCAAGTCCCTGCGGCTCGGCGACATCGACCTCTCACCGGGGCCGGCCGAGCTGACCGTCAAGGCCGTGGACATGCCCGGAAAGACCGTGATGGAACTTCGCCGCATCACCCTCGTGCTCAAATGAGGATCCTCGCGCTCATGCTGCTTTGCTCCGCGCTGCGGGCCGAAGACCCGAAGATCGCGCTCAGCGTCGTCTCAGAGGGCTTTGACGGCGTCACCTGCTGGGTGCACGCCCGGCCCGGCTTCGTGCACGGTCCGGAGCCGGCGGCGGTCATCACCTTGCAGAAGCTGACCCTCAAGGGCAGCGACCTCTTCGGCCCCATCGCCGAGTTCCGTTCCGACGACCGGGGCAGGACCTGGCCGGCTCCGACCGTCCACGACGGATCCCTGGGGCACCGCACGGAGGGAGACGTCACGATCACCCCCTGCGATTTCTGGCCGAAGTGGCACGCCAAGACCGGCAGGCTGCTGGGGACCGGACACGATGCGCGGTACAAGGACGGCAAGGTCATGCCCAAGCGTCCGCGTTTCACCGTCTACTCCGTCTACGACCCGGCCAGCCGGAGCTGGAGCCGTTACGACACTCTCGAGATGCCCGACCCGGCGCGCTTCCACAGCTCGGGCGCGGGCTGCACCCAGCGCGTCGACCTCCCCGACGGCGACATCCTGCTGCCGGTCTACTTCGCCCCGCAGGGCGAAAAGGAATACCGCGTGTGCGTCGTTCGCTGCGCCTTCGACGGCCGACGGCTCACCGTCCGCAAGCTGGGCTCGGAGATCCGCATCCCCGGCGCCCGCGGAGCCGGCGAACCGTCCCTCGCCGTCGTCGGAGGAAAGTACTACCTGACCATCAGGCATGACCTCGCCGCCTACGTGGCCGTGAGCGACGACGGGCTGGATTTCTCGCCTCCCAAGAAGTGGACCTTCGACGACGGCTCCGACCTCGGCAGCTACAACACGCAGGCGCACTGGGTGACCCACCTCGACCGCCTCTTCCTCGTCTACACCCGGCGCGGCGCGAACAACGACCACATACCGCGCCATCGCGCCCCGCTCTTCATGGGCGAAGTCGACCGCGGGACCCTGCGCGTGAAGCGCTCCACCGAACGCGTGCTCGTGCCCGAACGCGGGGCGCGTCTCGGCAATTTCGGCGTGGGCGAGGCGGGACCGACCGAGACCTGGGTGACCGTCACGGAATGGATGCAGACCTTGCCTCCGAACCCGTACGACCACACCAAGTGCACCGCACGGGGCTCGAACAACGCGGTGTTCATCGCCAGGCTCACCTGGAACGAACCCGACCCGAACTGGATCAACCGGTGAGACTGACCGCCGCCCACCTCCTGCTCGCCACCTGCCTCATCGGCGCGGACGGACCGTTCGCCGGCAATGAGAAGGTGCTGGAAACCGCCAAGACCTTCAAAGGACGCGGCGTGCAGGCCGACGACACCCCGCCCTCCTCTCCGCAGGACTCCCTCAGACGATTCACCCTGCGTCCGGGGCTGACGGTCGACCTCATGGCGCACGAGCCGGCTCTGACGCAGCCCATACACGGCAGCTGGGATTCCCAAGGCCGGATGTGGCTCGTGCAGTTCCGTCAGTATCCCTTCCCGGCCGGCCTGAAGATCGTCGCCTACGACCAGCATCTCCGCGCCCAGTTCGACAAGGTGCCCGCTCCGCCGCCCCTCGGGGAGAAAGGCGCCGACATCGTCAGCGTGCTCGAGGACACCGATGGAGACGGGATGTTCGACCGGCAGACCGACGCCCTCAAGGGCCTGAACATCGTCACGGCCACCGTGGCAGGCGCCGGAAGGCTGTGGGTGCTCAATCCTCCCTACCTGCTCAGTTATGCGATGAAGGACGGCCTGCCCTCGGGCGACCCGCGCGTGGAGCTTTCGGGCTTCGGCCTTGAGGACACCCACAGCACCGCGACCAACCTCCAATGGAACGTCGACGGCTGGCTTTACGGCGTGAACGGCAGCACCACCACGGGCGACGTCGGCGTTCCGGGCGGGATGCGCACGAAATGGAGCGGCCAGTGCGTCTGGCGCTTCCATCCGACCCGCCGCAAGTTCGAGATCTACGCGGAGGGCGGCGGCAACACCTACAGCCTGGACATCGACGCCAAGGGACGCGTGTTCACGGGCACCAACTACGGAGCGACTCGTGGCATGCACTACGAGCTGGGCTCCTACGGCGTGAAGAACTGGGGCAAGCACGGCCCCCTGACCAATCGCTTCGCCTACGGATGGTTCGAGCACATGCGCAGCGAGGGGGAGGAACGGCGCTTCCCGCAGGCCTTCGCCATCTACGAAGGCGGACTGCTCGGCGCGGATTACGAAGGCAAGGTCATCGCGCCCAACTCCCTGGCCAACAAGTCCTACCTCAGCCGCATGATCCCCGTCGGCTCGACCTTCCGCACCGTCGACGAACAGGACCTCATCGCCAGCCCAGACCGCTGGTTCCGACCGGTCTGGACGGCCGTCGGGCCCGATGGCGGGGTCTACATGGCCGACTGGTATGACACCCGCCTCAGCCATGTGAACCCCGTCGACGACTGGGACAAGGCGCGCGGGCGGCTCTATCGCGTGCGTCCGGAGGGACAGGCGCCGAAGCTGAAGCCGTTCGACCTCTCAGCCGCCTCAGCCGGGGAACTCGTCTCCCTTCTCTCGCACCGCAACGAATGGTTCCGCAAGCAGGCCGTGCTGGAGATCGGCTGGCGCGGGATCAAGGAGCTCGAACCGGAACTGCGGCGCATGCTCGCCGGCCCCCGTGCGCTGGAGGCCCTCTGGGCGCTCGACCTGCTCGACGCCGTCGGCGAGCCCCCTGTCACCCATGCCGACCCCTACGTGCGACGCTGGGCGTGGAAGATCATCGCGGAACGCGGCGGGCGCCCTTCCGCCGCGGCCGAGGCGGCGTCCGAGACCGAATCGCACCCCGAGGTCTGCATGCAGATCCTGGCCACCGCCAAGCGCCTGCGCGTCGACGGCCTCGGCCTGCTCAACGCCGCCCTCGCCACCCAGGATGAATCCGGACGCATCCCGCTGATGGTCTGGTGGGCGATGGAGTCCGCCCTCGATGAAGAGGCAGGGCGTAGCCGCGTGATGCAGATGATGAACGACCGAAGGCTGACCGGCTCCGCCCTCTTCCGTGACCACGTCGCGGCACGGCTGGGGCGACGACTGGCCACCGGCGCAGGAACCGCCAATCTTGCCGCCTTGGATCGCATGGCGTCTGATTGCGGCGACAAGGTCGCCGTCGAACGCCTCATCGACGGCGTTCTATCCGCTTTTGATTCGGGCGAGCTTCCGGAGATGCCCGCCGGGCTTGCGGCGGCCGTGCGTACCCGCCTGGAGGCCTCAGGGACGGCCCCCTTCTCCTTGGCTGACCTGCGCAAAGGTGACGCCAAGGCCCTGGCGACGGCCGTGGCGGCGATCAGCGACAAGAAACTGCCCGTCATCCGAAGGACTCAGGCGGCCGAAGCCCTTTCGAGGGCCGGACGTGCGGAGGCCCTGCCCGCCCTGCTGAAAATCATGGGCGAACCGGGGGCGACTCCCGGCAAGCGCGCCTTCACCCAGGCGGCCGTGAGGTTCGACGACCCGCGCGTCCCCGAGACAATCCTGAGCAATTACGAACGCTGCTTCGCGGCCGACCTCGCCCTGCGCGAGGAGACCTTGCGCGCCCTCGCGGCCAGACGGCACTGGGCGCTGCGCCTCGTCGAAGCTGTCGACACCGGCAAGGTCATGGCCGCCCATGTCTCGGCCGACAACGCCCGCTTGATCGCAGGACACGGTGAGCCGAGCCTGACGCAGGCCGTCGACCGGCTCTGGAAGCACCTGCTCTCCACCGGCGTCACGCCCGAGAAGGACCGCGAAGTCGCCCGCCTGCGCGCCGTCGCGCGGGCGGGCGACGGCGATGCCGCGAAGGGTCGCACGATCTTCAACGCCCGTTGCGGAGCCTGTCACGCCCTGAAGGGCGAGGGCGGAGCCGTCGGACCCGACCTCACCGGCTACGAGCGCACCAACCTCGATTTCTGGGTCATGAACCTCGTGTACCCCAGCCTGGAGATACGCGAAGGCTTCGGCACCTATGTCGCCAAGATGATGGACGGCACCGTGGCGGCCGGCATCCTTGAGCGCAGGGACGGCGGCGTGATCGTGCTCCGTGACCTCGCCGGCGTGAAGACCATCCTGCGTGAGGACGCCGTTGACAATCTGATGGCCAGCCCCGTCTCCGTGATGCCCGAGGGCCTGCTGTCGGGCCTATCAGACCAGGATATCCGAGACCTGCTGGCGCACCTGATGCGGTGACCCCCGCCTTGACGCGCTCCGCCCCCGCCCCACTTTCGCAGGCATGAAGGCGTTCATCCTCCTCATGCTGGGACTCCGGCTCCTGCTCCTCACCGGAGCCGTGGGCATGTGCGTCTTCGGACTATTCGCCACCGGCGAAAACTCCGTGCCTTGGACCTGGCGGGCGGGCTACGCCCTTGGCCTCGGACTCAGCGCCTTCCTCTGGCTCAACGTCTGGAAGGCCACCGTGAAGACCTGGCGGGAGTGAGTCCGCTTTAAGAGGGATTCTGACGGCCTCCCGACGGGGACAACTAGGGCTGGCAGTCCCGGTCCGCACGACTATGGGTCGATGCCTGCAATCCCCATGAAGTCCTCCTTCCGGCTCCTCCTCTCCCTGTTCGCCTGCGGCCTGATCGCCGCCGAGCCGATACCCGTGGATCGCGACAAGCTGAAGACGCGGGCCGACAAAGCCAACGCCGCCAACTGGCCCGACAACAGCAAGGGCTCCCCCACCCCGCACGCCCCGGCTGAGAATCCTCCCGAGGCGAAGATGCAGCGCTCCCAGCGCGGCCAGGCGCCCGGCAAGGGCGAGACGATCGCCTTCATCGGCAACGGTTTCGCCGAGCGCGAGACTTACTACGGCCGCATCGAGACCGAGCTGCAGCTCCGCTTCCCCGACCGCGGCTTCATCGTGCGCAACCTCGGCCGCTCGGGCGACACCCCCGCCTTCCGCCCGCATCCCGCGCGCGCCAGCCAGTGGGCTTTCCCTGGCGCCGAGAAGTTCCACCCCGAATACGCGCAGCACAACGGCAAGGGCTTCTTCTCCACCCCTGACCAGTGGCTCTTCCATGTGAAGGCCGGCACCATCGTGGCCTTCTTCGGATACAACGAGTCCTTCGACGGACTCGGTCGCGTCGAGAACTACGAGGCCGAACTGGACGCCCTCGTGGTGCATTCGCTCTCCCGCGCCTACGACGGGGAACGCGCCCCGCGCCTGGCCCTCGCCTCGCCCTTCGCCTTCGAGGACCTCTCCAAGAAGCGCGACCTGCCCGACGGCAAGAAGGAGAACGAACGCCTCGCCGCCTACTCCCAGGCCATGGGCCGCGTCGCCCAGAAGCACGGCCTGACCTTCATCGACCTCTTCAGCGCTTCCCGCGAGGCCTATGCCGCCAAGACCGAAGGCGCTCCGGATTACACCATCAACGGCTTCGCCCCCACCGACCACGGCTACCGCTTCGCCGCCAAGATCGTGGCCGACGCGCTCTACGGCGTCGCCGCCCGCAAGTCGAAGGCCGACGAGGCCCTCGTGAACGCCGCCGTGAAGCAGAAGGACCACTGGTGGAACTCCGACTACGCCATCGTCAACGGCGTGCACACCCACGGCCAACGCTACAATCCCTTCGGGCCGCAGAACTACCCTGACGAGGTCCGCAAGATCCGCGAGATGACCGCCCTGCGCGACACGCTCATCCAGGACGTCGCCGCCGGACGTCGCACCGACCTGACCGTCGACGACTCCAAGACGCACCCCCTGCCGCCCGTCCCGACCAACTACAAGCCCAGCGACAAGAACGGCGATCCCGCCAAGTTCCTCTCCGGTGAGGAGGCCATCGCCAAGATGAAGCTCCTTCCCGGCTTCAAGGTGAACCTCTTCGCCGATGAGTCGATGTTCCCCGACCTGAAGAAGCCCGTGCAGATGTCCTTCGACGGCAAGGGACGCCTCTGGGTCGCCACCACGCCGACCTACCCGCACCACCGCCCGGGAGACCCCGCGCCCGACGACAAGCTCCTCATCCTCGAGGACACCGACGGTGACGGCCGCGCCGACAAGCGCAGCGTCTTCGCCGACGGCCTGCACCTGCCCATCGGCTTCGAGATCGCCCCCGAAGGCGTGTACCTCTCCCAGGAGCCCAACCTCGCCCTGCTCATCGATGACGACAAGGACGGCAAGGCCGACCGCAAGGAGCTGATCCTGCACGGCTTCGACTCCCACGACACGCACCACGCCATCTCGGCCTACTGCGCCGACGCCTCCGGCGCCTTCTACCTGCTCGAAGGAAGGTTCCTGCACAGTCAGGTGGAGACGCCCTACGGCCCCCGTCGCTGCAATGACGGCGGCGCCTGGCGCTTCGATCCGAAGTCCTTCCGCCTCGAGCGCGTGCAGACCGACGTCTCCAACCCCTGGGGCTTCTCGTTCAACCGCTGGGAGCAGCCGCACCTCTCCGACGCCTCGCCCGGTGAGAACTGGTGGGCCCTGCCTCTCTCGGCCAAGATGCCCTACGGCATCGAGATCCCCAAGGTCGAGCAGTTCGTGCCCAAGCGGTCGCGTCCGAGCTCGGGCGCCGAGTTCGTCTCCTCCCGTCACTTCCCCGACGAGTACCAGGGCGACTTCATGACGTGCAACACCATCGGCTTCCTCGGCATCAGCCTCGGCACGCCGAAGGACGACGGCGCCGGCTACGTCGGCACCGCGCACGGCGACCTCATCGTGTCCGAGGACGGCAATTTCCGTCCGGTGGACTTGGAGTTCGCGCCCGACGGCTCGCTCTACTTCCTGGACTGGCAGAATCCGCTCATCGGGCACATGCAGCACAACGCGCGCGACCCCAACCGCGACCGAGAGAAGGGCCGCATCTACCGCATAACCTACCCTGCCCGCCCGCTCCTCAAGCCCGCCAAGGTCGACGGCGCCTCGGTCCCCGAGCTGCTGGAGAACCTGAAGGAACCGGAATACCGCACACGCTACCGCACCCGTCGCGAACTCCGCGGCCGTCCTGCCTCCGAGGTGCTGCCTGCCGTCAAGGCCTGGGTCGACCGGCTCGACCCCGCAGATCCCGAGTTCGAACATCACCTCTGTGAGGCGATGTGGGCCACCTGGGCCCAGAACCGGCCGGATGAGGCGCTCATCCGCCGGCTCCTTTCGGCCAAGCGGCCCGAAGCCCGCGCCGCGGCCGCCGACGTCGTGCGGCATTCCTTCTGGAAACTGCCCGCGCATGTCGAACTGCTCACGCAGGCCGCGCGCGACGAGCACCCTCGCGTACGCCTGACCGCGCTCGTGGCGGCCTCATGGCTGGACAATGCCGACGGCGCCCGCATCGCCCTCGAGACCTTCCGCAAGCCCCTCGACCGCTGGGCCGGACCGGTCACCCACTACGTCATGACCTACACCCTCGCGGACGACGTGAAGGCGCTGCTGGCCGGAGGGCTCAAGCTGGATGACAACCCGGCCGCCGCTGACTACCTCGCGGGCAAGAGCACCATCAGCAAGCCCGTGGCCGAGGAGGGCGGCACCGTGCGCGCCTCCCGCAAGCTGACCGCTGACGAACAGAAGATCTTCGATCTCGGAAAGTCGGTCTACTTCCGTGACGCCCATTGCGCCACCTGCCACCAGGCCGACGGCAAGGGCCTGCCCAACGTCTACCCGCCCCTGTCCCGCAGCGACTGGCTCGAGAACGACGAACGCGTGATCAAGATCGTGCTCAAGGGACTCTGGGGCCCGATCAAGGTCTCTGGCAAGGACTTCGACCCCACCAAGGGCGTGCCGCCCATGATGGGCTTCGCCGGCCTGCTCAACGACCAGGAAGTCGCGGCCGTCATCACCTTCACCCGCCTGGCCTTCGGCAACAACGGCAAGGCGGTGACCGCCGACCAAGTCGCCAAGGTGCGCGAGGCCACCAAGGACCGTGTGAACTTCTACATGGCGGACGAGATCCTCAAGGAGCATCCCCTGAAGCCCGCGGGACAGGGCAAGGGCGGCAAAAAGAAGTGACCTGAAAGGACGGCGCGCATCTTCCCAAGGGGCTGGCTTCAACGACGCCGGCCCCTTTTCTTTTCAGGGATTGTAAGCAACGCCCGTCCGACCTAGGAAATCGTGATGCGCACGCCCGCCGCCGTCCTCCTCTGCATGGTCGCCCTGTCCGCGGCCGCCTTCGACTTCAAGGGCGTCCCGCCCGAAGCGTCGCTGGTCTTCGCCACCGAATCCACGGCCGGACTGGCCATCGCGAACTCCCCGGGCATGCAGGCACTGAAGGCCCGCATGCAGAAATCGGATGCGGCCGAGCTCGCAGGCCTCGACGTCGAGAAGGCCGTCAAGGAGGCGACGGGCCTCGACCTGTCCTCTCCCGACATCTCATTCGCGGGCGGAATGATGGGCCCCATCCAACGCCCGGAGGTCGATCAGGCGCCGGAGTTCGTTTTTATCATCCGGGGCGCGCATGATCAGGCACGTCTCGCCTCCTACTGCGCCAGCAAAGGCGTCAAGAGCGTCCAAGCCGGCACGGTCAAGGGCTGGGACCTGCCCGGCCTCGTGAACTCCTTCGGCCCGGGATCCCCCGAGCCGGCCGATCCCGGGTCTCCCGCGATCTTCTCCTATGACTCAAGGACGCTCGTCATGACGAATCCCGCCAATGCGGCCAAGGTCTTCGCGGCGCTCAAGGGCACGGGACGCTCCTTCACGCCGGGCCCCGAAAGCGCCGGCGCCTCCTCGCAGGTCGGCAAGGGCTACTTCTTCATGGCCGCCAACGGCTCGCTCATGCCTCCGACTCCCGACGACCAGTCGGGCTTCAAGGGCATGCATGCCGCGATGGGTGAAAAAGGTGACGCTCAGGTCATGAAGTTCGAGGTGCTCTTCGCCAGCCCGGAGAAGGCCGCGCCCTTCGCCATGCAGGCGCAGGGCATGGTCGCCATGATGCCCCTCATGATCGCGGGCGACCCCACCGTGCCCAAGACAGCCGCCGACCAAGCCAAGGCGAAGCTGGTTGGCGACCTCATCGCGGGCATCGCGCCCGTCGAGCACAAGGGCGACCGCGTGATCTTCACCGCAAGCTGGAGCACGGAGCGGCTGCTCACGATGCTCAACCAGATCATCGACCAGGCGGAGCTGGAGGCGAAGAACGGCGCCAATCCTTTCGGCACGCCCGCCTCGGCGCCGAAGAAGAAGTAAGTCGGACCTCGGCCAAAAGAAAGGGCGGAGCCTCACGGCCCCGCCCTTTTCATGCGCGCTCGCGGAGGAACTCAGCCGCAGCAGCCGGTCTTCTTGTCTCCGGAACCGCAGGATCCGTCCTTCTGGCAGCAGCC
>CAZRPB010000060.1:6716-11705 GCA_964601955.1 uncultured Klebsiella sp. | reverse complement strand
AGCCCAAGATTCCTTTGACGACCTTCGCCGTCTCGACGCCGGTGAGACGGAAATCGAGGCCCTGGTGACGGTAGGTGAAGCGCTCGTGGTCGACCCCGAGGAGGTGCAGGACGGTGGCGTGCAGGTCTCGCACGTGCACGGGGTCGGTGGCCACGTTGTAACTGAACTCATCGGTGGATCCGTGGGTGTGCCCGGCCTTCACGCCGCCGCCCGCCATCCACATGGTGAAGCAGCGGGGATGGTGGTCGCGTCCGGCCTCGGGGCTGTCCCACTTGCCCTGTCCGGCCACGCCGCGTCCGAACTCCCCGCCCCAGACGACGAGGGTGTCGTCGAGCAGTCCGCGGCGCTTGAGGTCGGTGACGAGCGCGGCGCTGGGCTGGTCGGTGTCGCGGCAGCGCGCGGTGCACCAGGAGGTGAGGCGGCTGTGGTGGTCCCAGTCGGGATGGAAGAGCTGCACGAACCGCACACCACGCTCGATCAGGCGCCGCGCGAGGATGCAGTTGGCGGCATAGCTGCCGGGTCTTCTGGAATCGGGACCGTAAAGCTCGAAGACCTCGTCGGGCTCGTCGGAGAGGTCGGTGAGCTCGGGCACGCTGGCCTGCATGCGGAAGGCCATCTCATACTGGCGGATGCGGGTCGCGACCTCGGGGTCGCCGGTGCGTTCGAAAGTGCCTCGGTTCAGTTCGGCGAGTCCGTCGAGCATCTCGCGGCGGAGTCCGCGGGGGAGGCCCTCGGGGTCGCGCAGGTAGAGCACGGGATCCTTGGCGCTGCGGAGCTTCACGCCCTGGTGACGCGAAGGGAGGAAGCCGCTGCCCCAGTAGTGGTCGTACAGGGGCTGGTCGCTCGGACGCTGCATGCGCGAGAGGAGCACGAGGTAGTCGGGCAGGTCCTTGTTGTCGCTGCCAAGGCCGTAGCTCGCCCATGCGCCGATGCTGGGGCGTCCGGGAATCTGGTTCCCGGTCAGGAACTGGGTCATCGCAGGCGCATGGTTGATCTGGTCGGTGTGCATCGACTTGATGAAGCACAGGTCGTCCGCGATCTTCCGCAGGTGCGGCAGCCATTCGCCGATGGTCGCGCCGGACTTGCCGCAGCGCTCGAAGCGGGTCGCGCCGGGCTTGATCAGCTGGCGCTGGTTCGAGGTCATGGTGGTCAGGCGCTGTCCGCGGCGGACGGACTCGGGGAGTTCGGTGCCGGCCAGGTCGGCCAGGCCTGGCTTGTGGTCGAAGAGCTCGATCTGCGAGGGACCGCCGGACTGCGTCAGGAAGATGACGCGCTTTGCCTTGGCGGCATGATGGGGCAGGGAAGGGAGTCCGGTCTTCTGAGCCTCGGCGGCCGCCCGGGCAGCGAGGGAGCCGAAGGCCATGGCCCCGAGGGACAGGCCGGCCTGCTGGACGAAGGTGCGGCGATGGAGGCTGAAGGGGTCCATGGTCAGGAGAGTTTGCGGAGGCGGATGGGATAGGTGGAGCCGCTGTTCCATTGGCAGACGATGAGGTCGCCGTCGGTCAGGACGCACACGTCGTGGCAGTTGTTGAAGACGGGAAGGTCCTGCAGCATGGGCTTGAGGCGTCCGGCCTCGTATTTCGGTTCCTGTCCGCCGGGGTTGGAGACGACGCGGTCGCGATCGTCGAGGATGGTGACGAATCCGCGCCCCTGCCACATGCGGTGGTCGTCGGGCTTGGCCCCGAAGCACACGCCGGAATAGAGATGCCGCCCGGAGATCACGGGACGGGAGACGTAGGCGCCCGGGAGGTAGACGCCCCGGACGTGCTTCCCGTCCAGGGTGAACCAGTTGAATTCGTTCCGGACGCGCTCGGTGCACACGAGCAGGGGCTCCGGGCCACGGTCGTCGATCGCCACGCCGTGCGCCTGCATGAACTTTCCGGGATTGGTGGGCTGGGTGCTCTTGCCGCCGAATTTTCCGAGATACTTTCCGGCGCGGTCAAAACGCAGGATGAACTGCGAGCCGTAGCCGTCGGCCACGTGGATGCCTCCGGCCGCGTCCACGGCGACCTCGGTCGGGCTGTAAGGGTCGTTCGCCCCGTAGGCGCCGCATTTGCGGGGATCTGGCAGTTCGAGCACGGGCTTGCCGTCGAGGGTGCACTTCACGATGCGACCGGAATTGCTGGTGAGATAGGCGTGTTCAACGCCATCGGCGCCCTTGGCTAACGTGAGTCCGTGCCCGGTCTTCAGCCCGAGGCTCCAGGCGGCCAGCACGTTGCCCTCGGTGTCGAAGACGAGGACGTCGTGCTTGGGATGGTTGGTGATGAGGAAGAGGCGTCCGTCGGCGGCCTGGCACATCTCATGGCAGTCCTTGACGGGATGCACGGCGGGGTCGGCCTTGCACCAGAGCTTGTCCACGCGGTAGCGGAAGGCTCCATGCCCGATCACTGCGCCCTGATGCGCAGGCTCGGGCTTGCCCTGCGCCAGCAGGCGCGGCGCCGCCAGCGCTGTCAGGCCGCTGGCGAGGAAGGAACGTCGGGAGAAAGGGGACACGTGAAGATGAAGGATGGAAGATGGAGGATTAATGATGACAGGGGACAGATGACGGGTGGACGGTCGATGAGTGATGAAGGATGAGCGATGGGTGATGGACGGGGACTTTGGTGGTCGGTATGTTGGGCTGCTTCTGGCTAACATCGTCTATCTTACATCGTTCATCGTTTCTTCATCTGTCTCTTGACGCTTACTCATGCGTGATCGTCTCATCGAGGTTGAGGACGAGGCTCGCCACGAGGGTCCAGGCGGCGAGCTCGGCGGGATCGACGCCGGCAGGGATCCTGCGCTGACCGACGTCGAGGAACTTGACGGCGGTGGCAGGGTCGGCGCGATAGGTCTCCCGCGCCTTCATCAAGGTTGACCCGATGAGGGCGGCCTCGCGGTCGTTCGCCTCTCGCGTCAGGACGCTGCGATACAGGAACTGGATCCGGGTCGCGTCACCGCTCAGCTTGATCGCTCCGGCCGCGAGGGCCTGCGAGGCCTCGAGGAAGGTGGCGTCATTCATCAGGGTCAGGGCCTGCAGGGGGGTGTTGGTCCGGGGCAGCCGGACTTCGCAGGTGCGACGCTGCGCGGTGTCGAAGAGGAAGGTCGGCGCGATGGACCGGCGCCAGAAGGCGTAAAGGGTGCGTCGATACTGTGCGGGCCCTTCGCTGGACTCATACTTGAAGCGGCCCATGAAGAGCTCCTCCCACACGCCGTCGGGCTGGTGCGGCCTCACGGGCGGACCGCCGAGCACGGGATGCAGGAGTCCGGAGGCGCGCAGGGCGGCGTCGCGCAGCATCCAGCTGGGCATCCGGTACCGTGAGCCGCGCGCGAGGAGCCGGTTGTCCGGATCCTTGGCGAGCAGGGCGGGGGTGACGGAAGAATCCTGACGGTAGGTCTCGCTGGTCACGATCAGGCGGAGGAGCCGCTTGATGTCCCAGCCGTTCTCACGGAAGTCGACGGCGAGCCAGTCGAGGAGTTCGGGATGGCTGGGGCGCTCACCCTGCAGTCCGAAGTCCTCGACGCTGCGGACGATGCCGTTGCTGAACAGGAGCTGCCAGAGGTGGTTCACGGCCACGCGGGCGGCCAGCGGGTTCTCGGGCGCGGTGATCCAGCGGGCGAGCCCGGCCCGGTCCTTGGGCAGCTCCTGCGGCCAGGGCAGCACGGCCGCGGGCGCGTCACGGCCGACCTTGTCGCCATGCTTGTCCCACACGCCTCGGACGAGGACGAAGGTGTCACGTGGCTGCTTGCGCTCCGCCAGGACCATGACGTTCACCTTGCCGGCCCGCGCCTTGATGTCGTCGAAGTCGCTCTGCGCGCGGTCAAGCGCCGCCCTCGCCTCGCGGTAGGGACGATGGTCCGCGAGGAACTGGCTGAAGAGGTCCTCGCGGAGCTTCGGGTCCGCCGCTCCGTTCGCCTTGGCGAGGCGCTCAAGCGGGGTGACGCCGACGGATGCCACGGCAGGTCCGGCCTCGTCGGTCACGGACAGGCGGAATCGGCCGATGTTGCGGTCGCCGAGGGTGGAGCGCTGGCGGAGCTCGATGATCATCTCCTCATCGTTTCCGAGGGTCAGCGGCTCGGCCAATCGGTAGACGGCGGTGTGCGGGGCCTTCTTGTCGGCGCCGATGGTGGTCCAGCCATTGCGCGGATCGTCGTCGAGCGTGTCCTTCACGTCGCCGTAGTTGCCGTTCTTCTTCTTGTCGGCGCCAACGTCCGCGACGGCGGAATCAAGGGCGACGTCCCGGATGAGTGAGTTGCCGCGGGTGCGGACCTGGACTTTCAGGTCGGTGAGCAGGAACTCGCCGTCCTTGCCGCGGGAGAGCGCGCCCTCGGTGTGCGAAGGGTGGGGAAGCACCTCTAGTCGCAGGCCCGCGATGCGTCGGCCTCGCGGGGTGGTGATGAAGCGGTATTCGTCCTGATTCGGATGCGGTCCGGAAGCCTGCACGGCGAGGTCGGGCTCCTGGGTCAGGATGGTGCCCTCGGCGGTCTCCAGGGTCTCGGCCTTGATGGGGCGCCAGCTCACGTGCCCGCCGCCGACGCGCTCGGTCGCCTGCTTGAGCCAGCCGGCGAAGGGGGTTTCGGCCGCCTTGCGTGCCGCCGCTTCCGCGGGCTTGGCCGCCTCGATCAGCGCCTTGGCCTCGTCGAGCGCCCGCGCCGCGAAGGGCGACTGATAAGGCATGAAGGGCTTGGCTCCGCCGCCGGCCTTGCCGTCTTCATCGATGCTGTTGAAGAAGGCGGTCAGCGAATAGTAGTCGGACTGCGAGACTGGGTCGAACTTGTGCGAATGGCACTGGCAGCAGGCGAGGGTGAGTCCGAGCCAGGTGGAGCCAACGGTGTTCACGCGGTCGATGACGTAGTCGACGCGCGATTCCTCGGGGTCGCGGCCGCCCTCGCCGTTGGTCATGTGGTTCCGGTGGAAGGCGGTGGCGAGCTTCTGCTCAGGCGTGGCGCCGGGCAGGAGGTCGCCGGCGAACTGCTCCAAGGTGAACCGGTCGTAAGGCAGGTTGCGGT
>CAZRPB010000060.1:4913-6616 GCA_964601955.1 uncultured Klebsiella sp. | reverse complement strand
GCGTCGACGACCCAGTCGCGCCAGGGCCAGTTGTTGCGGGTGGCGTCGGACTGGAAGCCGTCGGTGTCGGCGTAGCGCGCGGCATCGAGCCACCACATGGCCAGGCGCTCGCCGTAATGCGGGGAGGCGAGGGCGCGGTCGACCATCCGCTCATAGGCTCCGGGCGCCTTGTCGTCGAGGAAGGCCGAAGCCTCCTCCGGGGTGGGTGGCAGGCCGGTGAGGTCGAGGTGCACGCGTCGCACGAGCAAGTGCGCAGGCGCCTGCGGCGAAGGATTCAGGCCCTCCTTGACGAGTCGGGCACGGATGAAGGCGTCGACGGGATGTCCTTCGACCCGGCGCTTCACCGGCGGCTCGAAGGCCCAGTGCTTCCCCCATTTGGCGCCCTCGGCGATCCAGCGTCGGAGGACGTCGATCTCCTCCGGCTTCAGGCGCGGCTTGTGCGACTTCGGCGGCGGCATCACCTCGTCGGGGTCCTGACTGAGGATGCGTGCGATGAGGTCGCTGCGCCCAGGGTCGCCCGGCACGACCGCGCGCACGCCGTCGTTCTCCGCCGTGGCGCCTTCGAAGGTGTCGAGACGGAGGTCGGCCTTGCGGTGCGACTCGTCCGGGCCGTGGCAGGAGAGGCAGTTCTCGGAGAGGATGGGGAGGACGTCGCGGCTGAAGCTCACGGGCTCGGCGCCGCCCGTGAGGGCGGCGAGCAGGAGGATCGCGGTCGGGGTCAGCCGGGACATGGAAGGATTATCCCTCCTGCCTGAGGTTTTTAAATGGCGGACGTCCGGCGGTCGGTTGTAGTATCCGACCATGTCAAAGGAGCCCGAGACGCGTTTCCTGGTGTCACTGCACTCCACGCCGGCACCGGCGCACCAGGACGTCTTCTACACGGTGCCGCGGGCCGGACATCTGCTGGCCTCGCCCTCCCATCGCATCAGTCGCGACCGCTATCCGGGCCACGAGCTGATCCTCTGCCTCTCAGGTCGCGCCTGGACGCGCGTCGCAGGCCGGACGCACGCCATCGGGCCCGGCGACTTCGTGTGGCTCAACTGCCATCATCCGCATGAGCATTGGGCGGAGCCTTCGGACCCTTGGGAGGCGATGTGGGTCCGTGCCGAAGGTCCGCAGCTCGCGAAGCTGTCCGAGCTCATGTCGGTCCGCGCCGCTCCGGTCATCGCGGGGGTCGACCGCAAGGAGGCGGTGGCGGCGTTCAAGGAGGCGTTCCGTCTCGTGGCCGACCGTGCTCCCGAGTCTCCGGCCCGTCTCCATGCCGTCGTGGCCCGGTTGCTCGCCGTGGTCTGCGCCGCACGCGCCCGGTCCGGCGACGCCGCGCCCGACGTCCCGCCCGCGCTCGCCAAGGTCGTCGAGCGGATGCGGCTGTTCTATTTTGAGAAGCACACGCTCGAGGGTCTGGCCAGGCTCGCCGGTCTGAGCCCCACGCATTTCACACGCGTCTTCCGTGCCGCCTTCGGCACCAGTCCGATCGACTGGCTGCGACGGGAGCGCATCAGCCAGGCCAAGCGCCGGCTCGCCGGCACCGACGACGAGATCAAGGAGATCGCCGCGCAGGTCGGCTTCGCCGACCGCTATTTCTTCAGCAAGGACTTCAAACGTCACACCGGCATGACCCCCGGCCAGTATCGCGCCCGCGAGCAGGGCGCTGATGCGCGGTGACGCGGTTACATACGGTCACGCAGGCAAGGGCGTCGCAT
>CAZRPB010000060.1:1593-4813 GCA_964601955.1 uncultured Klebsiella sp. | reverse complement strand
TTTGCACTTTTGCACGCGGCTCCACCGCAGTTGCACCTTTGCACATCATCACCCCCGATCCCTCGCCGCCAGTGCCTCGTTCTGAGCCTCCGAGCCTCCGTGCCTCTTCTTGTCTTCAGCCTGTCCCTGTCCCTCGCGTTCGCGGCTCCTCCGCGCTCACGTTCAAACCTTCCATCCGTCCCGGTATTCTTTGCGGACGAGGGCGTTGGCGGCCTTGTGGTTGGAGATCTTGAGGGCGGCGGCGTCCCACTTGAGGGAGGCGCCCGGGAAGCGTGAGGCGATGGTGCCGAGCAGCACGGCCTCGGTCAGGGGGCCGGCGTAGGCGAAGTTGTCGGTGCACTCCACGCCGGTCAGGGCGGCGTCCACCCACCCGTGATAGTGGTTGAGGCTCTCCTCGGCCTGGATGTCCGCGATCTTGATGGCCGGCACCTTCTCACCTCGGTCGAGGGCGCGCTTGCGGCGGGCTTCCTCTCCGGGCGTCAAGGTCGTGCCGTATTTCTCCTCCGGCAGCAGCACGGGGGTGCCGACGTGCGGCAGGAGCAGCACCCCTTCCGTGCCGATGAACATCGAGCCGCCGTCGAAGAGCTTCTTGCCCTTGGGGAGCTGCGCGAGCGAGGCGTCAGGCTTCCGGCCGCCGTCATGCCAGGTCATGGTGATGGTGTCGCCGGCGGTGTATTTCGTGCCGGGGTAGACGTACGTTATGGTCTCGGCGGAGCACCAGGTCTGGTCGTTCACGCCGACGCTGTCGGCCTTGATCGTGAGCGGCTTGGTGAGCTCGAGCGCGCAGAAGACGGGGTCGTAGATGTGGCAGCCGAAGTCGCCGAGGGTGCCGCAGCCGAAGTCCAGCCAGTCGCGCCATTTGAACGGATGATAGACGTCAGGTGCGAAGGGACGGGCCGGAGCGACGCCGAGCCAGAGGTCCCAGGAGAGTCCCTGAGGCACGGGAGCGGTGCTCGCCGGCAGGCCGGTGAGATTGGTGTAGCGATTGCCGGGGTTGGGGTGCCAGGAATGAACTTCCTTCACCTTGCCGATGCGGCCGGACTGGATGAGCTTCACCGCGGTGCGGTATTCGGTGCGCGAATGGATCTGGTTGCCCATGCGCGTCTGCACGCCCATGCGGGCGGCCTCCTCGGTGAGCAGGCGGGCCTCGGCGACGGAATGGGTGAGGGGCTTCTGCAGGTAGACGTGCTTGCGACGGCGCATCGCCAGGAGGGCGGGCAGGGCGTGCATGTGGTCCGGGGTCGAGACGGTCACGGCGTCGAACTTGTCGCCGAGCTTGTCATACATTTCGCGGAAGTCCGCATAGTGCGGGGTGCCGGGGAAGGCGGCGTCGGCTCCGCCGAAGCGGCTGGTGTCGATGTCGCAGAAGGCGACGAACTTCGCCTTGGGATGGGAGCCGACCTCGCGCACGTCGGAGAGCCCCTTGTTGCTCACGCCGACGGCCGCGATCTGCAGGCGGGAGTTGACGTTCTGACAGCTGACGAGGGCGGGGAAGCCGGCGACGGCGACCGCGGAGGTCTGGACGAAACGACGGCGTGAGAGGGGATTGCTCATGGGGGTGGGTTCTTATGGTGCCGAGCCGTCCGCTGTGCAAAGGCGTTAATGTGTCGAAAATGAGCGAAACGATGACCTTCGTTGTCCTCAGGGAGAATCAGGCAGGTCGTCATTGATCGCGAGCTCCTGCCTTGGGCAGGGCTGACCGCCCTCGGTCAGCCGTCGTTTGAGGGGACACGTGGGCACGGTGACACGTGGGCAAGGGAGCACCTGTTGCCTCTGCGCGGTCGCCCTTCGGCGCCCTTCCTCATCCCCCATCACTCATCCTTCATCTGCATCGCCTATCCCTGCCCCTGTCCCTCGCAGTGTCACCTTGCCCACGTTCCCCCTCACCTCCCATACGTCTCCAAGGCGGCCTTCTGGAAGATCCGGCGGGCTTCGCTGGCGTCGGAGTTGGGGAAGTTGGTGCGTTGCACCAGGAGGACGTAGGCGCGCTGACGGACGGGATCGATCCACATCTGGGTGCCATGCATGCCGCCATGTCCGAAGGAACCCGCGCTCAGGCTCTCGGTCACGCCCTGCGGTTCGCGCACGATGTGCACGCCGAGGCCCATGGACATGCCGGGGGTGAAGCTGACCTTGGGCATGTCTCCGAGCTGGTTGCGGGTCATCAGGGCGACGGTTTCCGGCTTGAGGATCCGGCGCCCTTCGATCGAGCCCTTGTTCAGCATCATCTGGCAGAAGCGGGCGATGTCGTGACCGGTCGACCATAGTCCGCCCGCCGGAATCGCGGTGCGCGAAGGGTCGCTGTAGGGCTCGCGGAAGGTGTGCGTCTTGCCGAGGACCGGCTTGCCGCTCTCCTTGTCCTTGGCGTAGGGCAGGGCGCGTCGCTCCAGCTCGCTCTCGTCCGGCCAGAAGGTGGTCGAGGTCATGCCCAGCGGTTCCAGCAGGCGCGTCTCGAGGAAGTCGGAGTAGGGCATTCCGGAGACGACCTCGACGATGCGTCCGAGGGTGTTGATCCCGGGGTTATTGTAGGACCACTGGGTGCCCGGCTCATAGCGCAGGGGCTGTCCGGCGTAGAAGTCGCACATCTTCTCCAGCGGCAAGGCATCGCTGGGCTGTCCGGCCGGCGTGGCGTAGGCGCTGGTCAGTCCCGAAGTGTGCGTCAGCAGGTCGCGCACCGAGACCGGCCTGGCCGGGTCGACCAGCTTGCCGTCCTTGAGGAGCTTCTGCCCCTTGAAGGCGGGCAGGAACTTGGAGACGGGGTCATCCAGGGACACCTTGCCCTCCTCGACCAGCATCATCACGCAGGCCGACGTCATCGGCTTGGTCATTGAGGCGATCCAGAAGACCGAGTCCTTGCGCATGGGCCGGGCGGCCTTGATGTCAGCGAGGCCGAAGGCCTCCATCCCCAGGATGCCGTCGGGCCCGACCACGACCGTGACCGCTCCGGAAAATTCGTTGGCTTCAAGCTGATCCGACAGCGCGAACGCCATGACGGCGTTCTGTTCCTCCAGGTTCACCTTGGCCGCCGGCCGTCTCTCGCCGTCGCAACCCGAGAACAGCAATCCTGCCATAAGCAGACCCAGCAGCCAGGAGCGTGATTTCATGGCTCCTTATTAGCCACCATCCGTCCTTCGGCAAGGAGATGCATTTTTAGGGACAGGGACAGGGGCAGGGGCAGTTTCACAGGTGACACGCTGGCAAGCTGGCACGTGGGCAAGGG
>CAZRPB010000060.1:0-1493 GCA_964601955.1 uncultured Klebsiella sp. | reverse complement strand
ATCGCCTCGCCCACCTTTGCACCTTTGCACGCGGCACCGCCGCTGTTGCACCTTTGCACGGTATCCCCCTCCTAGCCCTGCCCCTGTCCCTCGCAGTGTCCCCTTGTCCCCATGTCACCGTGCCCACTTGCCTCCCCCCTTGCGGCTCCGCCGCGCCGGTAGGGACGTGATTGCCATCACGTCCGTTGGCGGACGGACATCGTACGGTCTGTGGCCTCGCCCTGCGCCGCGCACGTGCCTCGTTCTGGGCCACTGAGCCTCCGTGCCTCCAGTTGCCTTCAACCTGTCCCTGCCCCTGTCCCTAGCCCTGTCCCTCGCGGGAGCTACGCTCCCGCGTCACATCTCCCCCCTTGGTCTCGTCGTAATCCCCGTTCCACTTCGACACCACGAGGGTGGCCGCGGCGTTGCCGATGAAATTGGTGATGGCCCGGGCCTCGGACAGGAAGCGGTCGACGCCCAGGATGAGCGCCATGCCCGCCACGGGCAGCTGATTGGTCGCCGCCAAGGTCGCGGCCAGGGTCACGAAGCCGCTGCCGGTGATCCCGGCCGCACCCTTCGATGTGATCAGGAGAATGACCAGCAAGGAAAGCTGCTGCCCGAGGTCCATCGGGGTGTCGGTGGCCTGCGCGATGAACAGCGCCGCCATGGTCAGGTAGATGCAGGTGCCGTCGAGGTTGAAGGAGTACCCGGCGGGCACGACGAGGCCGACGGTCGGTCGCGCGCAGCCGACGCGCTCCATCTTCTCCATCAGTGCGGGCAGGGCGGGTTCGGACGACGAACAACCGAGCACGACGAGGAGCTCGTCCTTCAGGAACTTGAGGAGTTTCCAGAGGCTGAAGCCGCAGGCTCGCAGGATGAGTCCGAGGGCGATGAAGATGAAGGCGGCGCAGGTCAGGTAGACGCAGGCGATGAGCTGCGCCATCTTGGCGATGGCTCCCAGTCCGTATTCGCCGACGGTGAAGGCCATCGCTCCCGCCGCCGCCAAGGGCGCGAGACGGGTGACGAAGGCGACGATGCCGAAGAACACGCGGGAGACGTCGTGGAGGAGGTTCATCACGGGCCGTCCATGCTCGCCCAGGCGGCCCAGCGCCACGCCGAAGAGCAGGGCCAGCAGGAGGATCTGCAGGACGTCACCCTGCGCGAAGGCGCCCACGAAGCTCTTGGGGATGAGGTGCAGCAGGAAGTCGACCGCGCCGCCCGAATGTTTCGCGGCCTCGGCGTAGCCGCTCACGGACTTCGCGTCCAGCGTCGCGACGTCGACGTGCAGCCCGGCGCCCGGCTTGAAGACGTTGATGACGATGAGCCCGATGATCAGGGCGAGCGTGGTCACGGCCTCGAAGTAGATGAAGGCCTTCAGGCCCGCCTTGCCCGCCTTCTTCAGGTCGCCCATGCCGGCCATGCCCACCACGACGGTGGTGAAGATGATCGGGCCGATGAGCATCTTCATCAGCGCGATGAAGGCGTCGCCCAGCGGCTTGAGGCTCACGCCGGTC
>CAZRPB010000059.1:5259-11880 GCA_964601955.1 uncultured Klebsiella sp. | reverse complement strand
TTTTCAGGCTCTCAAAGCCCTTCTGCCCCGCAGTTCGGCCTCACGTACACGGCCTGCACGACGCCGATGTTGCGGCGTTCGAAGGCGGCCTCGCAGTAACGGAAGTACAGGCGCCACTTGCGGATGAAGCGCTCGTCGAAGCCCATGGCGCGGACTTTTTCCAGGTTGGCCTCGAAGGCCCTGCACCAGGCGTCGAGGGTGCGCGCGTAGTCGGGCCCGAACTCCTCGAGGCGGTGCAGCTGGAAGCCGCCCTCCCTGGTCATGAGCTCGCCGACGCGGTTGATCGAGAGGAGCAGGGAGCCGGGGAAGATGTGCTTCTGGATGAAGTCCACGCCGCTCCGGAACTGCTCGTAGCGGGCGTCGGGGCAGGTGATGTACTGGAAGGCGGCGATGCCGTCCTTCTTCAGCAGGCGCCCGACGGATCCGCAGAAGGCGGGCAGGTAGCGGTGGCCGAGGGCCTCCATCATCTCGATGGACACGCACTTGTCATACTGGCCGCGGTGGTCGCGGAAGTCCTCGAGGCGCACCTCGATGCGGTCCGCCAGGCCGGCGGCCTTGACGCGTTCGACGGCGAGGTCGTGCTGGGCCTTGGAGATGGTCAGGGTGGTCACGCGGCAGCCGTGCTGGCGCACGGCGTGCAGGGCCCAGCCGCCCCAGCCGGTGCCGATCTCGATCACGTGGTCCTCGGGCCGCAGGCGGAGGTGGCGGCAGAGCGCCCCGTTCTTGTTCGCCTGCGCCTGCTCGAGCGTCGACGCGCCCTCCCAGCGGGCGGAGGAGTACATCATCGACGGGTCCAGGAAGAGGCGGAAGAAGTCGTTCGAGAGGTCGTAGTGCTCGGCGATGTTGCGCCGGACGACCTTGCGCGAATTCGGGCGCAGCAGGTGGCCGACGCGGTCGGCCACGCGCAGGACGCCCAGCGCGGCGTTGCGTCGCGCGGAGCCGGACATGCCCGCGGCGTGGTCGAGGTTGTCGATGAAGAACGCGATGACCGCGGCGAGGTCCGGCGAGTCCCACTCGCCGTCCATGTAGGACTCCGTGAGGCCGATGTCCGCCGAGAGCACGATGCGGCGGAAGAAGCCTTCGTCCTTCACCGTGACGCGCGCGCCCGAGGCGACGGCGGGGTCGCCGAAGCGGAGGGTCTCGCCCTCGGGCGTGACAAGGTCGAGCCGTCCGCTCCGGAGGCGGGCGAACTCCCGCAGCACGAGGCGACGGAACAGGGAGGGGCGGGGTGCGGTCATGGTCTTCCGGCGATCTCGGGCGAAGGTTGGCGGAGTCCGCGCTGCAGGTCGACGTCATCCCGCTTGCGGCGGAAGGGAAGGCGCCGGGCCAGCCACAGCCAGGCGGCGTGCAGGTGGATGAGCACGGTCACCTTGAGCACGAGCAGGGGCGATTTGAGCGTGAGCCAGAGCAGACGGAGGTCGGTGAGCGGCACCTGCCGGCCGCTCCAGGAGCTCACCAGGGTCTTCTCGCCGCCCTCGTAGTGGTCCACGGTGACGGAGAGCGTGCCCGCCGGCTCCCGCAGGGTGAACTCGAACTCGGTGTCGAGTCCCGAGAAGGGCGACACGTAGAAGCGCTTGGGCGCGCGCAGCTGCAGGTAGGGGTCGCCGTCGTGCTCCTCACGCCGGCAGTCCGGCCCCAGGAACCACGCCTTCCGCTCCCCGAAGGTGTTGTGCACCTCCGCGATCCCGCAGTCCAGCCGCCCGTCGACGGTGATGACGAAGAACACCACGGGGTTGTAGGACTTTCCGAAGGCCCGGGGCATCGCGATGAGGCGGATCGCGGCGCGTTCCGGCAACGTGTGCCCCTGGGACGCGCAGAAGGCCCGCACGCGGGCCTCGAGGCGGTCGTCGGGCCGCCCGAAATCCTGCGGGGTTCCCTCCGGCCCGAAGACCTCGCCGGGCGGCAGGAAGTCCTCGTCGCGGAAATCGTAGGGCGACCACCGGCGGCCCAGCAGCCAGAGCCCGCGGCCCGGGTTCTCCAGCGCCTCGAGGCGGATGCCGAAGGCGAAGGCCGCGTGCGAGAAGTGATGCCGCTTCGGCCTGAGCCTCGCGTGCATCACGGTCGCGTCGTACAGCCGGATCATCCGTCGGCGAGGGTTGGGGGGTTCCCAGCCGGGCGCAAGCCCCCTCGCCGCATTCCGCCCCGCTTGCGTTGCGACCCGGGCGTGGCATCAAGGTCTCAGTGCCCCCGCTCCTGATCGCCAAGGCCGTGAATCCCGAGGTCGCCGTCTTCCTGGCGTTCTTCTCGCTCCTGTGCCTCTGGCTGGCGATGCGCGCGGGCCGTCGGCGTCGGTTGCTCGACGACACCCCCGTCTCCAAGGCCCTCAGCGTCTTCATCGGCGAGGTCGAGCTCGAGGGCGTCTGCGTGCTGGAGAAGCCGCTCATCGCCTACGTCAGCGGGCGGCCCTGCGTCGCCTACCGCTGGTCCGTCGCGGAGCACTGGAGCCGCATGGTCACGGAGACGTACACCGACGACAAGGGGCGCACGCGCACCCGCCAGGTCCGTCGCACCGGCTGGGACACGGTCGACCAGGGCGAGGAGGAGTCCGGCTTCTACCTGCGCGACGAGACCGGCTACGTCTGGGTCAACCCCGAGGGGGCGCAGTACGAGTACGTCGAGATGTTCAGCCAGTCCGTGGAGCGCGACGATCCGCTCTACTACGGCAAGGGTCCCCGCGGCGCGGTGGAGGGCTCGACCGGCGAGCGTCTCTTCATCGAACGCGGCATGCCCCTGGGCACGCGGCTCTTCGTCCGCGGCCGGGCCAGCGAGCGCACCGACGTCGTGGCGGCCCAGATCGCGCGGCACCCCGAGCAGGAGATGTTCATCATCACCCCGCGGGGCGAGGAGCACCTGAGCTCCGGCAACGCGGTCGCCTTCGTCCTCTGGGCGCTCGCCGGCGCCTTCGCCGCCGCGGTCTCGGCCTTCCTCCTCATGGGCGTGGACGGCCTGCGCGGCGACGTGCCCGTCTCGGCCATCGGGGGGCTCGCGGCCTACGGGCTCCTCTTCTTCATCGGCTGGGTCTGGATGGTCTACAACAGCCTGATCGGCGTGCGCAACCGCGTCACCCGCGCCCGCTCGCTCGTCGACGTCCAGCTGAAGCGGCGCGCCGACCTCATCCCGGCGCTCGCCGCCTGCCTCGCCGGCTACCGTGCCCACGAGCGCGCGGTGCAGGAGGTCGTCGCGGCCCTGCGCGCGCAGTCGGGCTCCGGCGGGGTGAGCGCCGTCGGCCCCTCGATCCTGGCGTTGCAGGAGGCCTATCCCGACCTGGCCGCCGTGGAGTCCTTCACTGCGCTCAGCCAGGGCCTCGTCGAGACCGAGCAGCGCATCGCCCTCGCGCGCAATTTCCTCAACGACACCGTGATGTTCCACAACATCCGGATCGAACGCGTGCCGGACCGCTACGTGGCCGCGCTCGCCGGCCTGCGGCCCGAGGAGCCTTTCCGTGCCGAAGGGTTCGAGCGGCTGCCCTCCGCGGTGCGCTTCGGCTGATCAGGCCTCCCAGGCGTCGCGTCCGAGCAGGAAGGAGCAGAGCCGGTGGGCGGACCAGAGTCCGTCCTCGTGGAAGCCGTGGCGCTGCCAGGCGCCGACGAAGTGCGTGCGGGAGCCGGGGCGCTCGTTCAGACCTCGCACCTCCTCCTGGGCGGCGATGCCCTCGACCGTGAAGAGCGGATGTTCGCAGGGGATCGTCCGGATGACCTTCTCCGGCGCGACCTGCTCCGGCCGGTTGATCGTGACGACGAAGTCGCCGCGGTCCGTCAGGCCCTGCAGGGAGTTCATCCAGTAGTGCGTCGAGGTCACGGCCCGGCCGCCCTCCTGCCAGGTGCGGTAGTTCCACGAGGCCCGCGCCGAAGGCGTGCGCGGCAGCGGCGACATGTCCGTGTGCACCACGGCCACGTTCCGGTTGTAGGGGAACGCCCCGAGGATGCGGCGTTCCTCCGCGTCGGCGTCGGCGAGCAGGCGCAGCGTGTCGTCGGCGTGCGTGGCCAGGATCACGCGGTCGAAGCGTTCCTCGCCCGCCGCGGACGTCACCGTCACGCCGTCCGCCGTCCGCCGGACCGCGATGACCGCGCAGCCCGTGCGCACGTCGGCGGGGCAGGCGGCGAGCAGCGCGGCGACGTAGGTCCGGCTCCCGCCCTCGAGGGTCAGCCAGGGATGCTGCGTGTTCAGCCCGAGGAAGCCGTGGTTGTGGAAGAACCGCAGCAGCGCGGCCGCGGGGAACCCCAGCATCTTCTCCGGCGGCGTCGACCACACGGCCGAGCTCATCGGCACGAGGTAGAGGTCGAGGAAGTCGCGGCCGAGGCCGCGCGCGGCGCACCATTCGCCGAGGGGCGTGCGTTCCGCCTCGGGCGACTTCCAGCCCTCGGCGGCGAGGCGGTTGAACTTCGCGACCTGCAGCAGGAAGCGCCAGAAGCGCGGGCGCAGCAGGTTGCGCTTCTGCGCGAAGAGGTGGCGGAGGGAGGAACCGCACCACTCCGTGCCCGAGGGGTCGTGGCGGACCGCGAAGGACATCGACGTCGGCTTGGGCCTCACGCCGAGCTCCTTGAACAGGCGGCAGAGGTGCGGGTAGGTCACCTCGTTGAACACCATGAAGCCGACGTCCATCGGGAGCTTCCGCCCCGTGCCCGGCTCGTCGACTTCGACCGTGTGGGCATGGCCTCCGGGCCGTCGGTCCGCGTCGAACAGCGTCACCTGCGCGCGCCCTCGCAGGAAGCGCAGACAGCCCAGGCCTGAGACGCCTGAGCCGACGATCGCGATCCGCTCAGGCACTCGGCTCCGCCTCCTCCGCCGTCACCTCGCCGGTCTCGCCCGCGGCCTCGGCGTAGACCGAGGCGGGCACCGGCTTGAGGCCCCAGATGAGTCCGGTCCACGAGAGCGCCTTGAGGAGATACCAGGTGGGGTCGAACTCCCACCAGTAGAAGCCCTGGCGCACGGTGGCCTGGTGGCGGTGGTGGTTGTTGTGCCAGCCTTCGCCGAGGGTGATCAGCGAGAGCAGCAGGGAGTTGCGGGAGTCGTCCCCGGTGTGGAGGAAGCGCCGGCTTCCGAACACGTGGGCGAGGGAGTTGATGCAGGCCGTGCCGTGGAACAGCACCACGGTGGAGATGACGCCCCAGACGAGCATCTGCGCCCCTGTCGTCGCGATGCCGGCGGACTCCATCCAGACCCCGGCCCCGAAGAGCGCGGCGAAGAACAGGACCGGCACGAACACGTCGAAGCGGTTGAGGAACACGAGCTCAGGATATTTCGCCAGGTCCGGCACGCGCGCGTAGTCGGTCGGGAAGTTGCGCTTGGCGGTGATCCAGCCGACGTGCGACCACCAGAAGCCGTCCACGACCGGCGAATGCTTGTCCTCCGGGTCGTCGGAATGCCGGTGGTGGTGGCGATGGGTGGAGGCCCACCACAGCGCGCCGCGCTGGACGGCGGTGGCGGTCCAGAGGGCCATGATGAACTGGAACGCCCGGGAGGTGCTGAAAGTCCGGTGGGAGAAGTAGCGGTGCAGGAACCCGGTGATGGCGAACATCCGTACGAAGTAGAGGGCCACGGCGGTCCAGACAGCCACCGGGGAGGCCCCGGTCCAGATCACCGCGAAACAGGCCAGATGCAGGAGGATGAAGGGGATGCAGCGCGCCCAGTCGACCTCCTTGGGGGCGGCCAGCATGGCGTCGGCCCCCTCGGGGAGGTGGTCGGCGTCCACCCACCGGACGAGGGTGGAGAGGAGTCCCTTGGGAGGGGCGCTGGCGGCTGGTCCGGGCACCTGGTGAGTCTTGAAGGCACTCCGGCACTCCGCAACTGCTTTGACCATCTATCCGAATTGATGAAAATGTCATTTCGGAGACAAATCCGACCCAACGCGCCGCTGATATGTCAGACATGCCCGACGCCCGAGTCTCCGGTGACTGGCGGGCCTGGTTCGCCGAGCACGGCCCCAGGCTCCGTCTGATCGCGCGCCACTGGACCCGCTCGGACGCGGATGCCGACGACGTCGTGCAGGAGGCCTTCATCCGATTCTGGAAGCATCAGCGCCACCTTCCCGGCGACCCGAACGCGCTCGTGGTGACCTCCATCCGTCGGGCCGCGCTCGACCTCATCCGCAGCTCCGACCGGCGCACGGTCCGCGAGAAGGCCGTGGCGGCCGATGCCGACACCGTCGCGTGGTTCGAGCCCGAGGCCGACCCCCGTCAGCGCGCGCTCGCCGAATCCCTCGGGCTTCTCCCCGAGGAGCAGCGCGAGGTGGTCGTGCTCAAGACCTGGGGCGGGCTCACTTTTGACCAGATCGGCGAGCAGCTCTCCATTTCACCAAACACCGCGGCCTCCCGGTGGCGCTATGCCATGGAGGCCCTCCGCAGACTCATCACCGCCCGCTCCCATGCCTGAACAGGACGAAGACATCGAACTCGCGCTGGCCGCCCTGCGCCCCCGCCCGCCCTCGGACGCGACGGTCCGCGCCGTCGCGGAGTCGCTCGACGCTCCCCGGCAGGAGCGTTCCAACGTGATCGTCTGGTTCTCCGGTCTCGCGGCGGCCGCGTGTCTCGCCCTGGCCTTCCTCGTTCTGCCTGGCGCGGAGACCGTCGACCAGCCGCCCGCCCTGGCCTTCGCGGAGAACCGCGTCGCCCCGATGGCTTC
>CAZRPB010000059.1:0-5159 GCA_964601955.1 uncultured Klebsiella sp. | reverse complement strand
CAGGCCTCGCCCGCCAGCCTCGAGATGCTGGAGCCCGTCCGGCTCCGTGACGGCACCTACGTCCGTCCGGTGCGCATGCGCCGCGAGCATTCCACGCACTGGGAGACTCCGGGATCCGGCTCGAGGCTGGTCCGCTACCGCCCCGAGGAGCGCACGATTCTCCTGCCCCTTGAAACTTACTGAACGGATCCGCCGCCCCGTGACGCTCACCTTATGAAGACCGCCATGTCCCTCCAGATTCCTCTCCACATGCTGCTGCTCGCCGGCCTGCTGGCTCCGGCCCGCGCGGCCGACGACGCCTCGTCCGCTGCCAAGCCGGCCGCGGCCGCCGCGTCGGCGCCTGAGCGACCCGTCTGCCCGCCCGCGCCCGCCGCTTACGCCGGACTGAACGCGCTTCCTCCCACCGACGAAGAGCGCGCCGTCCTCGGCGCCAAGCTGCCCGAAGGCGTCGGCCTGCGCGTGGGCGTCGTCGACCCCGAGGGTCCCGCCGTCGACCAGCTCCAGCCGGGCGACGTCCTGGTGCGTTTCGATGACCAGCTGCTCGTGAATTTCGACCAGTTCCGTTCGCTCGTGCAGATGCGTCGGCCGGGCGACACCGTGAAGTTCTCGGTGCTGCGCAACGGCTCCGCCATGACCGTGCCCGTGCGTCTCGCCGTCCGTCCCCCCGGCGTGGAGGCGAACGACCGTCCTCGCGGCAAGTCCGCGACCGCGGCCGACGCCCTGAAGAAGGACTCCGCCGGCGCGCGCACGATCCAGGTCGGCCCCGGCTTCGTCATCAACATCGGTCCCGGCACCGCCCATTTCCCTCCGGAGATCATGCAGCAGCTCGAGGAGCTGCAGGCGCGCGGCCTCTTCGCCCAGCCCGCCGCGGCGGCCGGAGCCCGCGCCCGCAAGGGGGCGGCGCAGGACGTCGAGGAGCCCGGCAAGGCCCGGCCCGGCGTGAGCGCCCGCTCCTCGCGCTCCTTCAGTTTCGGCATCGGCACCGGCCTGACTTCGAGCTCCAGCACGCATCTCGTCGACGAGGCGGGATCGGTCACCGTCGAGGACAAGGACGGCAAGCGTCATGCGACGGTCAAGGACGCCGCCGGCGCGGTGCTGTTCGACGGTGACATCTCGACCGAGGCGCAGCGCGCCCAGCTGTCCGAAGAGGTGCGTCGTCGGCTCAAGGCCGTGGAGGGCGCCGTGCTCAGCAAGCCCGCAATCCCCGGCGCGCCCGGCGCCGCTCCGGCGCCCGCGGCTCCCAAGTCCGCCGAAGAGCCGAAGAAGTTCGACCGCAAGAAGGGCGCCTGAGCGCCGCCATTGCCTTGGAAACAAAAGGCCTCCCCGCAAGGGGAGGCCTTTCTCCGGTCGGCACGGCTCTCAGCGCGGCGGTCCCTTCTTCTTGGGGGCGCCCTTCTTGCCGGCCTTGCCTCCTGGCCCTTCGCCCATGCGCTTCGAGAACGAAGGATCAGGGGTGCCGCGGTGCGCGCGGGGGATGAACGGCCAGTCTTCCGTCAGCACGTAGTAATAGGTGCCCTTGGGGAATTCAGGCGTCGGTCCGGTGCGTCCGCCGAACTCATCCAGGTCTCCGGAGCCGGCCACGTATTCATAGTCGAGGCCGAAGGAGCCGTCGGGCTGTCCGGAGGGCGCGTCGGCGCCGCCGGGACGTGCCGTCTTCTTCAGCCGGTAGCTGCTCTTCATCGCGCGCACCGGGCTGGCGGCGTCATCCGCCTTGGCGGGCGCATAGACCGCGTAGACCGGATAGCCGTCGGCGGCCCAGCCCACGTGCGTCATTTTCTTCTCTCCGCCGGAGAGCCGTTCGATGAGCAGCGTCGGCAGACCGTGATAATGGTAGGCGCCGTTCGGCTGCACGTGCGCGTGGTTGGCGTCGAGTCCGAGGCCGGTGCGGATCCGGGGCGTGGTCCCCATCTCGGTGTTGCTGAGCAGGGCCTCGTAGCGCCAGGGGGACGAGCGGTCGCCGTCGTCGTAGATCTCCGCCGTGCCCGGGTCGAACACCACCCCGTTGAGCGCGACGCCCCAGAGCGCGCCCGGTCCCGGTCCGCGGGCCGGGGCGGAACCGGAGGAGGGGACGGGCTTCAGGGGCACTTCGAAGCGGTAGCGCTGTTCCGTGATCTCGTGGGGGTTGCCCCGGTTGGGGAAGCGGGAGACCTTGTGGTCAGGCACGCCATTGGCCTCGATCACCCGCTTGTCGCCCGAGACCGTGACGGTCACCCGGGATGCGGCCGGGGGTTCCTGGTCGGCCGGGATCATGGGCGGCCCCGAGGCGGCCGAAAGGAGGAGGGCTGGGAGCAGCGGGTGCATGCCGATGGAACCCCGCCTCCGACCCTCCGGTTACGGCCCGGGTTTGCCTTTCCCGCCTCCCGAGGTCTTCTTACGCCATGGCCAGCACCACCGAAATCCTCTCCCGGACCGTCGCCGGGCTCAACGCCCTCGCCACCGTCTTCCTCCTGGTCGGCATCTTCCGCATCAAGGCCGGCGACCGGGACGGGCACGGCAGGGCCATGAAGCGGGCCGTCCTGACTTCGGCCCTCTTCCTTGCCGTCTACCTCGCCTCAAAGGTCCACCTCTGGGTGGCCTTGGGTCGGACCAACGTCACCTATGCGCCGGACCCCGCCTCCTCATGGGCCGCCCTCAAGGGACTGTACCTCCTGATCCTGATCCCGCACGTCATCCTGGCCATCGTCGTCACCCCCTTCGTCCTGCGGTCCGTGTGGCTGGCCAAGGCCGGACGCCTCGAGGAGCACAAGCGCCTCACCCGGTGGGTCTTCCCCGTCTGGCTCTACGTGTCCGTGACAGGCGTCATCGTCTGGGCCTTCATGGAGTTCAGCGGCTCCCTCGCCCGGGCGGCCGGCTGAAGTTTTCCTCTCGCAGGGCGGGCCTTTCTCGCTATCTCTCGGCTCGTCGAGATGGATCGCGAAGCCGACCAGACGCCCACGCAGACCGAGAAGCTCATTCTCTGGTCGCTCATCCTGCTCCTCTGCGTCGTCACCGCCGCCGTGCTCTCCACGCATTCCGACGAAACCGACCGTCTGGCCGCCCTCCGCGCCTCCGAAGTCCAGAAGGAGCAGGCCAACGCCGCCCTCGAGCGCACGCGCGTGCAGACCGAGCGCTACATCAACCGCTTCACCACCGATCCGGAGTTCGTGCGCGACCAGGCGCGCGAACGGCTCGGGGTCGCCGAGTCCGGCGAGATCGTCATCCGTCTCGAAGGATCCTCCGTGCGCGCCGCCCAGCCCGCCCGCTGAGCGTTCCTCGCTTGCCTGCGCCCCCGTGCGCGGGCATTCCTCACCCATGCCCGCGAAGAAGAAGGCACAGGCCACCTGGGGCGGCCGGTTCAGCGCCGGTCCCGCCGAGCTGATGCTGCGTTTCGGGGAGTCCGTCTCGTTCGACCGCCGGCTGTGGGAGCAGGACATCCGGGGCTCCAAGGCCCACGCGACCATGCTGGCCGCCGCCGGCATCATCACCCGCCGGGAGCGGGACGCCATCGTCCGCGGACTCGACGCCGTCGCGAAGGACATCCGCTCGGGCAGGTTCGTCTGGAGCCGCGACCTGGAGGACGTGCACATGAACGTCGAGGCCGCGCTGACGAAGCGCGTGCCCGCCGCGGCCAAGCTGCACACCGCCCGCTCGCGCAACGACCAGGTCGCCACCGACGTCCGTCTCTGGATCAAGGACCAGTGCGACGCGGCCGACGCCGCCCTCGTGTCGCTGCTCAGGACCCTGGTGAAGCTCGCCGCGGCCAACGCCGACGTCATCCTGCCCGGCTACACGCACCTGCAGCGCGCCCAGCCGGTCTCCGCCGCCCACCACCTGCTCGCCTATGCCGAGATGTTCGGCCGCGACCGCACGCGTCTCGCCGCCGCCAAGGACGCCGCCAACTGGTGTCCGCTCGGCTCCGGCGCGATCGCCGGCACCACGCTGCCCATCCGCCGCGAGCTGACCGCGAAGCTGCTCGGCTTCGTCGACGCCAAGGGACGCCCTCGGGTCACGCGCAATTCCATGGACGCCGTCGCCGACCGTGACGCGGCCACCGAGTTCTGCTTCGCCGCCGCCCTCTGCGGCGTGCACCTCTCCCGTCTGGCCGAGGACATGGTGCTGTGGTCCTCCGCCGAGTTCGGCTTCGCCCGCGTGCCCGACGCCTTCTCCACCGGCTCCTCGCTGATGCCGCAGAAGCGCAATCCCGACTCCATGGAACTGCTCCGTGGCAAGGCCGCGCGCTTCCAGGCCTCGCTCACGCACCTGCTGTCTCTCACCAAGGGCCTGCCGCTCACCTACAACCGCGACCTGCAGGACGACAAGCCGCCGCTCTTCGACGCGGCCGACCAGCTCCTGCTCTCGCTCGCCGTCGCCGATGCGACGCTGGCCGGCACGAAGTTCGACCGGGTCCGCTGCCTCGCCGCCGCGTCCGATCCCGCGCTCCTCGCCACGGACCTCGCCGACTGGCTCGTGCGCAGGGGCATGCCTTTCCGGCACGCGCATCACGCCGTTGGTCGGCTGGTCGCGCTCGCCGAGAAGTCCGGCGTGCCGCTCGACAAGCTTTCCGACGCTGCCGCGCTGACCGCCGACAAGGCGTTCACGAAGGGCTGGCGCGAGGTCTTCAGCCTGAAGCGCGGCTTCGCCGCCCGCGAGAACACGGGCATGCCCGGTCCCAAGGCCGTCGCCCGCGAGATCGCCCGCTGGAAGCAGTCCCTCCGCTGAGCGCGGATGAACGTCGGGCTGCTCATCGCCTCCTGCCTGACCGCCAGCCTTTCGCCCGGGCCCGCGGCGTTGTCCACGATCGAGACCTCGCTGCGTTACGGCAAGCGCCGCGCGGCCTGGCATACGCTGGGACTCGCGGTCGGCGAGACCCCGCACCTCTTCCTGGCGCTCTTCGGCACGCAGTGGCTGGTGGAGCAGGCTCCGCACGCCCTCACCGTCGTCGCGGGCGCCGGGATGGCCTACTTTCTGTATCTCGGCTGGCAGCATCTCCTGCGGCCGCGCTCGAGCCTGCCGGCGTCCGCCGGCCTCGAGGGCGGGGCCGGGCGCCTCTTCCTGCGGGGCGCCTGGGTGAACTTCTCGAACCCGAAGACGATCCCGTTCTTCCTGGTCATCATCCAGGCCGCCGGCGTGCCGACCGACGGGTTCGCGTGGTCGACCACCGGCGTCTTCCTGTTGTGCAC
>CAZRPB010000058.1:0-12041 GCA_964601955.1 uncultured Klebsiella sp. | reverse complement strand
TGCATCAGCGGAGACTTCATCGCCCACGCCTCGTACCGCGTGACCGGCAACGCCGTCGCCATGGGCGAAGCTGCTGGCACCGCGTCAGCCCTCGCCGCCGACAAGCGCCTCCTTCCGCACGAGCTGGCATGGCCTGAAGTCGCCGCGCTGCTGCCCAAAGTAAGGCGCAGCTGAGCGCCCGTTCGACCGTATCAGGCTTTCCCGGGCACGACGGGCTTCTCCTCGGGCAAGGTCACCTTGCCGGTCTCAAAATCGGCCGGGGCCGGTGAGAGCGCCAAGTTATACCAAGGGGACTGGGCGTCACGGGTCAGGTCGGTCCAGCGCACCATGTCGCCCGTGTAGGCCGAGATGCGCCCCATGATCGCCACGAGGGTCGAATCGGCGATCTGCCTGGCCTCATTGAGCGGCTTGCCCACGAGGACGCTGCGGATGAGGTCCACGTGCTCCTGGACCATGGAATTGTCGGTGTCGAACTTCACCTCGGGGGTCTGCAGCTTGCGGCCCGCCGGGAGCTTGATCCTGCCGCCTCCGAAACAGGAGCCGTCGGCCCCGGTGAACATTTCGCCCACCCTGCCCCAGGTGCCCGAGAGCTGACGGCACTGGCTGTGGATGTGGACGTCATCGCCGAAGTCGAAGTCGACGCTGAAGAAATCGAACTGGTTGCCGGTCTCGCGACGGGCGCGTCCGCCGAAACCGACCGCGGATACGGGCGGGCGGCCGAGATACCAGACGGCGACGTCCAGATTGTGGACGTGCTGTTCGACGATGTGGTCGCCGGACATCTCGGTGAAATTGAGCCAGTTGCGGGCCAGGTAGTCGGCCGCGGACTCGCCCGCTGTGCGACGCTTCACCCAGGGCACGACGCCGTTCCATTGGACGACACCGCCGCGGATGGCGCCGATGGCGCCCATGTCGATGAGCATCTTGTTCACGACGTAGGAGGCCGTGTGACGGCGCTGGGTGCCGGCGACGACGGCCAGGCCCTTGGTCTTGGCAATCTCACCGGTGGCGATGACCGCCCGGGCGCCGGCGGGATCGACCGCCACGGGCTTTTCGATGAAGCAATGCTTGCCGGCCTCGACGGCCGCCGCGAAGTGCAGCGGACGGAAGGCGGGCGGGGTGGCCATGACGACGTAGTCGCATCCGCTGGCGATCACCTTGCGATAAGCGTCAAAGCCATGGAAGCGACGGTCAGGGGCGAGACCCAGCCGGTCTGCGACCTTGTCGGCCTGGGACTTGAAGGCGTCGCCGACCGCGGTCACCTCGGCGTCGAGCTTGAGGACCTTGCAGGCCTCCAGGAAGTCGGAGATGGCGCCGTTGCCACGGCCGCCGCAGCCGATCAGCCCCACCTTGATGCGAGGTCCGCCTGCGGCCGCGAAAGCGTTGGTGGCTGCCAGGGCGGCTCCGGCCAAGGCGGTGTTGCGGATGAAGTCACGACGGGGGGTGTCCATGGGGTGTTAGGGGTTGAGCAGGAGGTTGGCAGGGTCATCGTCCGTTGCAAACCAGACCAGCCCTTGGACTCCGACAAATCAGCCCGCCCCATCCGGTTCCTGCTCTGCTGGCTTGGGACCGTCATCGGCTGCGCCGGCCTTGGGGCCGCCTTCCTGCACGGGCTTTCGAGGGTCGGCGTCGCCTTCAATAATCACGGTTGGCTGCTGTATCTTCTCCCCCTGCTCGGGGTCGCGTCGGTCTGGATCTATCGCCAATGGGCGACGGAGGCGGACGGAGGCATGCGTCGCGTCCAGGAGGCGGTTGAGGGCGGCAAGCCCCTCGCGGCATCCACCGCCCCGGCCATCGTGGGCACCACCCTGCTCTCGCATCTCGGTGGAGCGTCGGTCGGACGAGAAGGCACCGCCGTGCAGATGGGCGCTGGCATCGCCGATGTCTGCTCCGGCTGGGCCAAGCCCGGTCCGGCCGTCAGACGCACGCTCCTTCTCTGCGGCATTGCGGCCGGCTTTTCCGCTGTGTTCGGCACGCCCCTGGCCGGAGCCGTCTTCGCCCTGGAATTCATGCGACGGGCCAGCTGGGCCTTCATCCCCTGCCTGGCAGCCTCGTGGGGGTCAGATTTCATCGCCCGTCGCGCCTTCTTCGCGCCGCATGCAGATTATCGCCTGCCCTTCGGACCTGATCTGAGCGCCGAGTCATTACTCTGGGCCGCCGTCATCGGTGTGGCCGCCGCGATCGGTGCGACCCTGTATCTTCTGGCCCTCCGTCTGCGCAGCCGCATTGAAACGTCATTCCCGTCGCCGTATCTTCGGGTGGCCGTCGGGGGCGCTTTCGTCGCCGTCCTCCTTTACCCTGAAGGCGGCAGAAACTTCTCAGGACTCGGACTTCAGCTGATCGACGCATCCTTCCTGACCGTCCTCCCCCCGCCGGTCTTCATCCTCAAGCTCATCATCACCGCCGCCTGCGTCCTCTTCGGCTTCCGAGGAGGCGAAGTCACGCCCCTCCTGGCCGCCGGTGCCGCCCTCGGCAGCGCCCTTGGCGCCTGGACAGGCCTGCCTGTCGTCCAAAGCGCCGCCCTCGGCATGGTGGCGCTTTTCGCGGGCGCGGGCAAAGTCCCCCTGACCTGCATCGCCCTCGCAGTTGAACTATTTCATCCTGGCATGGCCGTTCCGGCCGCCGTCGCCTGCGCCACCTCGGTTCTGCTGACGAGGCCCAACGGACTGTACGTCAGGCCGGCCAGAGGAGCTTCAGGATGATGGCGACGACGACGACCAAGAAGACGTTGCGGATGAATCCTGCGCCATGCTTCAGGACGAGGCCGGTGCCGAGTCGGACGCCGATCAGCTGACCGGCCACCATGACGACGGCGACCCAGGGTTCGACCTGACGGAAGGCGGCGAAGACGGCCAAGGACCCGAGGTTGCTGGCAAGGTTGACGGCCTTGGTGTAAGCGTTGGCCCGGGTGAGCTCATGCCCCAGCAGGGTGACGACGGCCAGGATCCAGAAGGCGCCAGTGCCGGGTCCGAAGAAGCCGTCGTAAAAGCCGAGTGAGAATCCGAAGATCAGGGAGAAGACCACGGCGTCCAAGCGCGCCTTGGTGGTGACAAGGCCGAGTCGTGGGCTGACGGCCACGTAGATGACGACGGCCAGGAGCATCCAGGGTATGATGACCCTGAGTTCGTCGTTGCTGATCTGGGTCAGGGTCCACGCACCGACCATGGAGCCGACAAAGGAAAGGACGACCGCCAGACGCACCTCACCCCATCCGACCAATCCGGCCTTGGCGTAACGTGAAACGGCCATCGCTGTTCCTACTGAGCTCTGGGCCTTGTTCGTGCCCAGGGCCAGCTGCGGCGGAAGTCCGACCCAAAGCAGCGTGGGCACGGTGATCAGACCGCCACCGCCGGCGATGGAATCGATGAACCCGCCCAGCAGTCCCGCCACGAAAAGCAGCGCATAAAGATGAGGAGCGAGCTCCATGCACATGACAATGCCCGGCCGTCGGCCGGACCCTCAGGCCTCGAAGTCAAAGACGATGACGCGGGCCAGGTTCGGGACGACGATCTCCTTCACACGTTCGTGCTCCGGGTGCGGCAGGTAGGCGTCGCGGCTCTTCTGGGTGTCGAAGGTCATGACGAAACCGTGCGTGAAGCCGTCGTTGAGACCCTCGGGGCTCTCGTATGGACCATGTTTCATGGACAGGAGGCCGGGAATCTTGCCGACCATGCCCCGCATCTCGGCGAAACAGCGGTCGATCTGGGCCTGGGTGACGCCCGGCTTGAAGATGAATGTACCGTAGTGGTAGACCATTGGGTGGAATGAGGATGAAAGATGAGGGATGGATGATAAAAGATGTGATTAAAGAAAAGGACTGAGGACCGGGGATGGTTTTAGACTACTCCATCATCCATCCCATATCCTCCATCCTTCATCACCGCATCACTTCTGCGACACCCATTGAAGGGAGTTCAGGAGGAGCTGCTTGTAGGCGGGATGGTCATGCGACTTCTCGTCATGACCGAGGGCGATGCAGACGACCCGGGCGCCGGGATAACGGACGGTCCATACGGAAGGCAGGATCTTGGACTGACCCTCCTTGGGGTTCTGCCGCGGGATGGTGCCGAGGACTTCGGCGCCCTCGGGACGGGTAAGCTCGACGTTGTAACTCTCGTCATTGATCACGAAGGTGGCGGGCACGCCCTTCATGACCGGATGCTCGGGCTTGGTGACGGTGAACGTGAAGTCGCTGTGACCGTGACCGCGGGCGCCCCCGCAGACGAACTCGTCGTTGTACTTGGTCTCAAGGGGCCAGTTGTACCAGGTGGCGGCGTGCAGGAGGACGATGCCCTTCCCCGCTGCGGCAAAGTCGCGGATGGCCTTCTGGAACTCGGGCGTGCCGAACTGGGCGTGATTGCCGCTGAAGAGCAACAGGTCCGCCTGCGGCATGAGCGCGAGGGTCTCCTTGAGATTGGGCGTGGATGCGACGTCGTAGCCGGCGGCCTTGGCCGTCTGCGCATCCGTGCCAAGGAAGAAGGCCGGGAAATTGTGCGAGCTTCCGGCACCGGACACCAGGACGCGCAGCTGGCCGGCCTTGCGCGGCCCGAAGGCCTGACCGAAGGCCTGGGTGGTCTTGGGATGATCTTTGGGCAAAAGGTCGCTGGGACCTTCATTCTTGGCCTTGCCCTTCTTTCCTTTCGGCGCCTCGCCGTTCTTGGCGCGGGGAGGATTGGCAGGGCCGCCCTGCTCCACGGTGATGGCCACGGTGGTGGGGGCGATCTCGCTGTCGACGGTGCTCAGAACGAGCTTGTCGATGACCTCGCCGGTTTCGACCGGAAGCACCAGCGTGCGCACCTGACGACCGTCACCCGACAGGAGCTGACGGGCCGACTTTGATCCGGGCACGTCGCCGGTCCCGTTGTAGTCAGCGAACTCACGTCCGCCGTAATAGGTCTCCTTCTGCACCTTGCCGCTGAGGAAGTGCACCTCAGCGATCATCGCGACAGCGTCACCGTGGGCGCCCCAGCCGCCGACGGCGCCCAAGAAATGGATCCTCGTGGCCGGGGAGCCCACAGGCACTTCGACCCGGCTCGGGAAGGACTTGGAGTAAGCTCCGGCAAAGGCGCCGCCCTTGAGATTGAGGACGTTGAGGCCGTCCTTGGACTTCACGGGATCGACGACCATGAAAGGAACGCCGTTGGCCTCCTGCTGGCCGAACTTCGCGAAGGGGAGCGTGTCACGCTTGGCCCCCTTGCTGGCATAGAGCCCGGTGGTGGTCGAGGCGGTGAAGACAGGTCCGAGGTCGAGCAGACGGAACCGACCGACCGTCAGGCCTTCGGCGCGCACGGCGACGCTGCGGAGGTAGGCGATGACGTTGCGCAGCCCATCGGCTCCAAGGGACTCGAAGCCCTCGGGCATGAGCGAATTGGGAGACTTGGCGCGCTCGGCGACATCGGCGACCCTGAGCTCGGCGGACTGTCCGCCCGGGAGCTTGAGCTTCACGAAGGTCGGGTTCTCGCTGGCGATGAGCGCGGAATACTGCGTGCCGTCCTTCATGCGGATGTTCCAGGTGCGATGCTCGTCGTCGACCATGCGGTTGGGGTCGACGATGTGCACGAGCATCTCGGCCGGCGGATGCGAGCCGATGCCCTGCAGGTTGGGTCCGAATTCGTTGCCCTGATCACCGACCTTATGGCAGACGGCGCAGGCGGCGAGGAAGACCTCCTTGCCCTTGGCGACGTCGCCCGGCTTCTCGACCTCGGGACGGAGGCGGGACACGAGGTCGTCCTTGGCGGGGCTGCTGCCGGCGTTGAGCTTGGCCAGGACGGCCCCGGCCCTCTTGGCGACGGCGGAATCAGGATGACGGATGAGCTGCGAGGTCTGGAGGGGGCCCAGCTGCATCGGTGAGATCGACTTGGCCTCCAGGGCGTTGAGCAGCAACGCGGCCCATTCGGCACGGCTCACGAGGGCGTTGAAGATGGCCGTGCGCAGGAGTCCGGCGGACTTCGGGAAGGCGGCGGCGAGGACGGAGCCGTAGGAGAGGTCGCCGCTGGCGGAAAGGGCCTCGACGATCGCGCCTCCGACGGCGTCGGAAGCCGACCCTGAGAGGGCCGCGGTGAGAGCGGGACGGACCGAGGCGTCGCTGTTGCGCAGCGCCACGAGCGTACGGGCCGCGGACACGCGTGAGTCGGCAGGGACCGATGCGTCCGTGAGCGCCGGGATGAGACGCTTCACCAGCGGGGTCAGCTCGGCGTTCAAAGAACCGTCGGTGATCCATGAGGCCGCCACGGATGCGGCGGAAGAGGCGACGGAAGCGTCGGCGGAAAGGAGTCGACGGAAAGCGTCGCGGACGGAACCGAGGTCGGACGGCGCCGCGATGCGACGCAGGGCGATCTCGCGCAGAAGCGAGGAGGCCAGCGCCGCGTCCTTGGAGCCGGCGGCGGCACGGACGACCTTGGCGGCGGCGTCGGGAGAGAGCGTGGCGGCGAGGGAGACGGCGAAGTCGACCTTGGCAGGCGCCTTGCCGGCGAGCATCACCTCCAGCGTCGAGGCGGGATTGGCTGAAGCGGCGGCGGTGGCGGCGGCGGCCTCATGGGCGTTGGCCCAGGTCGACAGCAGGAGCGAGCCGGCCTCGGCGTCGAACTCGGCGGCACCCATGGCACGGAGCGCGGCGAGACGCACGCGGTCATCCGGGTCGGTCACGCCGGCCCTGAGGGCGGCGGCGGGCAGGCTGATGCGTCCGGCCTCGGCGACGAGGAAGGCGTTCTTGCGCACGGCAGCGGAGGCATCCGTGGCCATGGCGGCGAGCAGGCCGGGCTCCAGTCGTTCGAGCCGCTGGAGCGCCCACAGGGCCAGCACACGGGCCTCTGGCAGGCCGTTGGAACGGGCCAGGGCGTTGAGGGGGCCGGTGGCGGAGGCCTGCAGCCCGGCGTCACGCTCCATGAGCGAGCGCATCGCGTTGAATCGGACGACCTTGTTGGGATGGCTGAAGGCGGCGACGAGGGCGCCGACGTCGGCCTTGGAGAGGTCGGGATGCGAGAGCGCCTTGGCCTCGTCATGCTGGATCCGCCAGATGCGTCCGAAATAGTGCTCACGGTCCGGTCGGACGGAGGCGCCTGACTTGGAATGAAGCGGGCCGCGGGTGTCGTTGTGGGCGACGACAGGCGTGTAGAAGTCGAGGACGTAGAGCGCACCGTCGGGACCGAACTGGAGCGCCACGGGGCAGAACCAGTGGTCCATGGAACGCAGCCACTCCTTGTCCTTCAGCAGGAGTTCTCCGGTGAACGTGCCGCCGCCGGGGACGAGCTTCTCGTGGTGAATGATGTCGAGGATCGGCTCCGTGATGAAGATCGTGTCGCGATAGGCGTCCGGCCACGCGCCGTGCTCCTGCACCGTCACCGCGCAGGCGGCGGTATAGAATCCGACCTGGTCGATCTGCAGCAGGGGGGCGCGGTCGGGCAGGTCGGCGCGGATGACGGGGCGGCGAGGATTGACCGCGTTGAAGGCCTTGGCGGGCGTGCCCGGGGCCTTGGCGAGGATGGATTCCGGCAGCACGACGTGCTGGATCGGGTTACCGTTGGTGGCCTTGCCGTGGTAGAGTTCCATGTCGGAGGTCACCTCATTGCCGAAGCTGTTACCGCCCTGGGAGGCGATCTGCTCGATGGCCGAACCGTCGGGACGGAAACGGAACGTGCCCGAGGACAGACGGACCTTCTTCTCGGGATTGGAAGTCGAAAAGGCCTCGCCGCCGCCGCCGTTGCTTGCGTAGACCCAGCCGTCGGGGGCCAGGATGAAGTGATTGGCGACGAAGTGCGTGTCGCCGGGCGTGAAGCCGCCGTAGAGCACCTGCTCCTTGTCCGCCTTGCCGTCGCCGTCGGTGTCGCGGAGCCAGACGATGTGCGGCTGGCAGACCACGATCACGCCGTCGCGGTAATGGCAGAAGCCCGTGATAAGCTCGAGCCCCTCGTGGAAGATCTGCTTCTTGTCGGCCACGCCGTCGCCGTCGGTGTCGACGAGCACGCTGATCTTGTCCTGCGCAGGACGGTCGTAGCTACCGGGCAAGAGCACCCCGCCCTCCTTCCAGGCCTCGGCGTTGAGCGGACGGCGGCCGTTGGGATACTCGGGCGTCTCGGCCACCCACAGGCGTCCGCGCTCGTCCCACTGCATCGCGATGGGCTTGTTGATGAGCGGTTCCGCAGCCACCAGCGTGGCTTTGAAGCCGGGCTGCATCTGGAAGGCGGCGGCCTCCTGAGCCGGGCGCGCCGGACCACCGGCGGGATAGCGGAGGTCCACGAGGTCGGCCGGCACGCAGAGCGCGTCGACGTCGGAGAGCCGGGCCGTCCAGGCCACCGCGCGCTTGATGAACGTGCGGTAGCTGAGGTGGGAATAGGTGGCGGGATTGCCGCCCTGGAGGAAGACCGCGGCACGGTGCTTGCCGGAGTCATGCAGCCAGGCCTGAGGCTGGATGTCGTAGATCGAGGCCCGTGTCTCGTCCGCGGTGATGTTCTTGCGGTTGGCCGAGACCTTGGAGGTGAACGACGCTGCCAGGACCTCGATCTTGTCGGTCAGCGCGAGGTCGAAGACCGTGTCATCGAGCAGGTCGAACGTGGAGGCGTCCTTCAGCACCGGATGGGCGCCGGTGCGGATGTTCAGCATCATCAGATTGCGGAACTTGCGGCTCTCATCCGTCCATCCCCCGCCGAAGACATTGCGGCCCCACTCGGCGTCGCCGCCGGCGATGCCGCCGTAGACCGACACCACGCCCTTGCCGGCGGCCGCATGGGCGGCGACGGCGTCCTGAGCGGACTTGGGCAGCGCCTTGAAGGCCGAGGCGTGCAGCACGATGACGTCATGGCCGGACTTGCCGGCAAGTTCGGCGGGCGTAGCGGCGGAGGCCTTGGCCGCCGATGTCGCCTCCAGCGACTTGACCAGCGGCCCGGAGACGGCCGGATCGTCGCTGACGACGAGCACCTGGATGGGGGCGGCGCTGAGGACGGCGGCCAGGAAGGCCGGCACCAGAAGGCGGGCGAAGCGGGGAAGCATGCCCCGAAGTTAGGGGACCCCACCCCGCCCTCAATCCCTGACTTCACCCCTCACCGCAACACGCCCCCTCTCAAACGCACATCCCGTTCAGGAAGGCCGTCCGGATGACCGCAAGACCCTGAATTGCGAGGGAGCGTGCCCTGTGCTCCGCTTGAAGGCGGCCGCGAAGCTGTTGCCGTTGGCGAAGCCCACCTGCCGGGCCACCGCCTCGAGCTTGATGTCCGACTCTCCGACCAGCCGGATGGCCTGCTGGATGCGCAGGTGCGTAAGATGGTTCATGGGCGTGCGGCCGATCTCCTTCAGACAGAGACGTCTCAGGTGCTCGAAGCTCAGGCCGGAGGCGCGGGCCAGCGTCCGCATGTCCCAAGGGTCGTCCAGCCGCGACTGCACCAGGTCCCAGAGTCGCATCAGACGTTCATCGCCACGGAAGCTGCCGGCGAACCCGCGGACGTAGTCATAGACGAGCTCCAGCCACTGGTGGACACGGCGGGAGGATCCGGCTCCGGCGGCCTCGGCCATCAGCCCCTCGATGGCCGCACGGAAAGGCCCTGGATCGAACTCCGCGAGCACCGGCGAACCCGCGCGGAAGATCGTGTTGGAGCGGATGCCGCCGGAGAAACGCACCCAGGCGAACTCCCAGCGCTTGCCTCGCCCCATGCGGAAACGGTTGCGCAACCCAGCGGGCAGCAGGCATGCGTGACCCGGAGCAAGCGCGCGCCAGCGCCCGTCGACCTGCACCTGGCCCTGCCCGCCAAGCCCCACCATGAAGAAGGCGCCGCTCTGACGGTCACGGACGACCTCATAAGGAGGCAGCATCTCGGCCACGCCCAGATGGGCGATCTCGAAGAGCGCCAGCTCACGGCATGGCACCCCGGCCCGCACCCAGGGCCGTGAATCGGCCGCCACGTCGGCCACGACCGCACGACGCCTTGAGCGCGGATTCTCGATGTCCGTTTCAAGGTGGCGGACTTGCGTCTCGCTGTGGGGTTTTGGTTCGCTCTTCGCGGCCACGGGACTTTGCATAGCCGCCAGTCTGACGCTGGCAACCCCCGGCTCGGCGAGCTTTCCAACCCACCCTCACTATGCCCAACCCCTGGACCGGAAAAGGAAACCCTTACACGCGCGAGGAAGTGCTGGAACGCCTGCGCGCGACCAAGTCGGCCGGCCGGCCGATCATCGCCGCCGGGGCCGGCACCGGCATCTCGGCCAAGTTCATCGAGAAGGGCGGCGCCGACCTCGTCATCGTCTACAACTCCGGCCGATTCCGCATGGCCGGCCACGGGTCGACCGCGGGCATGATGGCCTACGGCGACGCCAACGCCGTCGCCATGGAGATCGGCGAATACGAGGTGCTGCCCGTCGTCGAGGAGATCCCCGTCATCTGCGGCGTGCACTGCACCGACCCCCGCCGACGCATGTGGCACTGGCTTGGCAAGGTGAAGGACATGGGCTTCTCGGGCATCAACAACTTCCCCACGCACACCATCGTCGACGGCAAGTTCCGCCAGGTCCTCGAGGAGACCGGCATGAGCGTGAAGAAGGAGTTCGAGACCGTGGCCCTCGCCCGCAGGATGGGCCTCTTCACCATCGTCTACGTCGGCTCGCCCGCCGAATCGAAGGCCATGGCCGAGGCCGGCGCCGACGTCATCATCGCCCACGTGGGCACCACGGTCGGCGGCTCCATCGGCGTGACCAACGCCACGATGAGCCTGCCCGAAGCCGCCAAGATCACCCAGGGCATCATCGACGCCGCGAAGTCCGTCCGCAAGGACCTCATCTTCCTCAGCCACGGCGGTCCGATCAACACCCCGGAAGACGCCGCCTTCATCAACGAGCACACCGACACCGACGGTTTCGTCGGGGCCTCGAGCCTCGAACGCATGGCCGTCGAGCAGTCCCTCACCGACCTGACGAAGCGCTTCAAGCAGATCCCGGTGAAGCGCAAGTTCTTCTGAGCCCATGGCCACGATCGCGGTCCTCGGCACGCTCGACTCGAAAGGCGAGGAGCACGCGTTCGTCGCGGCGCTCATCGCCAAGCAGGGCCACCGTCCGCTCCTGATCGACGTCGGCACCGGCGCGCCGCCATCGGTGAAGCCCGACGTCACCCGCGAGGAGGTCGCGGCCGCGGCCGGCATCGACCTCGCCGCACTCATCGCCCGTAAGGACCGCGGCGAATGCGTCGTCGCCATGACCAAGGCCGCGCCGGTCATGCTCGCCAAGCTGGCAGCCGAAGGGCGCATCCAGGGGGTCATCTCGCTCGGCGGAGGCGGAGGCACGGCCATCGCCACCGCCGCCATGCGGGCCCTGCCCCTCGGCTTCCCCAAGCTGATGGTCTCGACCTTGGCCGCCGGCAACGTGGCGCCCTACCTCGGCACCAAGGACATCACGATGATGCCGAGCATCGCCGACGTCGCCGGACTGAACCGCCTTTCCAAGGTCATCTTCACCCGCGCCGCCGGCGCCATCTGCGGGATGGTCGGAGCCGAGCCAGAGACGGCGACCAACCGGCCTCTGGTGGTCGCGAGCCAGTTCGGCAACACGACAGCCTGCGTCACCGAGGCCAAGAAGGTCCTCGAGGCCGCAGGCTACGAGGTGCTCGTCTTCGCGGCCACCGGCACCGGCGGCCGCATCATGGAGTCCGTCATCGAAAGCGGCATGGCCGCCGGCGTGCTTGACGTGACCACCACCGAGTGGGCCGACGAACTCGTCGGCGGCGTGCTCAACGCCGGACCGGAGCGCATGGACGCCGCGGCGAAGGCCAAGGTGCCGACCGTCATCGCTCCCGGCTGCCTGGACATGGTGAACTTCGGCGAGATGGCCTCCGTGCCCGCGAAGTTCAAGGGCCGCAATTTCTACGTGCACAACCCTCAGGTGACCCTGATGCGCACGACCAAGGACGAGTGCGCCGAGCTCGGTCGCATCATCGCGGAGAAGGCCGAAGCCTGCACGGCGGGCGCGACCGTGCTCATCCCGCGCAAGGCCATCAGCGTGATCTCCGCACCCGGAAAGCCCTTCCATGACGCCGCGGCGGACGAGGCGCTGTTCGGCGCCCTGCG
>CAZRPB010000057.1:0-12171 GCA_964601955.1 uncultured Klebsiella sp. | reverse complement strand
TGCACGGTGATCTTCGCCTTGGAGGAGTCGGAGAACTTGCCGTCACCCTCCGGGGCTTCGCCCGGCCAGAGCGGACGGGAGGGAGGAAGGGCGTCCGCGGCGAAGGCGGCGGCGGAGAGGGCAAGGAGTGCGGCGAGGGGGCGCATGGGGGTGTCCGGTTCCTAATGCCTGCGGGGCTTCGGGGAAAGAAAAAGCCCCGGCGGGCCGGGGCTTTGTCGCGACATCAGGACCGGCTTATTTGCCGTAGCCTTCGGTGGGCTTGCCGTCATCGCCCAGCTTGCCGACGGACCAGAGCAGGCCGCGGCAGATGAGGTCCATGTAGCGCTCGTCGCCGACCGTGCCGTTGTTGTGTCCGATGGTCGTGCTGAAGACGCGGGTCTTCTTGGGGCCGTACAGGTTGGTCCAGGCCACGACGGCCTTGGCTTCCTGGGCCGGGGTGACCTTGCCCTTCTTGTCCTTCCTCTCGGGAATCTGCTGGGTGCCCTTGGCGATCTCCTTGGCGTCGAGGATCTGGACGTTGTTGTAGAGCTCCTCGTTGATGGTCGTCCATCCCTGCAGGCCCTTGGTGATGGGGCTGGAGGCGTCGGTGTATTCGATGGCGATGGGCGCCTGGGGGCCGTGGCCGGTCGACTGCAGGCCGATGAACTCGTACCAGTGGGCGTTGTCGTCGCCGCGCTTCACGGGCTGCTGGAACTTGCCCCAGCGGTAGCTGTGCATGGCGCAGTGGAGGTTGACGGCCGGGAGGCCGTTGCGGTGGGCGTCCAGGATGTTGTTCACGTAGGCCTGGTCGGTGATGTCGGCGGCGCACTCGTCATGGATGACGACGTCGTAGGCGCGGCCCCAGTCGGCCTTCTTGTAGACTTCGAAGACCGGGCGGGTCTTCTTGTCGGTGAAGGCCTTGTCGTTCACGTCGACGAACTCGACGGTGACGCGGGCGTTCAGACGGGCCTCGACGCCCTTCTTGATCTGGTCCTTCTGGGTGGCGTAGTCGTGGCAGCATCCGCCGAGCACCAGAAGCACCTCGAGGGGCTTGGTCGCGGCTGAGAGGGGGAGGGCTAGGCCGGCGAGGAGCGCCGACAGCAGGGCGATGCGGGGTTTCATGGGGGTGTGGAGATGAAGGAGCCCCGGGGACGCCGGGGCAAAGCGAAAAGGGCTCAGCGGTTGGCGTCGTCCTTCGCCGGGGCGGCCTTGAGCCCATCCTTGGCCGTCTTGGCCAGGGCGGCCGGGATGGGTCGTCCCTCAATCCAGGTGTACAGGGCCTCCTTCTGGGCCTCGGTGAGCTGCTTCTCCTCCTTGGGGGGCATGAGGTCGCCCGCGCCCGGGTGGAGGAAGACCCGGGCCAGCAGCATGCTGGTGTCAGGACGCCCGGGCACGAAGGCTGCGCCGTTCTTGCCGCCTTTCATCATCGCGTCGTACGAATCGAGCCGGAGCTTTCCCTTCACCTTCTTGGGGCCGTGGCAGGAGACGCAGCGCGCGTCGAGGATGGGCGCGATGACCGAGGAGAAGTCGGTCCTGCTCAGCGTGACCTTGGGTCCGTCCTTGCGGGAGGGAGGGGCGGCGAAGGACGCGACGGCGGCGCAGGCCGCGGCGAGCATGAAGGCGGTGCGGCTCATTTCTTCGCGGTCACGCGGGCCTCCTTGGCGACGGCGGCGGGGATGGGCTTCCGTTCGATCCAGAGGCGGATGGCCTCGATCTGGGCGGCGTTGAGCTGGGCCTCCTCAGAGGGCGGCATGACCTCGTCGTCGTCCTTGTCCAAGGTGATGCGTACGAAGATCGTGCTCTTCTTCAGGTCGCCGTGCACGAGCGCGGGCCCTTCCTCACCGCCCTTGAGCATGGCCTCGAGGGAGTCCATCCTGAGCTTGCCCTTCACCTTCTTGGCGCCGTGGCAGCCGACGCAGTAGTTCTCCAAGATCGGCTGCACGACGTCGCGGAAGTCGTCCGGCGCGGCGGGCGGGAGCTGGGCGACGCCGCGCTGTTCGCGGACGGCCTTGTTGGGGCGGAAGGGGAAGCCCTCGTCATGGACGAGCTCGCCGCCGACGTGCGCCGCCAGGGACATCACCGCGATGGCCGCGCCCTGGGCGATCAGACGGATGCGCCGCGGCTGCTCGAGCACGACCCAGGCGCCGGCGGCGAAGAAGGAGGCCGCCACGCCGGCCCAGAGGTGGCGGTCCACGCCGTCTCCGGCGAATCCGTTGAAGTGGGCGTGCATGACGCCGCAGAAGGACGCGCCGAAGGTGCCGACGGCCGAGATCAGGGAGAGTCTCCGCACGGTGATGCCGGCGGCGTCCTCATGCCTCTCCCAGACTTCGAACAGGGGGACGATCAGCAGCAGGGCCGCGGGGACGTGCAGGGCGAGGATGTGGAAGTTCCCGATGATGGAGAGCAGTGCCGGGCCTCTCTCGGCGCCGTCGGGCCGCAGCCAAAGGGCCAGGAGGGCCAGGACGACGTTGGGGGCGAGGGCGAGCAGCAGGCGCGGACGCATGGGGGTAAGTTGCGGCCAAAGGGACCTCCGGGCAAGTCCAGTGGCGTCTCCTCCTTTGACAGCAGGAAGGCCCGCGGGGTTCCGCGGGCCTTCGGGCGGCAAGCTCCGTGAGGAGGCTTACTTGTTCGAGTTGATGAAGGCCTTGAGCTTCTCGAGCTGCTCCTTGGTGAGCGGCTTGCGGCCTTCCTTGTCGCCGGGGGGCATGGCGTGGTCGTCGTCAGGCTTGGAGATGCCGAGTTCGGCGGAGGTGTAGAGGGGGCTCTTGGCGGCGTCGCCCCAGACGATCGCGGGCTTCTTGGCCTTGCCGAAGCCTTCCTCCATCTTGGCGAGGGAGGTCATGTTGAAGCCGCCCTTGGGCTTCTTGCCGTCCTTGCCGTGGCAGCCGATGCAGCTGGCTTCGAAGATGGGGGCGATGTCGGCCTTGTAGGCCTTCTCGGCGGCTTCAGAGGCGGCGGATGCCGAAGAGGCGGCGGCCGCGAGGGTCAGGATGGCGAGGGTGCGCATGGGTGTGATGTAAGAACCCCAGATTTAGGGCGAAGGTTCCGAAAATGGTAGCAAAAAATGCCCCTAGTCCCCTGCCGCCCAGGGCCGGCATAGGTCCTGCAGCCTGGCCGGCACCACGGCCTCGACCTTGGTGCCTGCGTCTTCCACCGCAGTGGAGAGTACGGTGGCCTCCCGGTGCAGGCGGGAGAGCAGGGCGTACTGGTCGTGGGGAATGAGCAGCCGCATGGGCAGGTCCTTGGAGGCCGCCGCCTGCTCCAGCCGGGCCAGGAGTTCGGGGATGCCCTCGCCGGTCGACGCGCTGACCAGGATCGCCCCCGGATGTGACGAAAGGGCTTCGGCCCGGTCCAGGGGCTCGGGTCGGAGGTCGGCCTTGTTGAGAACGGTGATCACCGGTCGCTCGCCGGCTCCAATTTCCGCGAGCACCTGCAATGTCGTCGCGGCATGCTTTTCGCGCTCGGGTGAGGACATGTCCACGACGTGCACGAGGAAGTCCGCCTGCACGGCCTCCTCAAGCGTGGCCTTGAAGGCCTCGACCAGCCGGTGCGGCAGGCGGCGGACGAAGCCCACGGTGTCGGTCAGCAGCAAGGTCCGTCCCGAGGGCAGGGTGAGCCGACGGGTCGTCGGGTCGAGGGTGGCGAAGAGACGGTCGGCCGCGAGCACGCCGGCTCCGGTGAGACGGTTGAGCAGGGTGGACTTCCCCGCGTTGGTGTAGCCGACGATGGAGAACGTCGGCAACGGGACGCGCTGGCGTCGCTTGCGCTGCGTCGCGCGCTGGGCCACGACCTCCGCGAGGTCCCGGCGCACCTTGGCGATGCGGTCGCGGATCTTGCGCTGGTCCATCTCCATCTGGGTCTCGCCGGCGTCGCGCTGCATCGCTCCCCCGCCGCGCTGGCGGTCGAGGTGCGACCAGAGCCGCTTGAGCCGAGGCAAGGTCTGCTGCAGGCGCGCGAGCTCGACCTGCAGCACGGCCTCACGGGTCTTCGCCCGGGTGATGAAGATGTCCAGGATGACCTCCTGGCGGTCGATGGCCCGCAGGCCGCGCGAATCCTTCTCCCAGTTGCGTTGCTGCGCCGGGGTGAGCTCGTCGTCGAAGATGATCAGGCCGCACTCCTTGGTCCGGGCGAGGGCGGCGATCTCCTCCATCTTGCCCGAACCCACGAGGTGCCGGGGGTTCTCCTCGCGGATGCGGGCCACGACCTCTGCGCGCACCTCGACGCCCAGGTTGGTCACGAGCTCGCGCAGCTCGTCGAGCAGGAGGCGCGCATCCTCCGGGGTCTCGTCCGGACGCTGCAGGCCCACCAGCACGGCCCTCCCGGCCCGGGCGATCACCTCCGGATCGTTCGGGTCGTCGGGCTTCTGCTCCTCGTCCGACAAGGCGCTCAGCGGTCGAACTGCACCCAGTCGACGTTCATCAGGCCGCCGCCCTTCTTGGGATTGGTCAGCACGAGGTAGACGTCATGACGGCCGTTCACGGGGGTCAGCTTCGCGCGGTTCTCCGCATGCTTGCCCCAGTCTCCGGTGTGCGTGATGTCCACGGTTCCGAGCAGCTGCCCGGTCGGCGAGTCGATGCGGACCTCGATCTGGCTGCCCTTGGCGCCGCCGCCGGCCGAGGCGTTGACGCGGATGCCGCGGGTGTCGGAGAGGTTGAGGCCTTCGAACTTGATCGTGGCGCCGTGGTTGGTGGAGCCGACGACCTTGCCGGACTTCTTGCCTCCGGTGATCTCGGCGGTCTCGGCCTCGATGCGGCGGTGGCGCAGCGCGACGGTCGCCTTGCCCGACAGCGGGCCGGCCGCGCCGGCTCCGGCGTCGGTGTAGACGGCCTCGAGCAGGAGGGTGCCGGGCTTGTTCTCCTTGGGCGCGGTCACCTGGCCTTCGAGGCCGCGGGTGAAGGTCGGGCCGCCCTTGCCCGGCTCGAGGCCGAACATCCAGCGCAGCATGATGGCGACCTCGTCCTCGGTGTGCTGCGGGTGCGCGAGCATCGGGACCTGGCCCCAGACGCCGCTGCCTCCGAGGCGGACCTTCTTGTTCAGGAGGTCGTCGGCGCCGGGCTGCTTGCGGTAGCGCTCGGCGATGGCGACGAAGGACGGGCCGACGAGCTGAGTCTCGACGGCGTGGCAGTTGAAGCAGTCGCTCTGGCGCATCAGCGACAGGCCGGGGTCGACCGCGGCAGCCTTGCCGTCGGCGGGAAGGAAGGCCGACGTCACCACGGTGCGTGCGGCGAATTCGCCCGCCTTGGCCTCGGAGGATCCGTCCTCGGCGTCCTGCACGGTCACCTTGTAGTCGATGGCGCGTCCGGGCGTGAAGAAGTCGCCGTCCTGCGGCGCGAGGAACTTCGCCACGGGCACCGCGTTGCCGACGACGACGGGGACGGAACGCTTGGCACTGCCGCCCTGTCCGTCGCTGACTGTGAGCTCGACGTTGAAGTTGCCGACGTCAGGGAGGGTGACGGACAGTTCCTCGCCTTCGCCCAGCGCACGGTCGCCGGGCTGCAGTTTCCACGCGTAGCTCACCTTGCCGCCGTCGAGGTCGCGCGAGCCCTTGGCCGAGAGGGTCGTCTTGAGCGGAGCCGGTCCGGCCGGGGCCGAGACGGTCAGCTTGGCGATCGGCTGAAGGTTGCCGCGGACGTAGGAGATCTTGAGCAGGGCGGAGTCGGGGTTCACGCCCCAGGTCTCGCCGTAATCAAGCAGGTACAGGCAGCCGTCAGGTCCGAAGGTCGCGTCGATGGGCCGACGGATGACCGTGGCGCCGTTGTCGACGAGGGCCTTCTGCTTCTTGATCTGCTCCTCGGTGTTGGCGGTCACGAAGGCCGTGGGCGCGAACGGCTCGAGGCCCTTGAGGTCGGAGTTGTCGTCCAGCCGCGCCCACTTGATGAACGGACGCTGCCAGTCCCAGAAGAGCAGGCAGCGGTCGAAGTGCTTCGGGAAACCGTTGGTCCGGTCGAAGGACTCCTGCCAGTGGAAGACCGGCCCGGCGCACGCGGTGCGGCCGCCTTCGCCGAGTTCAGGCCACTGCTCGGAGGGGACGTAGGGCCAGTAGATGAAGGCCGGCACCGCGGGCGGCAGCTCGACCAGGCCGGTGTTGTTCCGGCTGCGGTTCATCGGCGCCTTGGGATCGAAGAGCGCGCCGACCTTCTCGGTGGCGTAGTCGTATTCCGCGTAGGGGGAGTTGTTGCCGACGAAGAGAGGGTAGCCGAAGTTGCCGGCCTTCCTGGCCTGGTTGATCTCGTCGTAGCCGCGGGAGCCGCGAGGTCCGTCCACCCGGGCGTCGGGACCGACCTCGCCCCAGTAGACGTATCCGGTGCGGGGATCGATGCTCATGCGCCAAGGATTGCGCGTGCCCATCGCGAAGATCTCGGGGCGCGTCTTGGGCGTGCCGGGCTTGAAGAGGTTGCCCTCGGGGATGGAGTAGGTGCCGTCGTCGTTGACGCGGATGCGGTTCACCTTGCCGACGAGGGTGTTGGTGTTGGCCGAGGTGCGCTGGCCGTCCCAGGGCTCCTTGCCGGGGCGCTGGTCGAGCGGGGCGTAGCCCTTGCTGTCGCCGAAGGGACTGGTGTTGTCGCCGGTCGAGAAATACAGGCAGCCGTCGGGCCCGAACTTCAGCGTGGAGCCGTGGTGGCAGCACTGCAGGCGCTGCTCCTCATACTTGAGCACGACCTTCTCGCTGCCGGGCACGAGCTTGTCGTCCTTGACCTCGAAGCGCGACAGATACTGCCCCTCGAAGCCGACGGGAGAGTAGATGACGTAGATCCGGCGGTTCTGGGCGAACTTGGGATCGAGCGCGAAGGCGAGGAAGCCGTTCTCCTGCTGCTTGAAGATCTCCAGCTCGGCCACGAGGGTGACGCGGCGGGTCTTGGGGTCGTAGATCTTGAGGGCGCCGCCGTACTCGTTGAACCAGATGCGGCCGTCGGGACCGAACTCGAGGTGCATCGGCTGGGGCAGGCCGGTGAGCAGGGTCTCCGTCTGGAAGCGGACGTCCTCCGGCGCGCCGTCGGCGGCACGGGAGACGGGAGCGGCGGCCAGGAGCGCGGCGCAAAGGATGAGCAGGGAGACGGAATGCGAAACCATGGGGGCGGGGCTCCGTAGATTTGGGAAAACCTCGGGGGAGGGCAAGAGGGGAGGAGATTGGGGACAGGGGCAGGGACAGGGACAGGGGCAGGGGAGAAAGGTCATGCCTGCCATTTGATGGACACGACATCTGTACTCCTGCCTACATGACTGTCCCTGCCCCTGTCCCTAATACGACCTCAGATCAATCCCAGCTGCATCTTGCCGTCCTCGGAGATCATTGACTGGGTCCAGGGCGGATCCCACACGATGTCCACGCGGGCTTCGTTGACGCCGGGCACGTTGAGCACGCGGTTGCGGGCGTCCTCGGCGATGACGGGTCCCATGCCGCAGCCGGGTGCGGTGAGGGTCATGGCCACGATGACCCGATGGCGGTCCTCCGAGCCGTCGATGGGCTCGAGCTTCATCGAATAGACGAGACCGAGGTCGACGATGTTCACGGGAATCTCCGGGTCGAAGACCTTCTTCAGCTGCTCCCAGACGGCCTCCTCGGAGGGGCGGCCCTTGTGGCCGGGGTGTTCGGCCGTGCCGGTGGATCCGTAGGCGTCGGTCTTGCCCTCGGCGTCGGCGCCCTCGGCGGGCGGCTGCTCGCCCAGGGAGTCGGCGTCGGCGCCCTTGATGCGGAACATGCCGCTGTCGCAGACGACGGTGAAGTTGCCGCCGAGGCGGTGGGTGATGGTCACGCGCGTGCCCGCGGGCAGCACGGCCGGCTCGCCGGCAGGGATGACGGTGGCCTGCACGTCGCGCGTCAGGTTGCGGTCATGGGGCCCGGGGGCGTGCCGCTGTCCGGTGGTGTCTTCGCTCATGGTCATCAGGAATGGAACTTGGCGCGCAGCATGCCGCGCACGGCGTCGGCGGCTCCGGCGTCGCCGATGCGGGTGAGGATCTCCTCAAGGAAGCCCTGCGCGAGGAGCTCCTGCGCGGCCGCCAGCGGGATGCCGCGGGCGAGCAGGTAGAATAGCTCCTCGGGGCTGACCTGTCCGGTCGTGGCGCCGTGCGAGCACTTCACGTCGTTGGCCTCGATCTCCAGGCCGGGCAGGGAGTCGGCCTCGGCCTCGGGCGACAGCAGCAGGTTGCGGTTGGTCTGGTAGGCGTCGGTGCGCTGCGCGCCCGGCTCGACCTTGATCAGGCCGGAGAACACCGTGCGGGCCCGGTCGAGCAGCGCGTTCTTGAAGAGGAGGTCGGAGCGCGCGCCAGGAGCGGCATGCACCTGCAGCGTGCGCTGGTCGAACTCCTGCTCACCGGTGGCCACCGCGATGCCGAGCAGGCGCACGTCGGCGCCTTCGCCCGCGAGGCGCACCACGTTCTCGAGGCGCGCGCGTCGCGCGCCCACGGCCGCGTTGACCGAGGTCACTTCGGCGGCGGCCTCGGCGGTCACGGTGTCGAGCTCGAAGGACTGGGCCGCGGAGCCCCAGTTCTGCACGGAGAGGCGTTCGACCTTGGCGCCGGGTCCGGCGTGCAGGTCGGTGGCGGAGACGGACAGGGTCCGCAGGTCCGGCTGGGCGCCGAGGCGCCATTCGTGGACGGCGACGCGGGCGCGGGCACCGACGCGGATGAGGGCGTGCGGGAAGGACGCCGAGCCTTCGGCCAGGGCCCAGTGCACGACGGAGAGGGGCCTGGTGAGTTCGACGCCCTCGGGCACGTGCAGCACGTAGCCCGAGCCGAACCAGGCGCGGTGCAGGGCCAGCATCTTGGCGCCGCCGAGCAGGGCGGGGTGACGCAGGGCCTCGTCGCGCAGCAGCTCCGGGCGCTCACGGACCACGTCCTCGATGGGCGCGAAGACCACGCCTGCCTTGACGAGGGCCGGGGAGAGCGCGGGGCGGGAGACGCAGTGTCCGTCGACGAACACGAGCGTCGCCTCGGCGTCGGCCGTCAGCGCGGAACCGCGCACGAGGCGCTCGGCGTCGGCCGTCGAGGGCGCGGCGGCCGGCGCGAAGCCGTCGAGGGAGAGCGTGCGGACGTCGGAGAAGCGCCAGCGTTCGTCGTCGCGTCCGGGCATGGGCAGCGAGGCGAAGGCCTCCCGGCCGGCCCGACGGACGTCGGCAAGCCACGCCGGGTCCTTGCCGCCGTGGGCCGACTGCAGGACGGGGTCGGTGACCCCGGCGGCCGCGACGGGCGCGCTCATCCGACCGACCCTTCCATCTGCAGCTCGATCAGCCGCTTGAGCTCCACGGAATACTCCATGGGGAATTCCTTCACCAGGTCGTTGACGAAGCCATTGACCGCGAGGGACATCGCCTCGCCCTCGGTCAGGCCGCGCTGCATCATGTAGAAGATCTGCTCGGCCGAGACCTTGGAGACGCTCGCCTCGTGCTGGACGGAGTTACGACGGCCGCGCACCGAGATCGCCGGGTAGGTGTCGGTCCGGCTGCGCTCATTGATGAGCAGGGCGTCGCACTCCGTGTTGTTGCGGCAGTTGCGCAGCGTGCGGGGGATGTGCACCAGACCGCGGTAGGTGGAGCGTCCTTCGCCCACCGAGATCGACTTCGCGATGATGTTGGACGTCGTGTCGTCCGCCGCGTGGATCATCTTGGCGCCCGTGTCCTGGTGCTGGCCGTCGTTGGCCAGCGCAATGGAGAGCACCTCGCCGCGGGCGCGCTTCCCGCGCAGGACCACGCCGGGATACTTCATGGTCAGGCGTGAGCCGATGTTGCAGTCGATCCAGCGGACCTCGGCGTCCTCCTCGGCCACCCCGCGCTTGGTCACGAGGTTGAAGACGTTGGAGGACCAGTTCTGGACGGTGACGTACTGGATCTTGGCGCCCTTGAGGGCGACCAGCTCGACGACGGCCGAGTGCAGGGTGGCCGTCTCGAACTTGGGGGCCGTGCAACCCTCCATGTAGGTGACCTCCGCGCCCTCGTCGGCGATGATGAGCGTGCGCTCGAACTGCCCGAAGTTCTGGGCGTTGATGCGGAAGTAGGCCTGCAGGGGCTGGGCCACCTTCACGCCCTTGGGCACGTAGATGAACGAGCCTCCGGAGAACACGGCCGAGTTGAGCGCTGCGAACTTGTTGTCGCCGGCGGGGATGACCTTGCCGAACCAGCGGCGGAAGATCTCGGCGTGGTCGCGCAGCCCCTCGGTGGGGCCGCAGAAGATGACGCCCTGCTTCTCGAGCTCCTCCTTCATGCGTGAGTAGGAGGCCTCGGAGTCGAACTGCGCCTCGACGCCGGCGAGGAACTTGCGCTCGGCCTCGGGGATGCCCAGGCGCTCGAAGGTGCGCTTCACGTCGTCGGGCACCTCCTCCCATGTGCGGCTGGCCTTCTGCCCCTTGGCGAGGTAGTAGCGGATCTCCTGGAATCGGATGTTGTCGAGGTCGTCCGTGGCCCAGTGCGTGGGCATGGGCATCGATTCAAAGACCCCGAGGGAGCGGTGGCGGAACTCGCGCACCCACTCGGGTTCTCCCTTCACCTTGGAGATGTAGTCGACGACGCCGGGATTGAGCCCGACGCCCGCGTCGTAGGCGTAGTCCTCCTCGTACTTGAAGTCGCCCTTGGAGCGGTCGACGTCGATCGCCTCCCGCTGGGCCCGTTCGTCCTGGTCGAGGTCAGCCATGGCCTCAGGCGTGGGCGAGCTCCTTCTTGACCCAGTCGTAGCCCTTCTCCTCGAGCTCCAGGGCGAGCTCCTTGCCGCCGCTGTGCACGATGTGCCCGTCCCACATGATGTGCACGCGGTCGGGCACGATGTAGTCCAGGAGACGCTGGTAGTGGGTGATGACGAGGAAGCCGGTGTCGGGTCCGCGCATGGCGTTCACGCCCTCGGACACGATGCGCAGCGCGTCGATGTCGAGGCCGGAGTCGGTCTCGTCGAGCACGGCGTAGCGGGGCTTGAGCATCATGAGCTGGAGGATCTCGCAGCGCTTCTTCTCGCCGCCGGAGAAGCCCTCGTTCACGAAGCGGGAGGTGAACTTCCGGTCCATCTTCAGGGCGTCCATCTTGGCGTAGAGCTCGGCGTAGTAGGCCTTGGCGTCGAAGGGCGCGCCCTTGGCCTGGCGGGCGACGAGCGCGGCGCGGATGAAGTTGGCGATGGTGACGCCGGGGATCTCGCTCGGGTACTGGAAGGCGAGGAAGAGCCCCGCTCGGGCGATGACGTCGGGCTCGAGGCCGAGGATGGGCTGTCCGTCGACCAGGGCTTCGCCGGACTGCACCGTGTAGTCTGGGTGGCCGGCCAGCACCTTGGCGAGGGTGCTCTTGCCGGTGCCGTTGGGCCCCATGATGGCGTGCACCTCGCCCTTGGGCACGGTGAGGCTGAAGTTCTTGAGGATCGGACGGTCTCCGACGGAGGCGTGGAGGTTCCGGATGACGAGTGAGTCGGGCATGGAATGGGTTCTCAGTTGGCGTGGCCGTCCTTGGCCTGGGTGCGTCCGTGGAAGCTGATCTCGATGGTCTCGGAATCGAAGCCGGGCGGCAGGATGGAACGCAGGCTGCTCAGGACCTCGGGCGGGAGGTCGATGTCGTGCACGCGCCCGGTGGCCTTGTCGCGGAAGTGCGCGTGAGGCGCCAGGTTCGGGCAGTAGCGGGTGGATTCGCGCTCGTGGTTGACCTGACGCACGAGGCCGCAGCCCACGAAGGTCTCGAGGCAGTTGTAGACGGTCGCCAAGGACAGCCCGGGCATGGCCTCGCGGGCCCGGTTGTAGACTTCGTCCACGGTCGGGTGGTCGCGCTTGGAGAGGAGCACCTTGAACACGGTCTCGCGCTGGGGGGTCACCTTCTGTCCGCTGCGGCTGAGGGCATCTTGCAGGTGGGAGAGGTCGGCTTCGCTGAGATTTTGACTCATTCTAAACGTGAAAGAGTTAGAATGACTCTAAATATCAAGTTAAAACCCGTGAAAAGAGCCATTTTAAGCCTATTTAAGGGCCTAAGTGCTTGATAGGCTGACGCTAAGGTTTTCAACGGTTCCCGGGTGCATAAGTTCAAGGTCACCCCATGAAAGCTTTCTTCGTAGCAACGGCCACGGCGATGGCTGCCTGGCTTCAGGCTGGCTCGGTCCTCGATCTCGGTTCCCGGCTGGAGCCGTTCTTCGACCTGCACTTGGTGGCCGAGTCCAAGGGCGCCGCTCTGCGTCTGCATCAGCCGCGCGACGAAGGAGTCGTCATGAGGTTCGACCAGCCATGGGAGGGTCCTT
>CAZRPB010000056.1:0-12327 GCA_964601955.1 uncultured Klebsiella sp. | reverse complement strand
CCACGGGCGGCATGCAGCTCAACGGGGTCGGCAGCGAGGACTTCGCCGGCAAGGCCCCCGCCTACCAAGGCACGACGGAAGCCTTCCGCCGTCTGCTCAAGTTCAACCGCTCCCAGGAGACGCTGGGCCGTCAGACGAAGGGGCTCGACCCGAAGAAGTTCCTCGCCGCGGCCCGCGAGGCCACGGGGCTGGACTTCTCCGCGGCCGACGCTCCCAAGGTCGTCTCGCTCAAGGGGCTCAACGAGGTTCTGGTGAAATACGTCGGGATCTCCTGGACGAGCAAGAACCACACGGCGGAGCCGGTGGAGTTCGCGGCCATCGGTCCCGGCGCCTCGCTCTTCCCACCCTTCCTGCGCAACGATGAGGTGCACGCCAAGGTGCTGCGCGCGACGGGCGTCGCCTGACCGGATCCGGCCCGGCAAACAGGAAGGGCGTCCTTGCGGACGCCCTTCTTCTTCCAAGGACTGAGCGAGGGCTCAGTTCTTGTTGTACTTCACGCCGCAGCCGTAGGGCTTCGACGAGGAGACCTCAGGGGCCTTGCCTTCCTTGACGGCCTTGACGGCGGCCTGGACGTAGTTCGTGGACTTCTCGATCTCGTCGGACTTGGTGGTCTTGCCGCTGTCGATGGCGCCCTTGTAGGCGAGCTTGCCGTCAGGGGAGATCACGAAGCAGTGAGGGGTGGTCTTGGCGTCGTAGGCGCGGCCGATGCTCTGGTCCTCGTCCTGGATGACGGTGCCGGGGTAGTAGGTGGCGTTCTCAAGCTTGTGTCCGCCGGTGTTGATGACGAGCCAGACGCCGCCGTTCTCGATGTGCTCCTTCTGCCAGGCCTGCATCTTGCCGGGCTGGTAGTACTTCTTCACGTAGGGGCAGCCGGGGTTGTACCACTCAAGGACGACGGTCTTGCCCTTGAAGTCGGACAGGCTGACGGTCTTGCCGTCGAGGGTCTTGCCGGTGAAGGCAGGAGCGGGCTGGCCGACTTCGGGCGCGGCGTAGGACGCGACGGCCACGAGGGCGGCGAGGAGGGTGGTGAGGATGCGCATGGATGTTGGGGGTGAGGGTTCTGGTGTTTAGGCGGTGATACGCAGATTTCAACCCCGCCGACGACGCCAGGTTCCACCCACCCCCCTTTATTCGTTTAAAAACGGCTATTTTGACTAGCGGGTTGCAAAAATGGCACCGGAAGGCGATTGGTCTGGGGTCCCGAACCGATGGCCGACGCCCGTTCCATAGCCCTGGTCTGCGCCACTGAGGCCTCCCTCTGGGCGGAGCTCCGCTCCCGCGCCGAGAAGGTCTCCGCCGCCGAACCGGTCCTCGCGCCGGCCCTGAAGCGCTTCATCCTCGACCGCGCCTCGCTGGGCGAGGCGGTCGTCGAACGTCTCTCCGAGCGGCTTTCCCCCTCGGGAGACGCGCTGCCGCTCCTGCGACGCGCGCTCGCCGACGCGCTCGCCTTCGATCCGGAGGCGCTCGCCCAGATGCGCGCTGACATCCGCGCCACGCTCGAACGTGACCCGGCCACGGAACACGCGCTCGCCCCGTTCCTCTGGTACAAGGGCTTCCACGCGATCTCGATCCACCGGCTCGCCCATGCGCTCTGGCGCGCGGGCCGACGCGACCTGGCCTTCCACCTGCAGGCGCTGGCCTCCGAGCGCCTGGCGGTCGACATCCATCCCGCCGCCAAGTTCGGCGTGGGCATCCTGCTCGACCACGCCACGGGATTCGTGGCCGGTGAGACCACGATCGTCGCCGACAACGTCTCGTTCCTCCACGAGGTCACCCTCGGCGGCACGGGCAAGGAGCGCGGCGACCGTCACCCGAAGATCCGCTCCGGGGTGCTCATCGGCGCCGGCGCCAAGATCCTCGGCAACATCACGGTGGGCGAAGGCGCCAAGGTCGGCGCCGGTTCGGTCGTGCTCCGCAATGTCGAGCCCCACACGAGCGTGGCCGGCGTGCCCGCCACGGTGGTCGGACGGGCCTCGGTCGACGCCCCGGCGCTCGACATGGACCACTCGCTCTGAGCGATGCCCCATTCCCGCCCACCGCAGGAACGTCCCGGGGACGCCCGCGTGCTGGACTGCCTCTACCGCGTCGGAGCGGTGGTCAACTCCACCGAGGACCCGCGCGAGGCGCTCGACTTCATCCTGGCCGAGGTGGTCAACACGCTCCAGGCCTCCAGCGCCTCGATCGCGCTGGTCGAGCCGGCCACGGGCGCGCTCCGCATCGAGGTCTCCAACGGGCTCGGTGCCGAGTCCGCTAAGCGGGTCATCGCCCAGGGGGAGGGCATCACGGGGTGGGTCGCGCTCAACGCGCGTCCGCAGCGCGTGCCGGACGTCTCCAAGGATCCCCGCTACGTCGAGATCCGCAAGGGCATCCGCTCCGAGCTCGCGGTGCCGATGGAGCTCATGGGCACGGTCATCGGGGTGGTGAACTGCGACTCGGACCGCCTGGACGCGTTCACGGAGCAGGACATGTCCTTCCTCGCCTTGCTCACGAACGAGGCCTCGAAGGCGGTCGGCCGCATCTGGCTGCTCCGCCAGCTGCGCTCCAAGGCCGCTCAGCTGGAGTCGCTCCTTCAGTCCGCCCAGGGGCTCGCCCGCGAGCGCGATGAGCCGGGCATCCGCGCCGACCTCGCCCGCTCGGCCCGTGCGCTCCTCTCCGCCCGCGCCGGCGCGTACTACAATCTGGAAGGGGAGGAGCTCGTGCTCGCCGGTTTCGACGGCGACCTCGGCGCCTCGGAGATGCGTCCGCGGGTCGCGCTCAACGCCTCTTCGCTCGGCACGGTGGTGCGCCGTCTGCGCCCGGTCGCCATCCCGGTCCTCGGCAAGTCCGAGGAGATGCTCTTCGCCAAGCTGGTCGAACCGGTGGCCTCCAGCTCGATGCTCGCGGTGCCGGTGCGCTTCGAGGACGAGCCGCTCGGGGTGCTGCTCACGGTCTCGCCGGGCGCCCACCGTTTCTCCGACGACGACCGGCACCTGGTCTCGGCGCTCGCCTCGTTCGGAGCCTCGGCGCTCCAGAACGCCCGGCTCTACTCCAAGGTGTTCACGGTCGAGGCGGGTCTGCGCCGCAGCGAACGCCTGACGGCCCTCGGGCTGCTCTCCGCCGAGGTGGCCCACGAGATCCGCAATCCGCTCACGGTCATGAAGCTGCTCTCGGACACGCTCGGCCAGGGGCTCTCGCCCGACGACCCGAAGCAGGAGGACCTGGGGGTGATGCGCGAGAAGATCGCCCACATGGAGGGGGTGGTCTCCCGTGTGCTCGGGCTCAGCCGCTCCCAGTCCGGAGCGTTCACGTCCATCGACCTGCGCGAGGCCGCCGAACACGCGGCCATGCTGCTGCGGCTCAAGCTGGAGCAGGGCAGGGTGCGGGTCACGGTCTCCGGGGACGGGCTCTCCGCCAAGGTCGAAGGCAACCCGGGCCAGATTCAGCAGGTCTTCCTCAACCTGATGCTCAACGCGCTCCAGGCGATGCCCGACGGGGGCCGTCTGGACCTCCGGGTGACCCGGGAGGAGGGCCCGCAGGGTCCGGCGGTCTCGGTCCGGGTCGCCGACGCCGGCACGGGCATCCCGGCCGACATCATGCCCAAGATCTTCGAGTCGTTCTTCACGTCGCGCGAGGACGGCACGGGGCTGGGCCTCGCCATCGTGAAGCGCATCCTGCGCGATCACCGCGGCGACATCTCGGTGGAGTCGACGGGCCCCGGGGGCACGACGTTCCGCTTCTGGATCCCCGCTGTCTAACGCCGCAGGAGCCGCTTCGCGAAGGCCCAGGCGAGGGGGAGGAGGGAGACGGCCACGACGATCAGGATGACTTTGTGGAGTTTGTCCGCGAGCGGGGTGCCGCCGATGTAATGGCCCAGCCACACGAGCGACCACACCCAGAGGACGCCGCCGAGGGCGTTCCACACGACGAAGCGACCGCGCTCCATGCGGCCCATGCCGGCCGCGAAGGGCACGAAGGTGCGCATGACGGGCACGAAGCGGGCCAGGATGATCGCCGCAGCGCCATACCTGGCGAAGTAATCATGGGCCTCGTCGAGGTGACGGCGCTTGTACCACCAGGTGTCGGGCCGGCCTTCCATGGTGTCGCCATACTTGCGCCCGAGCCAGTACCCGGTCTGGTCGCCCGCCACGCCTGCGCAGGTCAGGGTGAGGCACAGGACCCAGGGGTCGAAGAGCTCGGGGCGGCCGCCGTTGGCCACGGACAGGACGCCCGCGGTCACGAGCAGGGAGTCGCCGGGCAGGAAGAAGCCCGCCAGGAGTCCGGTCTCGGCGAAGATGATCAGGACCATCAGCGCGAGGCCGCCCGACTCGATGGTGCGACGGAGGCCCTCGGCGCTGTGCAGCTGTGCCCAGAGGTCGGCGAAGGCTTGCTCCATGTCCCCGAAGTTGGACGGGGCTTCAGGGTTGGCAATCTCCCTTGAAGGCCGCTGGGCTTGCGGTCAGGTTGCTCGGCGATGCCCGCCGACCCGGCTCCTTTCGCGCTCCGCATCCGTCAGGCTGCGCTGGAATGCTCGCTCACGTCAGGGCAGGGCGCCCCGGCCGACCTGGTCCCGCACGCCCGCTCATTCCTCGCCGCGGCCCGTCAGGCCCAGCTGGACGCGCACCGCGAAGGGGTCCCCGCCTCCGCGGTCGCGCGGCTGCGCTCCGATGCGGTCGACCTGGTCGTGGAGTCGCTCCACGCCCGCGCGGGCGCCCCGGCCGCCGCGCTCTCGATGGTCGCGACGGGCGGCTACGGTCGCGCGGAACTCTGCCCGCTCAGCGACGTCGACCTGCTGGTGCTGGTGCCCTCCCACTCGCCGGAATCGAAGGCGGCGGTGGAATCGATCCTCTACCCGCTCTGGGACCTGGGGCTGAAGCTCTCGCAGTCGGTCCGCACGGTCGAGGAATGCCTGACGCACGCGGTCGACGACCTCTACCTGCGGGTGGCGCTCCTCGAGGCCCGTCCGATCTGCGGGGACCGCGCGCCGTTCCGCCGTCTGACGGAAGGGGTCGGCCCGCTCGCCTCCGGCACCTCGGTCATCCCGTTCGCCCGCACGCTGGTCGATTCGCAGCGGCGCCGCAGGGAGAAGGCCGGCGGCAGCGCGTACCTGCAGGAGCCCGACCTGAAGAACGGGGTCGGCGCGCTCCGCGACGTCCAGGGCTGCCTCTGGCTGGCCCGGCTCCACTCCGGCGCCGCGGGTCCGGAAGGGCTGCGTCTCTCCGGCCTCATCCCGGAGCGGGACTGCGAGAAGTTCGTCCGCGCGCGCGACACGCTGCTGCGGCTCCGTCATGAGCTTCACTTCCAGTCGACGCGGCCGACGGAACAGCTGTCGCTCGAACGGCAGGACGCGGTCTCGCAGGGGCTCGGCTACCCGGGCTCGCTCAAGGAACGGATCGGCGCGATGATGCGCGAATACTTCGACGCGGCGGATCACGTGCGACGCTGCGTGCAGCTGGTGGAGTCCGGGGTGCTCGGCGAAGTGGAGCCGGAAGGGTGGGGAGGTCCGCTCGAGGCCGACGGTTTCCGCATCACGCCCGGCGGGGTCGCCTCCGCGCTACACCGGCTGGTCTTCGAGGAGGATCCGGCCCGGCTGGTCCGCCTGTTCCGTCTCTGCCAGGTCCACGAGGCCCGCCCGGACCGCGCGCTCTCGGTCCTGGTCCGCGAACGGGCCCACCTGCTGACGCCCGAGGTCGCGTCATCGGATTCCTCGACGGGCGCGGTCCGCGCCATGCTCACGGAGGCGGGCCGGGTCCACGGGGCCTTCGACGCGCTGCGCGAGCACGGGCTTCTCTACCGGCTGCTGCCGGAGTTCCGCGGGATGCACTGCCTGGTGCAGTTCGAGTTCTATCACCGCTGGACGGCCGACGTGCACACGCTCCGCTGCCTGCGGGAGCTGGACACGATCTACGAGGGCGGCACGGACGTCGACCGCGGCTACCGCGAGGTGCTGCTGGGCTGCGAGGCGCCCTCGCTCCTCTACGCGATCCTGCTGCTCCATGACATCGGCAAGGTCGACGGGATCGCGGGCCACGCGGAACGGGGCGCGCCAGTCGCCGAGGCGGTGCTGGAACGTCTCGGGTTCGACGCCCGGGAGCGCGAGTTCGCCTCGGCGGTGGTCCGGCTCCACCTGACGATGGGCATCTACTGGCAGCGGCATGACATCGACGACCCGGCCAACGTCGACCGGTTCGCGGCGCTCTGCGGGGACGAGCAGACCCTACGTTACCTCTACGTGCACACGCGCTGCGACGCGCTCGGGACTTCGCCCGACCTCTGGACAGACTTCAAGGACGGGCAGCACTTCACGCTCTACCGCCGCGCGCTCGCCAAGCTCTCCGGGGTCCCCGGCCCCGACGTGGGCGAGGAGCGCGCCAGGCTCCGCGAGGAGACGCGCGCGCTGGTCGGCGACCGGGTCGGGGCCGACGAGCTGGAGGCCCATTTCTCCGGCATGCCCGACGGCTACCTGCTCCACGCCTCGGCGGAGGAGGCCGCCCACCACCTCCAGATGATCCACCGGCTCATCGCCACGGTGTACATCGCCGACGCCGAGGAGTCGCTCATGCCGATCGTGGAATGGGTCGACGACGTGGGCGCGGGCCAGTCCGCGGTCACGGTCGTCACCTGGGACCGCGCAGGCCTCTTCAGCCGGCTGGCCGGCGCCTTCGCGGTCGCGGGCATCAACATCGTCTCGTGCCACGCGTTCTCGCGCGCGGACGACGTGGCCATCGACTTCTTCCGGGTCAATCTTCCCGCGGGCCGGGAAGGGGAGTCGAAGTCCGCCTTCGGACGCGCGCTCACGGAATCGCTCCTCGGCGGCGCGGACCTGCTCTCCCAAGTCGCTCAGGCCGAGGCCCGCGCGTTCGAGACGGCCCCCCGTCGCCGCACCCGGGTCCAGATGGAGACGTCGGTCGAGGTCTACCACGACGCGGCCCTGGGCCGCACGGTCGCCGAGGTCCAGTGCACGGACCGTCTGGGGCTGCTCTACCGGCTCGGCCGGGCCATCCGCCACGCGGGCTACGCGATCACGTTCGCCAACGTGGCCACGGAACAGGGCATCGCGCTCGACACCTTCTACCTGGTGCCGCAGAAGGGCGCCACGCACGCCCCGGCCGCCCCGGAGTCGCTCTCGGAGGCCCTCCGCGCCATCGCAGGCTGAGGTCCCCGCCCTTGCCTAAGGCGGGAAATGCGCCTAGGTTGCCGGGGTGCCTCTTTCCGCCATGAAGCTCGCCCTCCGCCTGCTCCCGCTCCTCGTCGCCGCGCTCTGCGCCGCCGCCCCCGTTTCCCCCGCACCCAACATGAAGGACAATCCCAAGCTCGAGAAGGCGATGTTCGGCGCCGGCTGTTTCTGGGGCGTCGAATACCAGTACGAGAAGATCCCCGGCGTGGTCGACGCGGTCAGCGGCTACGCCGGCGGCCACGTGCTCAACCCCGGCTACCGCCAGGTCTGCGACGGCGACACGGGCCACGCCGAGGTCATCCAGGTGGTCTTCGACCCGGCCAAGGTCTCCTACCGCACCCTCGTGGAATATTTCTTCCGCATGCACGACCCGACGCAGGTCAACCGCCAGGGCCCCGACCACGGCGATCAGTATCGCTCGGTGATCTTCACCTACTCGGACGAGCAGCGCAAGGTGGCCGAGGAGGTGAAGGCCGCGCTCGAGAAGGCCAAGGTGTTCCGCGACCCGATCGCCACGAAGGTCGAGGGGGAGAAGGTCTTCTGGAAGGCCGAGGAATACCACCAGGACTACTACGTGCGCAAGGGCACCAAGCCCTACTGCCACACGGTGCCGTTCGCGCCGGAGAAGAAGTGATCCGTGGCGGGACGCGGCACAGGGGCCGATGAGCCGCTGCCGGGGCTCGGCCGCGAGGAGGCGGCCGAGGTGCCCGCCGCCCGCCGGCCCCTGGCCGCACGCATGCGCCCACGCTCACTCGGCGAGGTGGTGGGCCACGCTGCGCTGCTCGGACCGGACGCGCTCCTGCCCCGGCTGATCCGCGCGGACAGCTTCGGTTCGCTGCTCTTCTACGGCCCCCCGGGCTGCGGCAAGACGACGCTCGCCGAGGTCATCGCCGCGGAGACGCGCTCCCACGTGGTCCGGGTCAACGCGGTGCTCTCCGGCGCCGCCGAACTGCGCGAGGTGCTCGCGGAAGCCCGCCGCCACCCGTCCCGCAAGACGGTGCTGGTGGTCGATGAGATCCACCGGTTCAACAAGTCCCAGCAGGACCTGCTGCTCCCCGACGTCGAGGCGGGCGCGGTCCGTCTGATCGGCTGCACGACGCACAATCCCGGTCTCTACGTGGTGCCGGCCCTGCTCAGCCGCAGCCACCTGTTCCGTCTCGACCCGCTCACGCCGGAGGAGATCGCGGTGTTCCTCGCCCGCGCGCTCAGCGACGAGGAACGGGGGCTGGGTCGTCTCGGGGTCCGCGCCTCGGGCGAGGTGTTCCGCCGGGTGGCCGAGATGGCCTCGGGTGACCTCCGCCGCGCGCTCAACTGCCTGGAGACGCTCGCGCTCTCGGCCCCGGCGCTCGGCGCCATCGATGACGCGGCGGTCGCCGCCTTCGCGCGCGAACGCCGGGTCCGCTACGACGACGGCGGGGACGACCACTACGACACGGCCTCGGCCTTCATCAAGTCGGTCCGCGGGGGCGACCCGGACGCTGCGCTCTACTGGCTCTTCGTCATGCTCGAGGGCGGGGAGGACCCCCGCTTCATCGCGCGCCGTCTGGTCATCGCGGCCTCGGAGGACGTGGGGCTCGCCGATTCGCGCGCGATCGGGGTCGCGACGTCCGCGTTCCAGGCCTGCGAGACGGTCGGGCTCCCGGAATGCGAATACGCGCTCGCCCACGCGACGCTCTTCCTGGCCCTCGCCCCCAAGAGCAACAGCGTCACGCTCGCCATCGGCGCCGCCAAGGACGAGGTGCGCTCCCGCCCGCGTCAGGAGGTCCCGCTCCACCTCAAGGACTCGCACACGCAGGTGGGCCGCAAGCTGGGGCAGGGCGCGGAATACCGCTACAGTCACGAATTCCCCGAGGGCATCAGCGGACAGGCATACCTCACACGGCCTCTGGAGCTGTTCCGCCCGGGCTCGGCCGGCGCGGAAGTCCAGCTGGCCGAACGTCTCGCCCGCTGGAAGGCGCTCCGGGCCGAGCTCCGCCGCAAGGAGGCCGGTCCGTGACGCGCCCGGCCCCCCGTCTGCCCTGGTTCGGCCCCGGTCGCCGTCCGCTCTACCTGGCCCCGATGGCCAAGCGGACGGACGTCGCGTTCCGGCAGCTCTGCAAGGAGCAGGGGGCCGACGTGATGGTCACGGAATTCGTGCAGTCGGAGGCCCTGCTGCGCGACAACGCCAAGGCCTGGGACATGGTCGACTTCACGGAATCCCAACGCCCGATGGGGGTCCAGATCTTCGGCGCCACGCCCGGCTCGATGGCCCGCGCCGCCCGCATGGTCTGCGATCGGATGCGGCCCGACTTCCTCGACCTCAATTTCGGCTGCCCGGCCCACAAGGTCATCGAACAGAACGCCGGCTCGGGGCTGCTCCGCTGCACGCCGCTGCTGTTCGACGTGGTCAAAGCGGTCAAGGACGCCATCCCGGAGACGCCCCTCACGGCCAAGATGCGCCTGGGCTGGGATCACGCGACGATCGTGGCGGTCGAGGTCGCCGGCCGGCTCGAGGAACTGGGGGTCGAGGCCCTCGCGGTCCACGGCCGCACGCGCGAACAGGGCTACTCCGGCGAAGCCCACTGGGGCTGGATCGCCCAGGTCGCCGAAGCGGTCCGCATCCCGGTCATCGGCAACGGCGACGTGCGCGACGGGGCCTCGGCCCTGCGCCGTTTCGAGGAAACCAAGGTCTCCGGGCTCATGATCGGACGCGCCGCCCTCGGCGATCCCTGGGTCTTCGCCCGCATCAAGGCCGCCATGGAGGGCAGGGAAGGGGGCACGGAGTCGACCGGCGCCGCTGAACGCTGGGAATGCATGATCAGGCTCGCGGAATTGACTCTGCAAGCCCACGCGGACCGTCTCGGACGTCGCGATGTGCGCTGGATGCTCGACCGTCTGCTTCCGCTCACGCAGGGGCTGCCCGGCTGCCGCAAGGTCCGCGACCGGCTGCGTCATTGCCTGACGGTGGACGACCTCCGCCGCGCGCGTGACGAGCATCTGCTCGGTCTCACGCATTGATTCCGAGCAACGTTTCCAAGGGTGCGACGGCACGGTGACATGCGTGCAACAGCAACCTTGGTTTTCTTATCACCAAAGGCGGTGTGAATATCCTGTGGAGGGCTTCAACTTGTCGGTCGTGTGACGACCCGCACAAACACGGGCGCGGTCCGCACCCCTCGGATCGTCCATCCCCCTCTTTTCCACACCGGCCCGCCGGGCCCGTCCTAAACCATTCTCTAACCGCTAAAAATCAACGACTTGTGTCTCATATCCAGCACTTCCGGCCCGTGGCACGGAAGGTGCGACCAAGACCCGGGTCAGTCTCCCCTCACCGACAATCCTCATTTTCCCCACTTTCGGGCTTAACAAGCCCCTGTGAACAACCTTTCTCAACCTTCCCCCTTTCTTCATGTCCCCTTCCGTCAATCCCGCCTCCCTCTGGGAAGTCACCAAGTCCGAACTGCGCAGCACGCTGAACAAGGCCGACTACGAGACCTGGTTCTCCAATCTCCAGCCGGTCGAGATCCTTGACGGCAACGTCCTCGTGCTCGAGGTGCCTTCGGTCCTCAACGAGGCCTGGATCACCGGCAACTTCGCCGAGACGCTCCGCAAGCAGCTCACGCTCTCCGCCGGACGCAACATGGACTACCGTCTCAAGGTCGCCGCCGGCGCCCGTGACGTCCGCGCCTCCGCGCCGGTTCCCGCGCCGTCCCGCGTCTCGCGTCTGCCCGCCTCGGCTGCCGCGCCCGCCATCAAGGCCGGCAACACCTTCGAGAACTTCATCGTCGGCCCCGAGAACCAGATGGCCCACGGCGCCGCGCTCGCGGTCTCCAAGGACCCCGGCCACCTCTACAATCCGCTCTTCATCCACGGACCCACCGGCCTCGGCAAGACGCACCTGATGCACGCCGTCGCCCACTCGGTCTACGCCGCCAACCGGCAGGCCCGCATCGCCTACATCTCCTCGGAGACCTTCACCAACGATTTCATCGCCGCGCTGCAGTCCGGCACCATCGCCGCCTTCCGCCGTCGTTACCGCGAGCTCGACCTGCTCCTCATCGACGACATCCAGTTCCTCGCGGGCAAGGATTCCACGCAGGAGGAGTTCTTCCACACGTTCAACGAGCTGCACAACAACCACAAGCAGGTGGTGCTCACCAGCGACCGCCCGGTCTCCGAGATCGCCAAGCTCGAGGAACGCCTGGTCTCCCGCTTCCAGTGGGGCATGGTCGCGTCCATCGCGGCCCCCGGCCTCGAGACCCGCATCGCCATCCTGCGCCAGAAGGCCGCCGCCCGCGGCTTCGAGCTGCCCCCGCAGGTCGCCGAGTTCATCGCCCAGCGCATCGCCCGCAACGTCCGCCACCTCGAGGGCTCCATCACCCGCATCTCCGGCCTCGCCGGCATCACCGGCAAGCCCCTCGACCTCGCCACGGTCGAGAAGCTCCTCCATGACATCCTCGTCGAGGAGGCCAGCCACACGCTCACCGTCGAGGTGATCCAGCGCAAGGTGGCCGAGCACTACCGCATCCAGATGTCCGACATGACGTCCAAGCGGCGCATGCAGAACATCGCCTTCCCCCGTCAGATCGCGATGTATCTCGCCACGCAGCTGACCGGCATGTCCCTTGTCTCCATCGGCCAGGCCTTCGGCGGCCGCGACCACGGCACCGTGATCCACGCCCGCAAGACCGTGACGAACCAGATGGAAGTCGACGCCACCGTCCGCCGCACCGTCGACTACCTCCGCGAGCATCTCTCGATGAATCGCTGAGCGAAGCGAAGCTTCGCAGGTGACACGTCGGCATGGGGCGCACCTGTTGCCTCTTGTCTCCGGCCGCCGCATGGTGGCCGCAGCGTAGGGGCTAGACTACGTCGCGCCCTCCTGTCTTGGGTAGGGCTGACCGCCCTCGGTCAGCCGCCCTCGCAGCCAGCCTGCCAGCTAACTCTGTCCCTGCCCCTGTCCCTGTCTCTGGTATTGTTCACCTTTGCACCTTTGCACAGGCCCTTGGCCGTTCCTGGCTCAGGCTGATCAACCGAGCCTCCGAGCCTCTGGGCCTCTGCGTCTTCCCCTTGCCAGCCAGCCCCTGCCCCTTGTCCCCATGTCCCCGTGCCCACGTGCCCCCTGCTTATTTCACCTTTGCACCTTTGCACAGGCCCTTGGCCGTTCCTGGCTCGGGCTGATCAACCGAGCCTCC
>CAZRPB010000055.1:5978-12720 GCA_964601955.1 uncultured Klebsiella sp. | reverse complement strand
TGGCGGTCTCGGCCACCTGCAGATGGAAATCGACCTCGAAGCGGTCGCCGAGGCGACGGGCGCGGAAAGCGTGGAATCCTTTGGCGCCGGGAGCGGCGAGGATGTGCTCGCTGAGATCCTTGAGCACCGATTCAGCCGGAGCCCGGTCCATGAGGTCGGAGCAGGCGCCGAGGAAGATCCTCACCCCTTCTGAACCGAGCCAACCGGCCAGCACCAGCCCCACCACGTTGTCGGCACCGGCCAGGTCCTCACTGAGATTGGCGACCAGCACCGCGACGAGGGCCATGAGCGAGGCGACGGCATCAGCGCGGTGGTCGGCGGCGTTGGCCATGAGGAGCCTGGAGCCCAGCCTTTCGGCCTGACGCCGGGCATAGCGGTAAAAACCCTCCTTCACGACCAACGCGACGCCTGCGACCCAGGCGGCGGCCACGCCCGGGACGACAGGCCTGCCGCCGTCGACCAGACCGAGGACCGATTGCCACGCCAGGCCGACGCAGAAGGCCAGGACGACGGCCGATATCAGGAGCGCGGCGAGGGTGGAGATGCGGTGATGCCCATAGGGATGGTCCTCATCCTTCGGAAGGTCCGAATACTTGAGCCCGACGTAGGCGGCCACGTCGGTCACGAGGTCGACGAGCGAATGGACGCCGTCGGCGATCAGGGCCTGGGAGGAGGCGATGAAGCCGACGCTGAGCTTGGCCGCGGCCAGCACGACGTTGACGCCGAAGCTCAGGAGCGTGGTGAAGACGCCGTCACTGAGGGACGGGCGGCTCATCGAGCGGATTCGGTGCGGATGAGGTCGGACTCCGCCCGCCAGTCGATGCTCAGGAAATCAGCTGACGCCACGGCCGGCATGGCCCTGACCTGGTCGAGCAAACCGGGAAGACGGGACCAGTCCGGTCCGGACGAGGCGGCGACCCAACGGCCGAGGCGCAGCAAGGCTTGGTCGGCACGTCCTTCGACGGGCGACGCGACGTCGCCGGAGGGCAGGACGACCTCCTCGGCCTTATGGCCGGGACGGAGCGTGACGACGATCCGGTCCGCGAAGAGGAAGGCGTAGTCGGAGACCGGGCCGTCCTCGGCCAGGGCGACGGCGGCGGCGTACGTCTCACGGACCAGCAGGTGCTCCTCAGGCAGCTCCCTCCCCTGGGCGTCATATCGACGACGGCCGCCGGTCACGATGGAACGGACCTTCGAGCCGTCGGCACGGGTCTCGACCGACTCATGCTTCACGTAATGACCGTAGAAACCGCGCGAGGTCGCCGCGTAGTCGTACATCATCCCCGGAAGATTGAGCGAGTCACGGACCTGACGGCGCCGGTCGCGCTCCGGCTGCGAGCGGGAATTGATGCCGAAGAGCAGGCCCACGCCGAGGAGGACGCCGACCAGGAAGAGAATGAACCGCTCACGCTGACCCATGCCGCATCTTCCCCCGGACCGAGGCCGGGGCAAGCCGTCAAAAGCCCAGGGTTTGGCATTGGAAACCCGGCCCGACGGGACCAGAAAGACGCCATGCCGGAAGCCAGCGTGGAGACCCGAGTGCGTTTCGCCGAAACGGACGCCATGGGCGTGACCTACCACGGCAATTACCTGCCTTGGTTTGAAATGGCGCGCGTGGCCCTCCTCGACCAGCTGGGCATCCCCTACCGGGAACTCGAACAGGAAGGATTCCTGCTGCCCGTGCTCGAAACGGGCCTGACCTACCACCGCCCCTCCCGATTCGACGACCGCGTCCGCATCACCGTGACCTTGGCCGAGAAGCCCAAGGCCCGCCTTCGGCTCACGTACAGGGTCGAGCGTGAGGGCGAGCTGCTGGTCGAGGGCTTCACCGTGCACGCCTTCGTGAACCGCGAATTCAAGCCCGTGCGCCCTCCCGATCGCGCGGAGGATGCCATGCGACGCGCCTTCGGCGCCTGAGCCGCATGAAGCTCGCCTCCGCGGCCCTGGGCCCCTTCGAGACCAACGCCTACCTCATCATGGCGGAGTCCGGGCCTGACTGCTGCGTGGTGGACGCGCCCAAGGATTCGGGGCGCCTGCTGCTGGAGGAGATCGGCCGCCGGGGACTGAAGCTCACCCATCTGCTGATCACGCACGGACACTGGGACCACATGTGCGACGCCCACCTTTTCGCGGCCGCCGGCGCCAAGGTCGTAGCCCATCGGGACGACCGTGAACTGCTTGAGAACATCGAGGCCTACCGCAATCGCTACCGGTCGATGATTCCCACCCTGACCGATGACGACTTCCGGTCCGTGAAGGTGGACCGCTGGGTCGATGAGGGCGACGTCGTCGAGACCTGCGGCTACAAGTTCGAGATCCGGCACGTCCCGGGCCACTGCCCCGGCAGCATCCTCTTCTACGAGGCAGGCCAGAAACTGGCCTTCGTCGGCGACGCCATATTCAAAGGATCGGTCGGCCGGACCGACCTTCCCAACGGCGACTGGAACCAGCTGCTGACCTCGATCCGCGCCCGCATCTACTCCCTGCCCGATGACGTGACGCTGCTGCCAGGGCATGGCGGACAGACCAGCGTGGGTGCGGAGAAGCGGACCAATCCCTACGCCAAGCCCTGAGCCGCGTGCCGACGCCCTGCCCCTTCCTGCCCTCGTGCGGCCGCCCGCTCTCCTGGCGCGACCTGAATGCGCTGAGGAATGACCGAGGCCCGGAGCTCTATCGCCTATGCCTGGAATACGCCCAGCAGCTCTGGCTGGACGGCCTCCCCGCCCGCGCCCTGCTGGCCGTCGACCGTGCGCTGTATTGCGACGTGCCCTCGGGCGATGAGGCGCTGCGCGACTACCCCATGCCCTACCGGACGGTCGGATGGATGGTCGCCCAGCCCAGCGAAGCCTTCACCGGCAACGCCAGGGTGCATTACCAGCATCTCGCCGACCGCGTGAAGGGCGACCGGGCCGACCTCAAGAAATGGCGCGCCTGGGCGGCCTGGGCGGTCGTCCGGGCGGCGCGGCCGGACCTGCCGGCCGATCCGAGGCACGCAGTGCGGGAGCCGATGCCGGACGAAATCGGACTCGGTCTGACGAACCACGGCGTAAGCGGAGAGGCCGCCGAGTGGCGGCGCGCCCTGGAGGATCAGCGGGAAAGGTCGGCGGAGACCGAGACTTCCATCCCGCCCATTCCGCCGACGCGCACGGTCTGACCGGGATTGAGGGTCACGGTCGTGTTCACCTCGGTGGCGCTGGCGGAGATGAGGGACTTGTTGAGCGAGAGCTCATGCCTGGCTGCGCCCTGCGTGATGACCAGGATCTGGGTCGCAGGGTCGTAGGACTCGAGCTTCCAACCGTTGATGGCCCGGCCGAGCGGCACCCAGCGACGCGTCCCGGTGGAGTCACTCAGCGAGAACAGCTTCTCCTTGGGCAGCGCCGAATAGAACGAGGGAATGCCGTCCTTGCGTCCGGAAGAGGTGCCGCCCTTGGAGGCGAGCTTGGCTTCCTTCTTGGCCTCCTTCTCATCGACCGGCTGCTTGGATGGAGTGTTGAGGACCACGCGCATCGACACCGTGATCTCATTCGTCGCCGGATTGTAAGTCGGCGTGGCCGACATCTCCAAGGCGTTCTCGGCCGGCTTTCCGTCCGGACCGGGCCTGCCGCCGTTGGCCTGGATCTGGACCCGGGCCTCCGTGCCCGAGACGGCCGTGATGGAGGGCGTCGAAAGCACCTCGGTCTTGCCGCTCTTGTCGGGATGGCTGATGGTCGCACGAAGGCGTATCTGGGCCGGGGGAGCGGGCGGAGCGACCTTCACGGGCACCGCCGGCGCAGGGGCGGCAGGGGCGGCCTCCTGAGTCTCCTGGGCGGGGAGTGCGGCCGCCAGGCAAAGGAATAAGGCTGGAACGGCGCGAAGGCTCATCGGGGTGTCAGTGCTTATACCCCGAGGAACGCCCCAGGTTTCACCTCAGAGACGGCGGAACACCAGGGAGGCGTTGTGTCCGCCGAAGCCCAGGTTGTTGGAGACCGCCACGTCGACCTTGCGGGTCTTGGCGACATTGGGCGTGTAGTCCAGGTCGCAGTCGGGGTCGGGGTTCTCGTAATTGATGGTCGGCGGGATGACCCCGTGGTGGATGGCGAGGCAGCAGACCGCGGCCTCGACGCCGCCGGCGGCACCGAGCAGGTGTCCGGTCATCGACTTCGTGGAGGAGATGGAGAGCGTGCGGGCGTGGTCGCCGAAGGTGCGCTTGATGGCGAGGGTCTCGCAACGGTCGTTGATAGGTGTCGAGGTGCCGTGCGCGTTGATGTAGCCGACTTCCTCCTTCTTAACGCCCGCCTCGGAAAGGGCGCGGTCCAGGCAGAGCGCCAGCCCCCTGCCCTCCTGATCCTGTCCGGTGATGTGATAGGCGTCGCAGGTGGCGCCGTAGCCGGCCAGCTCGCAGTAGATCCTCGCCCCGCGTGCCTGGGCGTGCTCAAGGGTCTCGATGACCAGGACGCCGGCGCCCTCGCCCATGACGAAGCCGTCGCGCAGCTTGTCAAAAGGACGCGAGGCCTTCTCAGGGGTGTCATTGAAGTCGGTCGACATCGCCTTCATGTTGCAGAACCCGGCGTAACCGAGGCGCGTGATGGCGGCCTCCGAGCCGCCGGAGAGCATGATGTCGGCGTGCCCGTCGCGGATGTGCCGGAGGGCCTCGCCCAGGGCGTGGGAACCGGAGGCGCAGGCCGAGACCACGCCGAAGTTGACCGACTTGGCCTTGAACTCGATGGCCACGACGCCGGCGGCGATGTTGGCGATGAGAGAAGGGATGGTGAAGGGGGAGACGCGACCCGGGCCCCGCTCGAAGAGCACGCGTGACTGGTTCTCGATGGTCTCCATGCCGCCGATGCCCGAGCCGATGATCACCCCGAAGCGTTCAGGGACCAGCTTGGACGTGTCGACCTTGGCGTCTTCGATGGCGAGACGGGAGGCGGCGACGGCCAGCTGGGTGTAGCGGTCATTGCGCTTGGCCTCCTTCGGGTCCATGTACTTGCCGGGGTCGAAATCGCGGACCTCCGCGCCGACCTTCGAGGGGAAGTCGGTCGGGTCGAAGCGGGTGACACGGCCGATTCCGGAGCGCCCCTTGGTGAGGGAGCCCCAGAATTCATCGAGGGTGCTGCCAAGGGCCGATATCGTGCCGATGCCCGTGACGACGACCCGGCGGGACTGGCTGGAATTGGCGCTCACAGTTCGGGCCTAGGCGGGACCCGCGCGGTCACTTGGTCGCGGTAGCCTGCAGATGCTTGATGGCGTCACCCAGGGTCTTGATGCCCTGAGCCTTGTCCTCGGGAATCTGGATGCCGAACTCATCCTCGAAAGCCATGATGATTTCCACGAGGTCGAGGGAATCGGCCTTGAGGTCGCCCTGGAAGGTGGCCTCAGGCTTCAGCTGGTCGTCGGTGACGTTGAGCTGCTTCTTCACGATGTCCTTGACGCGCTGTTCGATGTTTTCGGGCATAAGAGAAGGTTTTTGTTGGTTTTGGGGTGTCAGATGGCCATCCCTCCGTCAACCGAAAAGACCTGTCCGGTGACGTAGCCCCCCTCTTCCGAGGCGAGATAGTCGACCATGGCGGCGATGTCGGTGACGGAGCCGAAACGGCCCAGGGGGATGAAGGAAAGGATCTTCTGCTTAACCTCCTCGGGCAGCTCGTCGGTCATGTCCGTGGTGATGAAGCCGGGAGCCACGGCGTTGGCGGTGATCGAACGTCCGGCAAGCTCACGCGCGAGGGTCATGGTGAGGCCGTGGAGGCCAGCCTTGGCGGCGGCGTAGTTGGCCTGACCGGCGTTACCCTGCACGCCGGTCACGGAAGAGATGCTGATGATGCGGCCCCAGCGCTTGCGGGTCATCGGGCGCACGAGACCCTTCACCCAGTAGAAGGCCGATGAGAGGTTGGTGGAGATGACGTCGTTCCAATCCTGCTCCGACATGGCCATGACCAGCTTGTCACGGGTGATGCCGGCGTTGTTGACCAGGATCTCGACGGCTCCGAACTCTGCCGTGATCGTCTCGCAGGCCTTGGCGACCGCGACGGGGTCGGACACGTCGACCTGGTAAGCCCTGGCCTTGAGCCCCTTGGCGAGGATGTCGGCGGCGACGGCCTCACAGGTGGCCGACTTGGACACGCAGAGCACGGTGTGCCCATGGGCCGCGAGGCGTTCGGCGATGGCCTTGCCGATGCCCCGGCCGGCTCCGGTGACAAGGGCTACGCGGGGGGAGTGCGTGAGATGCATCGGAGTCGATTTGTGCGAGGGCGCAGGCGGTAGGCAAGCGGCGAAGCGGTCCTCAGTAGACGTCGCGCTGATAACGGCCGTCCTTCTTGAGCTGCTTGACCCATTCGACGGCGGCCTCCGGGGTCATGGCGCCCTGTTCCGCCACGATGGTATGGAGCGCCGAGTCCACGTCCTTGGCCATGCGCTTGGCGTCCCCGCAGACATAGAAGGCGGCCCCGCCGGAGAGCCATTTCCAGAGCTCGGCGGCGTTCTCACGCATGCGATCCTGGACGTAGACCTTGGCTTCCTGGTCGCGGGAGAAGGCGGTGTCCAGGCGCGTCAATGCGCCGGACTTCAGGTGCCCGGCCCACTCGTCCGCGTACAGGAAATCGTGATCCTTGCGCTGGTCCCCGAAGAAGAGCCAGGCGGGGCTGCGCACGCCGCGTGCGGCGCGGTCCTGGACGAAGCTTCGGAAGGGAGCCACGCCGGTGCCGGGACCGACCATGATGATGGGGACGGAGTCATCGGCGGGCAGCCCGAAGTGCGATTCCGCGAC
>CAZRPB010000055.1:3264-5878 GCA_964601955.1 uncultured Klebsiella sp. | reverse complement strand
CGCGCGCGGTCGGCCTCTCCCGCCCGGTCATGAAGCAAATGGACGAACTTATAGGTGGGACCGTTGAGGGCCAGCCGGCGCGAGAGCGCCTCGCGGAGGGGAATCGGCGCCGGGTCCTTCGGGATGAGCACCGGCTCCGAGCCGGAGAAGCCGGCGGCCTTCAGGAGGGCGTCCACGGCCGGGGCGGCGTTGGTCGGAAACACGCCCAACGAGTCACCGCACTTGTAACTCAGCCCGCTGCCCGCGAGGGAGACGGAGAAATGCACCGTCTCCTTCTGGCTGGCGGGCGAGCTGAGCCTGCGCCGTTCGACGAGACGGGCGGCGAACGGGTTGGTCTTGTCGTAAGGCGCGGCCATGTCCCTCCGCAGGATGCCCACCCTGCGCGTCAGGCAAACCTCTTTTCAGAGAGACCGAGGGTCACTTCCAGACCTTGATCCAGTCGATCTCGACGTTGTCCGGGAGGCTCTTCTCCTTGAAGTGCTTGCGGTCGTCCTCGAGGAAGTAGTGGGTCGCGAAGACGACCATCGGCTTGTAGGGGTCGGGCCGGTCGATCTGCATGATCTTCTTCCCTTCCATGTACCAAGTGATGGCCTTCTCGGTCCAGAGCACGCCGTACTCGTTGAAGCGCTTGTAGCCCTTGCCTCCGGTCAGGATGCCCTCCCACTTCGGCGGGGTGGCGTCACGACTTCCCTGGTCGTTGGCGAAGCGCCCCCAGGGGAACATGCGGTCGAGACCGGCCCCTTCGAACTTGGCCGTGCCCGAAGGGATCTCGTCCATCTTCTCCGAACGGATGCCGAAGGCGCCGCGATGCCCTTGGAAGGCGTTGAAGCGGATGCTGGCCTCGAAGTAGCCGAACTGCTGGCTGAACTTTCCCTGCGAGTTGATGTTGCCGCCGACGAAGCCTCCGGGCGTCTGCAGGAAGCCGAGGACGAGCCTGCCCTTGTCCACCTTGACCAGCTCGGGATTGCCGACGTTCCACTTGGAGGCGTCGACGGCGGGGGCGTTGAACTGGTCCTCCCAGACGACCTTGCGGCCGACCATGGGACTCTGGGCCGGGAGGACGGCGGCGCAGAGCAGGAGCAGCAAGTGACGCATGATCCGGAACGGACTCATTTCCAGATCTTCACCCAGTCCACCTCGACGTCGTCGGGCAGGTTCTTCTCCTTGAAGTCCTTGCGGTCGGACTCGAGGGCGTCGTGACGGATGGACAAGGCCATCGTCTTCACGGGGTCGGGCTTCTCGATCTGCATCACCTTCTTGTTGTTGATGTAGAAGACGTAGGCCTTTTCGGTCCAGAGGATGCCGTAGGTGTTGAACCTCTTGGAACCTCCGGAACTGGGGAGATAGCTGTCCAGCGGCTTTTCAGCAGGATAGTCGCGGGTGCCCGCGGCAGTGGCGATGCGAGCCCAGGGGGATGCGCGGGGGCCGCCGCCCTGGAAGGTCAGAGCGACGCCGGGAAGCTCGTCCTGCTTCGTGGTGCGCACGCCGATGACGCCGCGGTGACCGAGGTAGGCGTTGAAGCGGAGGTTGACCTCGAAGTAGCCGTACTGCTGCTCGAACTTGCCGACGGTGCTGATGCCACCGCCGCGCGGCCCCTCAGGGGTCATGTTGAAACCCAGCGTGACCTTGCCCCCCTTGATGGAGACGTGCTGCGGCGTGTTGACGGTCCACTTCGACGTGTCGATGGCGGCTCCGTTGAACTGGTCCTCGAAGACGACCTTGCGGGCGTTGGTGGGACTCTGCGCCACGCAGAGGGCGGCGAGCAGGGAGAGCAGGAACGCAGGGATGGTCCTCATGGTCGGAAGGTCACTTGTTCACGTAGGCGCGCACCCATTCGATCTGGACGGGCTCGGGGCCCAGCTGGGGGTTGGGAAACTCCCGCAGCACGCCGCCTTCGGGCAGATGGTGGAAGAAGTGGATGTTGAGAGGCTCCTTGGAGAAGTCGCGGCGGAGCGTGAACACCTCACGTCCGTTGAGGTACCACTTGGCAGCCTTCTCGGTCCAGAGCAGGCCGTAACGGTTGAACTTCTTGTAGGCCGCGCCTCCGTCGAGATTGACCGGAGACTTGTCGGGGACGAGCCGCTGCGCGCCGCCGGTCTGCGCGTTGACGACCGTGGCCCAGACGCGGACATTGTCCTCGCCCCTGCTCTCGAAGAAGAGCTCGCCCGCGCCGTTCTTCTTGTCATCCACGGTGCGAAGACGGATGCCCGCCCAGCGGTTCTTGGTCTGCTGCATGCGGATGGAGGCCTCCACGTACATGAGGGGCGCGGTGAACTTGGGGGTCAGGGTCGAGCTGCGCCACAGCGTGGGCTTGCCGGCGGAGACGATCTCAAGGCTGACGACCTGCTTGGTCTCCGAGCCGACCTTGGCCTGCACGAGACGGACATTGGTCTTGTCGTAAGACCACTTGGCCTCGTCGAGGACCTTGGCCTTGAAGGTGTCCTCGAAGGCGAGCTTCATGCTGGTCTCAGGCCCGGCGACCAGGGCGGCCGCGGCGGCGAAAGGAAGGAATCGGGAGATGTTCATGATGAGGAAAGAATCAGGGCTTGTAGATCTTGACCCAGTCGATCTGGAAAGGCTCAGGGCCCTGCGTCGGGTCGGGGAATGACTTGAG
>CAZRPB010000055.1:0-3164 GCA_964601955.1 uncultured Klebsiella sp. | reverse complement strand
GGCCCGGCCGAGACGGCCGAGGTGAGCAGAAGAAGCAAGGCGAGCCGACTTATCATCGTTTGGGGGCTCTGAACATTGAATGCCTCTTCCGCACAAAGGCAAGACCCCAAGCCCCTCCCCTACTTGTCGAAAATCATCCCTATTTCCTTGATGGAGAGGGGTCTGCAGTCCCCAGGAGGCATCCGTCGCATGACGAGCTCGCCGATCTGGAAACGTTTCAGGTTCCTGACGTGGAAGCCGAAGATTTCAAAGAGTCGCCGGATCTCCCGCTTGCGTCCCTGATCGAGATGGACCTCAAGGTGCGCCGGGTGGTCCGGAAGCCGGATGACCTTGCGGAAACGCAGGTGCTCGCCCTCGTCGACGGCGCCCTTGAGCAGGCGCGGCGTCAGGGCCGGGTCGTAGTCCCGGTTGAGCGTCACCTCGTATCGTTTGATCACGCCGCCCGAAGGATGCATGACCCGGTTGGCCAAGTCACCGTCGTTGGTGAGCAACAGCATGCCCTCGGAGTCCTTGTCGAGGCGTCCGACGCAGAAGAGACGGAAGGTGCCGAATTCGGGCGGGACCAGGTCGAAGACTGTCTGCCCGCCATGGGAGTCGACATTGGTACAAAGGTAGCCCCTCGGCTTGTTCATCAGCAGGACGACCCTGCGGGCGACCGACTTGACCAGCTGCCCGCGGCAACGCACCTGATCGACGGCCGGATCCACGGGCTGCCCGACCGTGGCCGGACGACCGTTCACGGTCACCTTGCCCTCAGCGACCAGCTTTTCCGCCTCACGGCGAGAGCAGACCCCCGCGGTGGCGAGGAACTTGTGGATGCGCATGGGTCCTTCGGAGGCCACGGCCCATCTGTGTGGCAATCCGCCCCCGAGGGCGAGCAAAGTCGGCGGGCAGGACTTTGCTCGCCCTGCATGCCGGGAAGCCCCTAAAAGGGAGCCTGACATGCGACTCATCGACGGAAACGCCATCGCCCAGCAGGTCCTCGCCGAAGTGAAGGCGCGCGCCGCGAATCTGGCCCCCATCGTCCCCCATGTGGCCTTCGTGCGCGTCGGGGAAGACCCCGCCTCGGTCTCCTACGTGGCCAAGAAGCAGAAGACGGCCGCCGAAGTCGGCATGAAGGCCAGCCTCACCGTCTTCCCGTCCGAAGTCTCCAAGGCCGAGCTCTTCGCCCATCTGGACGCGCTCAACGCCGACGCCTCCGTGCACGGCATACTGATCCAGGCCCCGCTGCCGAAGCACCTGCCCGAGACCGAGGTGTTCAACCGCGTCTCACCCGCCAAGGACGTCGACGGCTTCAGCACGCAGAGCATCGGACGCCTGGTGCAGGAACTCCCCGGGGCCTTCGCGGCCTGCACGCCCGCGGGCGTCATCGAACTGCTCCGCCGTTCCGGCGTGGAAACCGCCGGCAAGCACGCGGTCGTGGTGGGACGCTCGCTCATCGTGGGCAAGCCGGCCGCCGCCCTGCTGCTCGCCAAGGGCTGTGACTGCACGGTGACGATCGCGCATTCCAAGACCAGGGACCTCGCGGCCGTCGTCCGCCAGGCCGACATCGTGGTGGCCGCGATCGGTCGCCCGCGCTTCATCACCGCCGACATGGTCAAGCCCGGCGCGGTCGTGATCGACGTGGGGATCAACCGCGTGCCGGACGCGACCAAGAAGGCCGGCTACCGGATCGTGGGCGACGTGGACTTCGACGCCGTCTCGCCGAAATGCGAGGCGATCACGCCCGTGCCCGGCGGCGTCGGCCCGATGACCGTGGCCATGCTCATGATGAACACGCTCACGGCCTGCGAGCGCGCCCGTGGCTGAGCCCCCTCCGATCCCGCCGACGCCGGCCGGCTTCGGCTGGCGCTCCCTGGCCTGCCTCGCCGACATCATCCCGCTGTTCATCTGCGGCCACGCGGTCGCGGGGATGGTGGCGGACGCCGATGCGCTCGCCGCCTACGCCGCGCAGCAGAAGTGGACGGACGGGCTCTTCGAGCTCTACTTCCGCTCGCTGAGCGCACCCTCCTCGGACTCTAGCCGCCGGATCCTGGAATACGCCCTCAACCCGCCGAAGGAGGTCGTCGAGGCGGTGATCGCCTGGAGCTGGCATCTGGGGACGACGACGTTCCTGATCATGCTGTCCGCGCTCACCTCGCAGGAGACGCTCATGGGCACGACGCTCGGCAAGCGCATCTTCCGGCTCCGCACGGCCGAAATCCCCGGCGGCGGCCGGCCGCCCTTCCTCTCCTGCCTGATGCGCTCGGCCTGGAAGTCGGCTTTCTTCGCCCTGCCCAACCCGTTCTTCGGGCTGCTGGGCATCGTGAACTTCCACGTGCCGCTCTTCCGCAAGGACCGGCGCGCCTGGCACGACCTCTGGACGCGCACGCAGGTCGTCGAGGAGACCCGGCCGTGAGCGCCCGCCTCGGCATGCTCCTGATGGCGGCCTGCGCTCAAGCGGGTGACATCCCCTTGCCGGCCTTCACTGAAGGAAAGCCCGAGGCCGGACGCCGGGCGGTCGTGACGGCGCCGGAATATTCAGGGACCCGCGTCCGGCACGTCATCGCCCTCCCGGACGACTGGACGCCTGACTGGAAGGCGCGCGGCCGCAGCTGGCCGGTGATCGTGGAATACACGGGAAATTATTTCCCGACGTCCGGCTCGACCGGCGAAGTCGAGGGCGCGGGCCTGGGCTACGGACTGATGCGCGGGCGGACCATCTGGGTGGTCCTTCCCTACGTGGCCAAGGACGGCAAGGGCAACGAACGCACCTGGTGGGGCGACGTGGACGCGACGGTCCGTTACGCCAAGACCAACGTGCCGAGGATCTGCGCGGAGTTCGGCGGCGATCCTCGCAAGGTCGCGCTCTGCGGATTCTCCCGCGGCGCCATCGGCGTCTCCTTCCTCGGCCTCCATGACGACGAGATCGCCGGGCTCTGGCGGGCCTTCTGGACCCACGACCACTTCGACGGGGTGAAGGAATGGAAGGGTCAGGAGTGGGGGTCCCCGCTGCCACGCTACCGCGAGGAGGCGGTCGCCCGGCTGCGCCGGCTCAAAGGCCGCCCCCTGCTCATCACCGGCGGCGGCGAGGAAACGAGGCGCCTCCTGGAACCGCTCACGGAGAAGGACGTCACCTTCCTCACGGTCGACATGAAGGCCCTCTACGGAAAGTTCCCGAATGA
>CAZRPB010000054.1:10112-12885 GCA_964601955.1 uncultured Klebsiella sp. | reverse complement strand
TACGATTGTAACCCTATTTGCCCGATAAAACGGGTGAACGTCCGAAGACCGCTCATAAGGTAACTCAATGAAGCTGATTCCCACGACCTTGGCATCCTTGCTTCTCATGGCTTGCACGGCCTCGCAGCGCCCTGATGTGGTGAGGTCGGATTGGAAATGCGAGCAGGACGGCGAGGGGAACGTCCATTTCTTTCGGAACGGGAGAGCCGTCATGACCTACCAGCATGCCAGAGTGCTGAAGGAAGGAGCGGCTCCCGCCTATGCTCGCTCGGGATTCCTTTATCCGTTGTTCACACCGTCCGGTGTCGAGCTCAGCGACAGTTTCCCCAAGGATCATCCGCATCATCACGGCATCTGGACTGCCTGGTCCGCCGTGGAATCGAACGGACTCGAACCGGACTTCTGGAATGTGGGCAAGGGTACGGGCGGAGTGCGGGTACGAAGCCGACCGAGACTGGTCAGGGAGAATGCGTCGGTGGAATGCGAAATGGAGTCTTTTGCCGTCTCGACGAAGGGCGAAGTCGCGGTTCTCCGGGAGACGTGGCTGATCACTCCAGTTCCCGGCGGAAATGATGCGCATCGGTTCGACCTGAATGTGACGCATCACAATGTCACCGGGCATGAAGTGATCCTTAAGCCCCATCATTACGGCGGCCTGGGCCTGAGAGGCCGACCCGACTGGGTGCACACGCGCCCCGAAGCGGCCAGACTGAGCTTTCTTACCTCCAACGGAACGACCGACCGCATGAAGGGCGACGGAGAGCAGGCACGCTGGTTCTATTTCGGCGGCCCCACGTCCAGCGGGCAGGCCGGCTTCGCCGTAATGCATCTGTCGGGCAGCCCTGAGCAGCACACGCGCTTCAATCCCAAGGACCCCTTCGTGGCCTTCACTCCGGTCAAGTGGGCAGCGATCGTCATCCGGCCCGGCGGCAGTCTGAAGATGCGCTATCGCATCCTCCTGCTGGACGGTCCGCCCGACGCCTCCGCACTCGAGCAGGAATGGCGATCTGCGGCAGGGCGGTGATTCTTTTCCCATCGTTTGTGAAATGAGCGGTTTACCCCTCTTGGTTTTCTCCATGATTCTGTTTAGATAACACCTGATGAGGACCGCCCCTGCCCTCCTGCTTTCGCTTTGCGCGGTCGTCGCCGATGCGGCCGCGCCCGTCAGCTTCAACCGGGACGTGCGTCCCATCCTGTCCGACCGCTGCTACGGCTGCCACGGACCCGATGCCAACAAGGGCCGCAAGGCGGGGCTGAGGCTGGATGAGCTGGCGGGAGCGACCAAAGAACTGAAGAGCGGCGAGCGGGCCATCATTCCCGGCGACATCGAGAACAGCGAGATGGTGAGACGGATGCTGAGCACGGATCCGGATGACATCATGCCGCCGCCCGACCTGAACCGTCCGCTCACGAAGGCGGAACGCGACGTGCTGATCCGCTGGATCAAGGAGGGCGCGAAATATGAACCTCACTGGGCCTTCGTGCCCCCGGTCAAATCCGAGCCGCCCCAGGCCGGCGAAGGCTGGGCGCGCGACCCCATCGACCGCTTCGTGGCCGCCGCCGCGAGCAAAGCCGGGCTGTCCACGCTTCCCGAAGCCGATCGAGCCGCCCTGCTCCGTCGCGTCCATCTCGCGACCACGGGTCTGCCGCCATCGCCGGAAGAAACGGATGCATTCATCGCCGACAAGTCACCGGACGCCTACCGGCGGCGGGTCGACGCGCTCCTCGCCTCCCCGCGCGCGGCCGAGCATCAGGCCGTCTCCTGGCTCGACCTGTCGCGTTACGCCGACACCTGGGGCTATACGGGCGACAAGCCGATGTTCGCCTGGCCCTGGCGGGACTGGGTGCTGAACGCCATCCTGGACAACATGCCCTACGACCGGTTCATCACGGAACAGGTCGCAGGCGACCTGCTGCCGGACGCCACGCAGTCGACCCGCGTCGCCACCGCCTTCAGCCGCATCCATCGCATGACCTTCGAGGGCGGCTCGATCGCCGAGGAGTTCCGTCAGGACGGCATCGCCGACCGAGTGGCCACCGCAGGCTACGCGTTCCTGAGCCTGACGCTGGACTGCGCCAAGTGCCACGACCACAAGTACGACCCGATCTCCCAGAAGGACTTCTTCGCGGTGGCGGCGATGTTCGGAGACCTCGATGAGAACGGGCTCCTTGATTTCCACGGCCAGCCTCCCCCTCCGATCACCCGTCTCTACCAGCCCGGAGAAGAGGCGAAGGAGAAGGAGCTGATCGCGGCCGTCAAGGAGGCCGAGGCCCGCCACGGACTGAGCGTGAACGGCACCCGGTCCACCGCGCCGCTCAATGATGTCGCGGTGCCCGCGCCCGAAGCCCACTATCCCTTCGAATCCCTCACCAAGGTCGGCACGGATAATGCGATCGCCAACGGCAAGCCCGCGACGTTCGAACGCTCACGCGGTGACCAGCTTGGGCAGGTGGAGCTGTGCGAAGGGGTGCAAGGCAAGGGTCTGGCTTTCGACGGTGACGGCGGACTCATGCTGGCCGGACTGGAGAAATACGACCGATTCACCCCGTTCACGTTCTCGGCGCACATGCAGCTAGGAGAGAAGAACGCCCGGGCGACGCTGCTGCACTCGTCGGGTTTCTACACCGGAGAAGGCGACGCCTCCGGACTTGAGCTCCTCATCACCGAGGGTCGTCTGCGCTGGAGCGCCATCCATCTCTGGCCGGCTTCAGCGGCCTCCATCGAGACATCGCAGGAGTTGCCGTTGAACCGCTGGATCCGGGTGACGGTTAC
>CAZRPB010000054.1:0-10012 GCA_964601955.1 uncultured Klebsiella sp. | reverse complement strand
CTCACTCGATGAAGCGACGGTCGCCGACCATAGGCTTCGCAGGGAACACAAGCCATGGATCGATTCTTTCGCGAAGCTCGTCGGAGCGCGTCGCGCCCTCAATGACCACCAGGTCAAGGCTCCCGCCTTCCCGGTCATGCGCACGTCGAAGCACGCCCCGCCGACCTACGTCCTCACACGCGGCGAATACGACAAGCCCGACAGGACCAAACCGGTCAGGCCAGGAGCCCCCGAGGCCGTGCTTCCGTGGGACCCCTCCCTGCCCCGCGACCGGCTCGGGCTGGCCCGCTGGCTCACCCATCCCAAACAACCGCTGACATCCCGCGTGCTGGTCAATCGCGTGTGGACGCAGCTCTTCGGACAGGGCCTTGTGACGTCTGGGGAGAATTTCGGACTCATGGGCGACCTGCCCGTGCATCAGGAGATCCTGGACACGCTCGCGGCCGATTTCGTGAGCGGCGGATGGGACGTGCGTGCGCTCATGCGGCGCATCCTGCTCAGCGCGACTTTCCGACAGGATTCAACCCCGACCAAGGATCATCGTGAAAAAGACCCCGCCAACCGCCTGCTCGCCCGCGGACCGGTCATCCGTCTCTCGGCGGAGACCGTTCGCGACCAGGCCCTCCAGGCCGGCGGCCTGCTGAAGGAGCGGTTCGGCGGCGCCAGCGTCCAGGAGCACGAGCCCTACCGGAGCGTCTACGTCTTCCGCAAGCGCACCGCTCCGCCGGATGGCATGCTCATCTTTGACGCCGGCTCCCGCGAGATCTGCCAGCCCAAGCGTCTGACCACGAACACGCCGCTGCAGGCCCTGGTGCTCCTCAACAATCCCACGTTCGTCAGCGCGGCCAACGGCGTCGCACGCCGCGCCCAGACGGCGGCGAAGGACGTCGACGCCCGCATCGGCTACGCCTTCCGCCTGCTCTGCGGCCGGACGCCAGGCGCCGATGAGCTGTCCGCCCTGCGCGAACTCCATCGTCAGCGTCGCGAAGAGTTCGCCGCCGATCCGGTGGCGGCCGGACGCGTGCTGGGCATCAAGCCGGTCGCTCCTCCCGCCCCGCCCAAGGCCAAGTCCACAAAGGACAAGAAGGCCGGACCTGAGAAGAAATCCGAACCGGCCGCTCCGGCTCCGCCTCCGCCCGTCGGCGACCCGGATCTCGCGGCGCTCTCCCTCGTCGCCTCGACCATCATGGCCAGCGACGCCTTCGTCACTTCACGCTAACAACCATGACCCCTTTTCTCCCCAGCTATGACGACCTGATGCGCCCCACGCGCAGGCACTTCCTCGGGACCTCAGCCCTGGGCATGGGCGCCCTCGCCCTCCGCCACCTCGTGCCGGACGCGTCCGCCGCCGCCCAGACCAAGGGCACGCACTTCCCCGCCAAGGCCAAGCGCGTCATCTACCTCTTCCAGGCCGGCGGCCCGTCCCAGTTCGAGACCCTCGACCCCAAGCCGCTGCTCCGTGAGCGTCACGGACAGGACCTGCCCGACTCCGTCCGCAAGGGCCAGCGGCTCACCGGCATGAGCGGCAACCAGTCCCGTCTGCCCCTCGCCGGATCGTTCACTGAGTTCAAGAAGTACGGCCGGAGCGGCATCGAGTATTCCGACATCATGGCGGAGACGGGAGCGATGGCGGATGACATCTGCGTCATCCGGTCGATGCACACCGAAGCCATCAACCACGATCCCGGCATCACGTTCTTCTGTTCCGGCAGCCAGATCGCCGGCCGCCCCTCCATGGGCGCCTGGGCCTCCTACGGCCTCGGCAGCATGAACGAAAACCTGCCCGCCTTCATCGTGCTCGTGTCCCAGGACGCCGCCAAGGACCAGCCGCTCTATTCCCGCCTCTGGGGATCCGGGTTCCTGCCATCCGAGCACCAGGGCGTCCAGTTCAAGGCCGGCAAGGAGCCCGTGCTCTACCTGACCAATCCCGAAGGCGTCTCCCCCCATGCGCGTCGCGGCATGCTTGACGCCCTCGGCAAGCTCAACGGCGTGCAGCGCGCCAACGAGCTCGACCCTGAGGTCGACGCCCGACTCGCGCAGGCCGAGATGGCCTACCGCATGCAGACCAGCGTGCCCGAGGTGACCGACCTCTCCGGGGAGTCAAAGGAGACCCTTGAGATGTACGGCGAAAGCGTGAACCAGCCGGGATCCTTCGCTGCCAACTGCCTGCTCGCCCGACGTCTGGTCGAGAAAGGCGTGCGTTTCGTGAACCTCTTCCACCAAGGGTGGGACAATCACGGCGGGCTGCCCGGCGGCATCCGTCGTCAGTGCAAGCAGACCGACAAGCCGGCGGCGGCGCTGATCAAGGACCTCAAGCGCCGAGGCCTGCTGGAGGACACGCTGGTCGTCTGGGGCGGCGAGTTCGGACGTACCGCCTACTGCCAGGGCAAGATGACCAAGGACAGTTACGGCCGCGACCATCACCCGCGCTGCTTCTCCATGTGGATGGCCGGCGGCGGGGTGCGCGGTGGACATGTGCACGGGGCGACCGACGACTTCGGTTACAACATCGCCGCGGACGGCGTGCACGTGCATGACCTGCACGCCACGATGCTCCACCTGATGGGCGTGAATCACGAACGGCTGACCTTCAAGTTCCAGGGACGCTACTACCGCCTGACCGACGTGCACGGACACGTGGTGAAGCCGATCCTGGCCTGAACGGTTGACTGACCGGAGCGCCGACCGCACGGTCGGCCCATGTCCGAACGCAAGGAGACCGCGGCCTCGATCACCGGCTTCCGGTGGTATCTGGCCTCCGTGCTCTTCGGCACGCTGGCCGTCCAGATCCAGGCCGTCGCCGTGTCCTGGCAGGTCTACGAGCTGACGAAGGATCCGCTCGCGCTCGGCGCAATCGGGCTGGCCGAAGTCATACCATTCATCGGTTCGGTGCTTTTCGCCGGTCATGTGGCTGACACCCGGGACAGGCGCACGGTGACCATTGTCTCGCTCTCGGCCATGCTCCTGCTCGGTTCACTCCTGCTCCTGCCGGGATGGGTCGACGGATTCCCCTTCCCGCTCGTCCTGTTGTATTCGGTGGTCACCCTGGGCGGCGTCGCGCGCAGCTTCCTGACGACCGCACGCCAGGCCCTCATCGGGGAAGTCGTGCCTCACGCCCTGCTCGGCGACGGCGTGCGCTGGCGGAACGCCGTCTTCGAAGGCTCCTGCGTGGCTGGCCCCGCCCTCGCCGGGGTGCTTTGGGCTGCCGGCGGACAGACGCTCGCCTACTCCGTGATGACTGCGTTCTTCACGCTCTCACTCGCCGGCTGCATTGCGATCAAGGTTCCACGTTCGCTCCGCAACAAGCAGCCCGAGCCTGTCCTCCGCAGCCTGCGCGCCGGCATCGACTTCATGCTGGGCAGACGGCTGCTGCTCGGCGCCTTCACGCTCGACCTCTTCGCCGTGCTCTTCGGCGGTGCGGTGGCGCTGCTGCCGGTCTTCGCCGCGGAGATCCTGCATGTCGGACCGGTCGGGCTGGGTCTGCTGCGGGCCGCGCCCTCGCTCGGCGCCGTGCTCATGTCGCTCGTCATGCTCGCGCTTCCGCCCATGCGGAAGGCCGGTCCGCTCCTCTACGCCTCCTTCGCGGTCTTCGGTCTGGCCACCGTAGGATTCGGGCTGTCGAACTCCTTCGTCCTCTCATGCCTCTTCCTGCTCGTGGTCGGCGGGGCGGACGCGGTCAACGTCATCATCCGTCAGACCATCCTGCAGACCGGAACCCCGCCCGCGCTCATGGGACGGGTGTCCGCGGTCACGGCGGTCTTCATCGGCTGCTCCAATGAGCTGGGGGCCTTCGAATCCGGAGTGGCCGCACGTCTGCTGGGCACGGTGGGGGCGGTGGTCTTCGGCGGGGTGGCCACGTTCGGCGTCATGGCCGGCGTCGCCTGGCGTTTTCCCGAAATATGGCGCCTGGATCGCATCGCGGCCGACCAGCGCTGACCCCTCTGCGGGCTTGTCTAGGGGACGGAGATGGAGTCCTATGGGCGACCCCATGAAGACCCTGTTAACCCTCCTCGTCGCGCTCCTGGCTGCGGTTCAGGCCTCGGCCCAGACGCCCGCCAACCCCAAGGCCAAGGCTCCCGCCGCCAAGGCGAAGTCGCTGGACGACCAGTATGTGCTGACGGCCGACTCCCAGGAGCAGTCCGGCGTGCCCAAGGGCGAAGTGACGGAGTTCGAGCTCAAGGACTCCAAGGCCTTCCCGGGCTACCCCCGCAAGTGGGCGATCTACGTCCCCAAGCAGTATGACGGCTCGAAGCCCGCCTGCCTGATGGTGTTCCAGGACGGACTCGGCTACGCCGCGCGCACGGGCGCCTGGCGCGTGCCCACGGTCTTCGACAACCTGATCCACAAGGGCGAGATGCCCGTGACCATCGGACTGTTCATCAATCCCGGATTCGTCCCCGACGCCAAGAACCCCAAGGGCAAGGACGCCAAGGGCCGCCCGCTCGGGAAGTCCAACCGCTCCTTCGAATACGACAGCGTGACGCCGCTCTACGCCCAGTTCCTCATCGAGGAGATGATTCCGATGGTCGAAGCCAAGGGCTACAAGATCTCCAAGGATCCCGCCCGTCGCGCCATCGCCGGCGCCTCCTCCGGCGGCATCTGCGCCTTCAACGCCGCCTGGCACCGCCCCGACCAGTTCAGCAAGGTGTTCACGACGATCGGCAGCTTCACCAAGATCCGCTGGAACATCAGCGGAGGCAAGGAGACCGGCGGCGACGTCTACCCCGACTGGGTGCGCCAGAATCCCCGCAAGAACATCCGGGTCTATCAGCAGGAGGGCTCCAACGACCTGCTCAATGAGCACGGCAGCTGGCCCGAAGCCAACCGTAAGATGGCCGCGGCGCTCAAGGAGAAGGGCTACGACCACGTCTACGTGGAAGGCGAAGGCACCCACAACTCCAAGCATGGCGCCATGCTACTCCCCGAAGCCCTGCGCTGGCTCTGGCGCGACGTCCGCTGATCCCATGCGACGCCTGCTTTCCCTGCTAGCCCTCTGCGCGCCGCTCGCGGCCGCGGATTCCGACTTCCGCCCGATGCTCGACCCCCAGCTCTCCCAGTGGGAGAAGTGGCTCGGACCCGTGCATCGCGATTTCGAGGTTCCCGGCTACGTCCGTGGCAAGACCGCCAAGGAGGACCCTGTGCTCGGACTCAACAATGACCCGCTCAAGGTCTTCACGACCCGGCAGGAAGGCGGCGAGACGGTCCTCTACATCACCGGACAGGTCTTCGGCGCCCTCACGACGCTGGCCTCCTACGAAAACTTCCATCTGAAGACGGAGCAGCGCTGGGGCGAGAAGCGCTGGGTTCCCAGGGCGGACAAGATCCGTGACAACGGCATCCTCATCTTCTGCGTCGGCGAGCACGGCGCGCAGGGCAGATACTGGATGCGCAGCCAGGAGCTGCAGGTCCAGGAAGGCGACATCGGCGACTGGTGGCCGCTGGCCGGCGCGATGGCCGACATGCCCATCCGCACCGACGACCCGGTCAAGACGCGCGTCTATGACCCCAAGGGCAAGGTCACGACCGTCACGGCGCGGGTCTGGCACGGCACGGAATACCCGGAGAAGCCGTTCGGGGAATGGAATCTCATCGAGTGCTACGCCCTCGACGGACACGCGGTCTTCCGGCTCAACGGCAAGACGGTGAACGTGCTGCTCAACTCCCGTTACAAGGAGAAGGGCTCGACGACGGAGGTCCCGCTGCGATCCGGCAAGATCCAGATCCAGTCCGAGGCGGCCGAGTGCCACTACCGCCGCATGGCTATCCGTCCGATCAAGTCCTGGCCCGCCGAAGTCGCCGGCGACATTCCCGCCTCGCATCGACGCTGAGGAATGCTCTCGCTCGCCGGCATCTCGAAGTCATTCGGAGGCCTGCCGGTTCTCCAGGACGTCTCGCTCGCGATCAATGCGGGAGAGGTGCACGCCCTGATGGGCGAGAACGGCGCGGGCAAGTCGACGCTGATGAAGGTCATCGCCGGGCTGCACGCCCCGGACGGCGGCGCGATGCGCCTCAAGGACGCGCCCTTCGCTCCGGCCTCACCCCACGCGGCCCTGCTGGCCGGTGTCGCGATGATCCATCAGGAGCTCATGCCCATCCCCGACATGACGGTGGGTGAAAACATCCTGCTGGGGGCGGAACCCTGCGGCCCTCTGGGACTGGTCGATCGCGGCACGGTGCGCGAACGCGCCCGCGCCTTGCTCGCCGAACTTGAGTGCGACCTGAGCCCCGACGCCCCCATGCGCACGCTCAGCGTCGGGCAGACGCAGGTGGTGGAGATCGCCAAGGCGCTCGGACGCGAGGCCGACGTGCTGCTGATGGACGAACCGACGGCCGCCCTTTCCGACCACGAGGCGGCCGCCCTCTTCCGCGCGATTGCGCGGCTCAAGGCGAAGGGCGTGGCGGTGGTCTACACGACGCACAAGATGGACGAGGTGTTCCGCCTGGCGGACCGCATCACGGTGCTCCGCGACGGCAGGCACGTGATCACGGCTCCAGCCCGCGAACTGGACCAGGAGCGCCTCATCGCCCACATGGTCGGTAGGCCGATGTCGGAGGTCTTTCCCTCACGCGGGAAGGCATCGGATCAGGTCGTGCTCGAAGTCACCGGTCTTTCGCGCAAAGGCAGATTCAAGGACGTTTCGTTCAAGATCCGCAAGGGGGAGGTGCTCGGCCTGGCCGGACTCATGGGCGCAGGGCGCACCGAAGTCGCCTCGGCGGTCGCGGGGCTGATGCCCTCCGATTCAGGCGAGATGCGCCTGCATGGAAAAGGCTTCAGCCCGCGGACGCCGGGTGAGGCGCTCGTCTCAGGCGTCGTCATGGTCACCGAGGATCGCAAGGGCCAGGGCATCATACCCGCCCTGACCATTCGGGAGAACATCACCCTTTCGGCTCTGGACACGCTTTGCCACGCAGGTGTCATCGACCGCACAGCGGAGGCCGAGGCCGCCCGCTCCGGCATGCGCGACTTCAGCGTCAGGGCCACCGGACCCGAGCAGCCCGTGGGACAGCTAAGCGGCGGCAACCAGCAGAAAGTTCTGCTCGCCCGAGCGCTTCTCAATCGTCCCGAGGTCGTCGTGCTCGACGAGCCCACGCGCGGCATCGACGTCGGCGCCAAGGCCGAGATCTACGCTCTCATCCGCCGACTGACCGACGAAGGTCGCGCCGTGCTACTGGTCTCCTCCGAACTTCCCGAAGTCATCGCCCTCTCGCACCGTCTGATCGTGCTCCGGCAAGGCAAGGTCGCCGCCGAGCTCGACGCCGCTGCGACCACGCAGGAGGAAGTCCTCCGTCACGCCATGCCCCTCTGAATCCATGAACCTCCGCCTTGATCGCAGCCTCCTGCACCGCTTCGGCATCCTGCTCGTCCTGCTGGCGGTGGGCCTGGGCCTCTCTCTGGCCACCGAGTCGTTCCTCACCGTCTCGAACCTCACGAACGTCGCCCGGCAGGTCTCCATCAACGGCATCCTCGCCGTCGGCGTGACCTTCGTGCTCCTCACCGGTGGCGTCGACCTCTCGCTGGGGTCCGTCGTGGCGCTGAGCGGCGTCGTCTGCGCGACCTTCGCCCACCCTTCCGCCGACGGCCACCCCCTCTTCCTCCCCGTGGCGGCGGGCCTGCTCACGGGCGCCGCCTGCGGTCTGGTGAACGGCGGGCTCGTCACCAAAGGCAATGTCGCGCCCTTCATCGTGACCTTGGGCATGATGACCGTAGCCCGCGGACTGGCGCTCATCGTGAGCGGCGGACGGCCGGTCGCCGACATGTCCGAACGCCTCACGGCACTGGCGGGGGACATCGGTAAGACCGTGCTCCCAGGGCAGACGGGCGTGCCCATTCCGCTCTTGTTCTTTGCCGCCGTAGCCTTGGCCGCATGGGCGTTCTTACGGCGCTTCCGACTGGGACGCCACGTCTACGCCGTGGGGGGCAACGAACAGGCCGCACGGGCGGCCGGCATCTCGGTCGGCCGGGTGAAGCTCTTCGTCTACGTCCTGTGCGGACTCATGGCCGGCCTCGCGGGCGTGGTGCTCGCCGCACGCATTACCACCGGACAGCCTAACGCCGGTGTCGCTTACGAGCTCGACGCCATCGCGGCGGTCGTCATCGGCGGCACGAGCCTGTCCGGCGGGATCGGCTCGGTCGCAGGCACGGTCCTGGGGGTCATCCTCATCGGGGTCATCAACAACGGCTTGGACCTGATGAGCGTCTCCTCCTACTATCAGCAGGTGGTGAAGGGGGTCATCATCGTGGGTGCGGTTTGGCTCGACCGTCGTCAGGCCCGGGCCTAAATCAGCAGGGTCATGCGACCCGCCCCGCTCCATGTCCTAGGCGTCCTCACGGCCGCCGCCCTCCTCGCATTCGTCGGTTGCAAGAAACAGGCCGAGAAGAAGCCCGGTGAACTGCTCATCGGATTCTCCTCCCGTGACATGTCGGCCGAATACACCGCCCGCCTCTCCGAGGCCGTCGTGGCCCACGGCAAGACCCTGCCGGGCGTGAAGGTCATCATGGTCGACGCGCAGGCGGACGCCCAGCGGCAGATCAGCCAGGTGGAGAACTTCATCTCCCAGAAGGTCGACGCCATCGTGCTCAATCCGTGCGAATTCGAGGCCTCGGCTCCGGCGGTCGAGCGCGCAAAGTCCGCCGGCATCCCCATCGTGAACGTGAACCAGGTCACCAAGGCCGACGGCGACGCCTACGTGGGGTCCAACGACGAGGACGCGGGACGCATCGCCATGGAGGCGGTCGCCAAGAAGCTCAACGGCAAGGGCGGGGTGCTCATGCTTCATGGAATCATGGGCACATCGGCCCAGCTGCATCGCGAAAAGGGAGCCCGCGAAGTGCTCGCCCGCACGCCCGGCCTCACGCTGGTCGACCACCAAACGGCCTCCTGGGAGCGCGCCAAGGCGATGGCCCTGATGGAGAACTGGATCCAGGCCCACCGCGGGAAGTTCCAGGCGGTCTTCGCCCACAATGACGAGATGGCCATGGGCGCCCTCATCGCCCTCGAGCGCGCGGGCCTCAAGGACCAGGTCTACGTCATCGGCATCGACGCGATCGCGCAGGCGCTCGACGCCGTGAAGGCGGGCCGGCTCGACGCCACGGTCTTCCAGGACGCGGTCGGACAGGGCCGCGGCGCCCTCGACACCGCGGTCAAGCTGGCCCGCAAGCAACCTCACGAGAAGGAGACATACATCCCCTTCCGACTCGTGACCCGCGAGAACCTTTCAGAATTCACCAAATGAACACCACCATGCGCCGCCTGCTCTCCCTCCTCACCTTCGGACTCGTGGCCGCCCAGGCCTCCGCGGCCGACACGCGCCTCTTCGAGATGCGCGTCTACTACGCCAACGAAGGCAAGCTCGATGCCCTGCATGCACGCTTCCGCGACCACACGATGAAGCTCTTTGAAAAACACGGCATGACGAACCTCGGATACTTCGTGCCCACGGGCGCCAATCCTGAGCGCAAGCTGGTCTACTTCCTCGCCTACCCGGACAAGTCCGCCCGTGACGCCTCCTGGAAGGGCTTCATGAATGACCCGGCCTGGAAGAAGGCCTTCGCCGACTCCCATAAGGACGGCGTGATCGTGGCTCGTGTCGAGAACGCCTTCCTCACCGCCACGGACTACTCCGCGCTGGCCGAAGCCAAGAACTACGGGGTCGGAGTATTCGAGCTCCGCACTTATACGACAGAAGCCGGCCGCCTGCCGAACCTCAATGCCCGCTTCCGTGACCACACGCTCAAGCTCTTTGAAAAGCACGGCATGACCAATGTGACTTACTGGAACCTGGCCGCCGACCAGAAGGGCGCCAAGAGCAAGCTCGTCGCAGACAACACACTGATCTACCTCCTGACCCACAAGACCGAGGATGCCGCCAAGGCCAGCTTCGGCGCCTTCCGTGCCGACCCCGCCTGGATCGCGGCCAAGGAGGCCTCCGAAAAGAAGGCCGGCGGCTCGCTGACCATCAAGGACGGCGTGAAGTCCGAGTTCCTCGTCCCGACCGACTACTCACCGGTCAA
>CAZRPB010000053.1:0-13016 GCA_964601955.1 uncultured Klebsiella sp. | reverse complement strand
CCCGAGCCCACCACGATGACGTGGTACTTGCGGCGGTTCGCCGGATTCACGAGGCGGAGCTTCGCCTTGTGGTTGGCCCACTTGTCGGCCAGGGGGCCGGCGGGGATCTTGGCGTCGAGGTTCATGGAGCTCACTTGAGGATGCCCGCGAGCACGGCCACGGGGATGGAGACGAAGCCGAGCGCCACGATCCAGGCGTAGGCCAGGGCGAGACGGTCGAGGCGGCCCCGCCAGCGCTCATTGCGCAGGCCGAGGGTCTGGAAGAGGCTGCTGAAGCCGTGCCCGAGGTGGAGGCAGAGCAGCAGCATGCTCACGACGTAGAAGACGGAGACCGGGGCGGAGGAGAAGCCCGTCACGACCATGCGGTAGACGCTGTCGAACTTCTGTCCGCCGAGGGCGGCCGCCTGGAAGGTGTAGTGAAGGAGGTGGAAGACGATGAAGGCCAGCAGGACCAGTCCGGTGTAGGGCATGGTGCGGGAGCCGAGCGTGGCGCGCCGGGTGGCGTCGACGGAGGGCCCGCCGTCCCGGGCGGCGCGGTTCTCAAGCGTGAGCGTGACGCCGGCCCAGACGTGGGCGGCGGCGCTGAGGAGCAGGACGATCCGGGAAGTCCAGATGAGCAGGGGGTTGGCGTGGAGCCAGGCGGCGTATGCGTCGATGGCGGCCGGCCCCTTGAACATCAGCAGGTTGCCCGACATGTGGCCCAGCACGAAGCCGGCCAGCACGAGGCCGGTGATCGCCATGACGACCTTCTTCCCGATGGAGGACGGTCGGCAGGCCTGGCAGGAGGAGTCGGACATGCGCGTGAAGGGCTGGACTGGGACGACAGCCCATCAAAAGCGGGAGCACCCGGCTCTCCACCCCGGACCCCGGTCCCGAGGCGGGTATTAGCCCGGCCTCCGCCGGGCCTCACAATCGCTCATAAGCCGGACGGGGGCGGACGGGAAAAACCGCTTGCCAGAGAAACGGGCGGGGATGAAATCCGAAAGTCCAGACCGGCGCCCGTTCCGCGGACCGCCGGTCTTTCATTTTTTACCGGAAAACCCACCCCCTCCCGAACCCTCCCATGAAGTACATCTTCGTCACCGGCGGCGTGATCTCCTCCCTCGGCAAAGGACTGACCTCCGCCGCCCTCGGAGCGCTGCTCGAGTGCCGCGGACTGAAGGTGCGCATCCAGAAGTTCGACCCGTACCTCAACGTCGATCCGGGCACGATGAGCCCCTACCAGCACGGCGAGGTGTACGTCCTCGACGACGGCGCGGAGACCGACCTCGACCTCGGGCACTACGAACGCTTCACCTCCGGCACGCTGTCGCGCCTGAACAGCCTCAGCTCGGGCCAGGTCTACGAGACGGTCATCCAGAAGGAGCGCCGCGGCGACTACCTCGGCAAGACGGTGCAGGTGATCCCGCACGTGACGGACGAGATCAAGGCGCGCATCCGCGCGGGCGGCGAGGGCGTCGACGTGCTCATCACCGAGATCGGCGGCACCACGGGCGACATCGAGGGCCTGCCGTTCCTCGAGGCGCTGCGCCAGTTCCAGCACGACGCGGGCCGCGAGAACGTGGCCTTCCTGCATTGCACGCTGGTGCCGTTCATCAAGGCCGCCGGCGAACTGAAGACCAAGCCCTCCCAGCAGTCCGTCGCCAAGCTGCGCGAGATCGGCATCCAGCCCGACCTGCTCGTCTGCCGCACCGACCGCCCCATCGGCGAGGACAACCGGCAGAAGCTGTCCCTCTACTGCAACGTCGGCGCCGACTGCGTCTTCGAATGCCGTGACGTGGCGAACTCCATCTACGAGCTGCCGCTCATGCTCGCCGAACAGCGCATGGACGACGTGGTCGTGCGCCGCCTCGGCCTGCGCTGCGGGCCGTGCGACATCGCGCCGTGGCGCGAGGTGGTGCGCCGCCTGCTCGAGCCGAAGCGCCGCGTTCGCGTCGGCGTGGTGGGCAAGTACATCGAGCTCCAGGACGCCTACAAGTCGGTCTACGAGTCGGTCGTCCACGGCGGCATCGCCAACGAGGCCGCGGTCGACATCGTGCGCATCGACGCCGAGGACCTGGAGACGGAGGGCACGGCGAAGCTCGAAGGCCTCGACGGCATCCTGGTGCCGGGTGGCTTCGGCTCGCGCGGCATCGAGGGCAAGGTCATCGCCGCCCGCTTCGCCCGCGAACGCAAGGTGCCCTACTACGGGCTCTGCCTCGGGATGCAGATCACGGTCATCGAGTTCGCCCGCCACGTGCTGGGGCTCAAGAAGGCGCATTCGACGGAGTTCGACCCCGTGACCCCGGATCCGGTCATCCACCTGATGGAAGCCCAGAAGGAGGTCACCGACAAGGGGGCCACGATGCGCCTGGGGGCCTATGACTGCGCGCTCACCCCGGGCTCCAAGGCCCGGGCGGCCTACGGCAAGGACCTGATCAGCGAGCGCCACCGGCACCGCTTCGAATACAATGACGCCTACCGGAAGCGCCTCGAGGAGGCCGGACTGACGGTCGGGGGGGTCAACCCCGGGACAGGACTGGTCGAAATCGTCGAGGTCCGGGACCACCCCTTCATGGTGGGGGTGCAGTACCACCCCGAGTTCAAGTCCAAGCCGAACCGGCCGCACCCCCTCTTCGCCGCTTTTGTGAAGGCGGCGGTTGAGAAGTCCCTCGGCTCCTGCTAGTTCAACACACGGCGCCGCCCACCGGCGCCGCTCACAGTCACGCAGGCGGAGGTCCGCCGCAGCCCTCTTACCCCCGCCATGTCCTCCCCTGATTCCGCCGGCACCTGGGTGCCCCGCCTCCGAGCCGAAGTCGCGCGCGTCGTCGTCGGCCAGCAATACCTGGTCGACCGGCTGCTCGTGGGCCTGCTCGCCAACGGCCACGTCCTCCTCGAAGGCGTGCCCGGCCTGGCGAAGACGCTCTCCGTCCGCACGCTCGCCCGCGCGGTGACGGCGGAGTTCTCCCGCATCCAGTTCACGCCCGACCTGCTGCCCGCCGACATCGTCGGCACGCTCATCTACGACCCGAAGACGGGCGCCTACTCCGCCAAGAAGGGTCCGGTGTTCGCCAACTTCGTGCTGGCCGACGAGATCAACCGCGCGCCGGCCAAGGTGCAGTCGGCGCTGCTGGAGGCGATGCAGGAGCGCCAGGTCACGCTCGGCGGCGAGACGCACGCCCTGCCCTCGCCGTTCCTCGTGCTCGCCACGCAGAACCCGATCGACCAGGAGGGCACCTACCCGCTGCCCGAGGCCCAGGTCGACCGCTTCATGCTCAAGCTCAACGTGGGCTACCCGACGCGCGAGGAGGAGCGTCGCATCCTCGACGCCATGGCCACGACCGCCCCGAAGCTCGACGTTGAGCCCGTCGTGACCACCGCCGAGATCCTCGAGGCGCGTCGCGCCGTCGACGCCGTGCGCGTGGCCGACGCCGTGCGCGACTACGTGGTCTCGCTCGTCCTTGCGACCCGAGGCCAGCAGCCCGGCGGGCCCGACCTCGGACGCTTCGTGCAGTTCGGCGCCTCGCCCCGCGCCACCATCAGCCTGACCCTCGCCGCCAAGGCCTGGGCCTTCCTGCAGGGCCGCGACCACGTCACGCCGCAGGACGTCAAGGACGTCGCGCCCGACGTGCTCCGCCACCGCCTGATCCTCACCTACGAGGCCGACGCCGAGGGCGTGGGCGCCGACGAAGTCGTGCGCCGCGTGCTCGACGCCGTGCCGGTGCCCTGAGCCGAACGTGGCCGCCGAAGTCCCGACGACCCCGCAGGAGGCGCTCCGTGACGCGCGGCGCGTGGAGATCGTCGCGGCCCGCGCGGTGAACGACGCGATGAGCGGGGCCTACCTGTCCCGCTTCAAGGGACGGGGCACGGACTTCGAGGAGCTGCGCGAGTACGTGCCCGGCGACGACGTGCGCACGATGGACTGGAACGTGACCGCGCGCACGGGCCGCCCGTTCGTCCGCCTGCACCGCGAGGAGCGCGAGCTGACGCTCGTGCTCGCGGTCGACGTCTCCGGCTCGGGCTCCTTCGGCTCCGGTCGCGCCACGCTCCGCGAACGCGCCGCCGAGGTCGCGGCCTGCCTCGCCGTCTCCGCGCTGCGGGCGGGCGACCGCGCGGGCCTGCTGCTCTTCTCGGACCGCGAGGAGCTCTGGGTGCCTCCGCGCAAGGGCCGCCGCCAGGCGCTGCGCATCATCCGCGAGGTGCTCTCCTTCCGCCCGGTGAGCCGGCGCACGGACTTCGCCCCGCCCCTGCGCCGGCTGGCCCGCGCGCTCCGCCGACGTTCGCTCGTGGCCGTCGTCTCCGACTTCCTGCCGGGAGCCGGCGGTGCCGACGCCATGGTCACCGCGGTCGGCGAGCTCGGCTCACGGCATGAGACGGCTTGCGTCCAGCTGCTCGACGAACGCGAGCGCACCCTCCCGGACGTGGGCGTGGTCGCCCTCGAGGACGCCGAGACGGGTGAGCAGCGGGAAGTCGACACGTCGGACCCGTGGGTGCGGGAGCGCTTCGCGGTGCGGGCCGCGGCCCGCCTCACCGAGATCGGCACGGCGCTCGGCCGCGCCGGCGCCGACGTCCTCAGGCTGGAGCCCGATGAGGAGGCCGCTCCGGCTCTCACCCGCTTCTTCGAACGCCGCCGCCGCAGACGATGAGCGCCGACGCGCCAACTGACGTCGTCCTGAAGGGACCGATGCCGGAAGTGCCTCCGGGCCTCCTGCTTTCGCCCTGGACCTGGTCGGCCGTCATCCTGCTCGGAGGCGTCATCTGGGGGCTCGCGCTCCTGAGGAAGGGCAGGCCCGCCCCGGCCGACCCGGCCGCCGAGACGCGGCGCGCGATCGACGCCGCCCTCGCGCTCCCCCCCGAGCAGGCGCTCACCGCCCTCGCCGGCGCCCTGCGCCGCTACGTCGCGGCGGTCGAGCCCCACGCTCCGGCCGGACTCTCGACGGAGGAGCTGGAACGCCGCCTGGGCGCGCTCCCCGAGTTCATGCCAGCGCGCCAGCCCCTCATCGCCGCCCTGCGCGCCGCCGACGCCTCGCGCTTCGCCGGGGCGGAGACGGATCCCGCGCTCGTGGCCGCGGCCGCGCGCGAGGCGGTGAACCGGACGGAAGCGGCACGGGGGGCCTTCGCCCGCGCGTCATGACGGAGTTCCTCGGAGACTTCGAACGGCCGTGGGCGCTGCTGCTGCTCGCGCTCCTCCCGCTCTACGCGTGGCTGCGCGGCGGACGCTCGCGCTCCTCCGCCCTGCTCTACCCCGACGCCTCGCTGCTGACCGAGGTCTCCCGCCCGGTCAAGTCGGGCGCCGGCTCGCTGAGCGCCTTCCTGCGCCTGCTCTGCGCGGCGGCGCTCATCGTGGCGCTGGCCGGACCGCGCACGCCCAACCGCGAGATCGAACGGGAGTCGGAGGGCGTCGACATCATGCTCGTGGTGGACCTCTCCTGGTCGATGATGGCCCTCGACATGGGCGGCCAGGGCCGCGAAGTCACGCGCTGGGACGTCTCCCAGGACGTCATCCGCGAGTTCATCGCCAACCGCCCCGACGACCGCGTGGGCGCCGTCGTCTTCTCCGGCAAGCCCTACCTGCTGAGCCCCCTCACCGTGAACAAGGAATGGGTGAAGTCCGGCGTGGGCCGGCTGCACATCGGCTCCATCCGCGAGACCGGCACCGCCATCGGCGAGGCCGTCGCCATGGCCGTCGACCGCATGAAGTCGCTGCCGGCCAGGTCCTCCAAGGTCATCATCCTGCTCACCGACGGCGACGACAACATGAGCAAGGCCATCCTCCCGCTGCCCGCGGCGGAGCTCGCCCACGCCCTCGGCGTGCGCCTCTACGCCATCGGGCTGGGCAAGGACGAACCCACCGTGCTGCCGCAGTTCGACGTGAGCACGGGCAAGATCTACCGTGACGTCCTCGGACGGACGGTGCCGATGCAGACCATCAACCCGGCCAACTACGAGATGCTGGGCCGCATGGCCGCGGTCGCCGACGGCCGCTTCTACCGCGCGCTGGACCGGGGGCAGCTCGCCAAGGTCTACGACGAGATCGGCCGGCTCGAGCGCACCGAGGTGCGCATCCGCGAGACGGTCACCTACGACAGTCACCGCCAGGCCTGGATCGCCGCCGGACTGCTCCTGCTCCTCCTCGAACTCGCCTTCGCCGTCGCCCGGCCCCGGGCCCCCTGAGACCGTGGACTTCTCCGACCCTCATTTCGAACGTCCGCTCCTGCTGCTCGCCGCCGTCGCCGCCGCCGGCCTCGCCCTCGGCGGCCTCCGCTGGGCCGACGCGCGTCGCCGGTCGGGGCTGGCCGGTTTCGCCGCGGAGCGGCTGCTCGGGCGCCTGCTCGCAGGACACTCGGCCGCACGCCGTCTGGCCAAGGACCTGACGGTGGCCGCCGCCGTGCTGCTGCTGGGCGTCGCGGCCGCCGGACCCCGCTGGGGCTACGTCACCACCGCCGCCCGCGCCTCGTCCGAGGACGTGGTCTTCGTGCTCGACGTCTCGAAGTCGATGATGGCCGGCGACGCGCGCCCCTCGCGGCTCGCCCGCGCGAAGGCCTCCGTCTCCGCCTTCGTGAAGGCGAAGGGCACGGGCAGCGTCGGCCTCGTCGCCTTCGCCGGCCAGGCCTTCCTGCAGTGCCCGCTCACGCGCGACTACGACGCGTTCAACCGGGCGCTGGAGGAGACCGACACTTCGGTCATCCAAGTCACGGGCACCGACATCGGACGCGCGCTCGAGGAGGCGGAGGCCGCCTTCGCCCCCAACCGCAGCCGCAAACTGGTCATCCTGCTGACCGACGGCGAGGACCTCGAGTCAGGCGGCGTCGACGCCGCCAAGCGGCTCGCGCGCAACGGGCTCGTCGTGCACGCGGTCGGGGTCGGCACCGCCGCGGGCGGGACCATCTCCGTCGTCGGGCCCCTCGGCACGCTCGAGACGCTCAAGGACGCCGAAGGCGCCGCCGTGGTCAGCCGCCTCGACGAGGCCACGCTGAGCAAGGTCGCCGAGGCGGCGGGAGGACGCTTCGTGCTGCTCGGCGCCGCGGGCGAGGGCATGGAGGCGCTGCGTCTCGCGGTCGAGGCGGGCACCGACTCCGCCCACGCCGGCCGCCAGGGCGTGCCCCGCGAGCACTGGTTCGTGACCCTCGCGCTGGCGCTGCTCGTCGTCGAGACGCTCCTCTCCACCCGCCGCCGTCCGGCGGCCGAAGCCTCATGAAGCCCATCGTCATCACCGCGCTGCTCGTCGGCGCCTGCGCCGCGGCGGCGGAGGATCCGCTCCGGGACCTCGACGCCCGGGAGCTGCACAACCTCGGCACCGCCCGCCTCAGGGCCGGGGATCACGCCGGCGCCGAGGAGGCGTTGCGCGCCTCGCTCGGCCGTGACGTCGACGCGCTCCGTCCGCCCGCGCTCCACAACCTCGGGCACGTGCGCTTCGGCAAGGGCCGCGACGCGCTCAAGGGACGGACCTCGGGCGACCTGACCGAAGTGACCGTCGCCCGCTCCTTCGTGGAGGCCGCGGACGCCGACATCGCCGACATGCAGGACCAGATCCAGCACCTCGACGACGCCAAGAAGGCGGGCGTCGAGCCCGACTACGTGCCGGCCCAGGCCGCGCTAGGCGGCGGCATCGGCACGTTCCGCGAGCTCCGCAAGCTCATCCCCAAGGAGGAGGCCATGCTGGGCCGCCGCGGGCAGGCCGTCGCCGCCTGGACGCGCTCGATCGCCGACTTCCGCGGCGCGAACGAGCTGGACGGCGCGGACGCGGCCGCGAAGTCCAACGCCGAATCGGTCGAGGAGCTGCTCCGGGCGCTCCGCAGGCAGTCGGCGGACCTCGAGGAGACGGTCGAGATCCAGCGCAAGAAGCTCGAGGAGCTGCGCGAGACGATCCGCGAGCTCATCCGGCGCCTGCCCGACGACCAGCTGCCGCCGCAGGCGCAGGACGGAGAGGACGAGGAGGACCTCTTCCCGCCGGAGCGCCGCCGGCCCCGCCCGCAGCAGGGCGGACGCACCGAGCAGCGCGAAGGCGAGGAGCGCCGCATGGACGAACAGGAGGCCCGCGGCGCGCTCGAGGGCCTGCGCAACGAGTTCGGTCGCAAGATGCCCTCGGGCCGCAGGCCCGGTGAGCAGCCCGGTGCCGGCGGAAAGCCCGAGGAACGGAAAGGCAAGGACTACTGAGCCATGCGCGCCCTCCTGACGTCCTTCGCCTGCCTGCTCGCCGCCCTCCTCGGCGCGCAGCAGGACGTCGTCAGCTGGGAGGTCACGCCCCCGGTCTGCGGCCCCGGCCAGCCCTTCCGGCTGCAGGTGCGCATCGAGTCGAGCACGCCGCTCGGCCCGGCGGAGCGCATCGGCAAGGACCTGAGGGCGCCCGACGGCATGGCGCTGCGCTTCTCCGGTCAGATCTTCCGAGCCGGCTCCAACGAGGCGCTGCTCAACTTCTCGGGCGTGGCGCCGGAACGGGCCGCCGACCACGTGATCCCGGACTTCCTGGCGCGATTCTCCGGCAAGGCCTTCACCGTGAGCGGGGTGACGGTGCGCGTCCGCGAGGGCACGGGCTTCCGCAAGGAGGGCGTGGCCCGGGCCGAACTCCAGCTGCCGGACCGCCCCTTCTTCGTCGGTGAGCGCATCCGCGGCGCGGTGCTGCTGCGCGGGAGCGAGACCGAGCCCGTGACGGGGGCCTTCGGCCTGGAGACCTCGGCGGAGGGGTTCAGCTTCGCCGTCACCTCCGATGACGAGGACCTGCCCGACGGCCTCGGCCGCGCCATCCGCTTCGAGCTCACGCCCATCCGCCCCGGGCCCGCGGAGTTCAACGTGGGCGGCATCATGCTGGTGCAGCCGGGCGGCTTCGGCGCCTTCAGCGCGGCCGGACGCGACCGGCCGTTCAGCTTCTCCCGCAAGATCCGCGTCGAGCGCGTGCCCCAGGAGGGCCGGCCGGCCGACTGGAGCGGAGCCGTCGGACGTTTCACGGCGGAAGCGGTGCAGATCTCCAACCTGACCCCCGAGGTGGGCGAGCCGATCCAGTTCCGCGCGCTCCTCTCCGGGGAGGGCAACCTCGACCGCATCGTGCCTCCCGAACTGAGCGGCGGCGAGCAGTGGGACGTGCTGCCCGCGCCGGAACGACGCCGCCGCGCCGACACCCAGCGCGCCTTCAGCTGGCGCCTGGTGCCGCGCCTGCCCGGCCGTCTGATGACGCCCGCGGTGCGCATCAGCGTCTTCGACCCCGAGACGCGGAAGTTCAGCGAGGCGGTCTTCTCGCCGCAGGAGGTGACCGTGACGGGCGAGGCGCCGGCCAAGGTGGAACTGACTCCGGCCGCCCGCTCGGCCGACCCCTCGGCGCCCGGCGCGGTCACCGGCCTCCTGGCGCCCTCGGCCGGCTCACGCCAGCTGCGGCCCTCGGTCCTGCACGACATCGCCTCGGCGGCCGGATTCTGGCGGACCAACTCGGCCTTCGCCGCGCTGGCCCTGGCGGGCTCGGCGTTCGTGGGCGTCGCCGCGTTCCTGACGCGCAACCCGCGCTTCATCGAGCGCTCACGGGCGAAGCGCGCGGCCTCCTCGGCCCTCGCCGCCGCCTCCGCCGCGAGGCGACGCGGCGACTGGGACGCCTTCGCGCGCGCCGCCGTGCGCGGACTGCGCGCCGGCTGCGCCTACCTGCTCGAGGCGGAGCCGGAGGCGCTGACCGCCGGCGACGTGCTCCGGGCGATCCCCGAGGCCCGCGCCGAACCGGTCGTCCGCACCTTCCTCCGCGCCGACGGCGTCAAGTTCGGCGCCTCCGACCTGCCCTCGCTCGAGGCCGACGCGGACGCGGTCCAGTCCCTGCTCTCCGAACTCACCCGCATCCGATGAGGACGCCTTTCACCGCGCTCTGCCTCCTGCTCCTCGCCTGGGCCGCGCTGCCGGCCGCCGAGGATCCCGCGGCCCAGGCCTACGCCAGGGGCGAATACGCGGAGTCCGTGCGGCTCTGGGAGGAGCGCGCGGCGCGGGACGGCGTGACCTCCGGACTGCTCGCCGCGCTGGGCAACGCGGAGTGGCGTCTCGGCCACAAGGCGCGCGCGGTGCTGTGCTGGGAACGCGCGCTCCTCATCGACCCCACGGACCCCGTGGCCCTCGCCGGCATCCGCCACGCGCAGAACGCCGGGGGCGCGAAGCGCCCGCCGTCGAACTGGCTGGAGGACTACGCGTCCTTGCTGCCGTCCGGAGCCTGGACGCTCATCGCGGCCGCGGCCTTCTGGACGGCCGTCGCGGCCCTGCTCGTGCCGCGCGTGACGGGAAGACGCGCCGGGCCCTGGTCCAACGCGTTCCTGCTCATCGGCCTCACGGCCTTCGCGCTCGCCCTGCCCGGCATCTGGGGCGCCTACGCCCGGTCGGACCGCGCCGTCGTGCGCCGCGCCGAGACGCCGCTGCGTCTGACGCCGACGGCGGAGGGCGAGTCGGTGGGCTCCTTCGAGGAAGGCGACATGGTGCGCGCCGGACGCAGGCTCAACGGCCACGTGCGCGTGCGCGCCGCGGACGGCCGGACGGGCTGGGTGCGCGCGGGCGAGATCGAGGCGGTGGAGACGTTCGCCCTGCCTGCGCGCGCTGGGACGGAGAATCCGTAGCCCCTTTCGCCGTCGACAGGAGGCCGCGGCGCGGGTTGGATGCCGCCGTGCGCATCCTGGACCGCCTCGTGCTGACCGAGTCCGCCGTCGCCGTGGGCGGCTCGACCGCCGTGCTGCTCTTCCTGCTCACCGCCGGCAACGTGCTGAAGCAGGTGGCGGGGGCCGTGGCGGCAGGAAGGGTCGACGGCTGGGAAGGACTGGAACTGATCCTGCTGCTGCTGCCCGGACTGCTGCCCTACGCGCTGCCGCTGGGCGTGCTCACGGGCGTCCTCCTGGCGTTCGGCCGGCTCTCCGCCCAGCACGAACTGACCGCGATGAAGGCGGGGGGCGTGAGCCTGGGCCGGGCCGCCCGCCCGACGCTCATCCTCGCGGGGATGCTCGCCCTGCTGAGCGCCTGGCTCAACCTGGAGGCGGCGCCCTGGGCGAACACGGAGTTCCGACGCCTGCTGATGGGCGCCGCGAACGACAATCCGGCGGCCGTCATCGTCCCGGGCCAGCTCAACCGCAGCTTCGCCGGGCTCGTGATCCGCGCCGGGGGCCGGCAGGACGACGTGCTCACCGACTTCTGGGCCTGGCGCGTCGACGACAAGGACCGGCTGGTGCAGACCGTCCACGCGAGGGAGGCCCGCATCGTCCGTGAGACCGGCGCCGAGGGCGGGACTTCGCTGCGCATCGAGCTCACCGACGCCCGCATGGATTCGCGGGACGGCGACCCCGCCGGCCCCGCCTCCTACGCGACGGCCCGCACCGCCTCGCTCGCGCTGCCCGAGGCGCGCGGGAGCGTCGGCGGCGTCTTTGAGCGCAAGCTGCGGTGGCTCACCACCTCGGAACTCCTGGAGGGGACGGACAAGGGCTGGAACCTGCCGCGCGACGCCACCCCGGCCCAGGTCGAGGCCTCGAAATCCGCGGTGCGCACCCAGCTGATGGCGCATCTGGCCGGCGCGTTCTCGGTCTTCGCGCTGGCGTTGCTCGCGGTGCCCCTGGCGGTGAAGGTCGGCCGCAAGGAGACCTTCGTGAACGCCGCCGTCGGGCTCGGCGTGGCGCTGACCTACTACCTGCTGACCTCCGCCGCGGGCTGGGTGAGGGATCCTGACCTCCTCCCCGAGGCGGTCGTCTGCCTTCCCGCGCTCGGCGTGGCCGCCGCGGGCGCATGGATGCTCTCCCGCGCCGAAAGGCGCTGACAGGAGGTCAGCGGTCCCGGCGGTACCAGGTGAAGAACGCCCAAGTCATGAAGCCGAGGGAGAAGAACTCGTTGAAGCCCTTCATGAGGGCCGCTCCGAGGATCATGTCGTCCATCGGGCCGAGGCCTGAGACGCGCGGGGCCAGCCGGTAGGTCTCGTAGACCGGATGGTCGCCGAAGATGAGCGCGCCCCAGAGCGGCAGGTCGCCCACCATCAGGGCGAAGGCGTAGAGCATCATCGCGCCGGGGCCGAGGCGCGGAAGCGCGGACGAGGGCGAGACCAGCGGCCAGACCATGAGCAGCGCCGGCACGAACATGCTCCAGTGCTCGATCACGTGCAGGGTCTTGTCGCTGAGCGCCGCCTCATAGAGCTCGGGGAAATGCCAGACCGAGAACACCACGGTGAAGAGCGCGCCGGCCGCCACCGGATGGGTCAGGGCCCGCAGGACGGCCCGCAGCCGCGGCCGACGCTCCAGGAACGGATCGGTCATCTCCGGCGGCAGGCCGCTGACGATCAGCGGCGCGGCGACGTAGATGAGCAGCATGTGCTGCAGCATGTGGGCCCAGAAGAGGAACGACTCGCCGAGCTGGTCGAGGGGCGACCCGACGGCCACGTAGGCCGCCGCCACGCCGAGATGGAAGCGCGCGGCGCGCCAGACGGGAAACCCGACGAGGGCGGGCGCGCAGACGGCGCGCCAGGGCCCGGTGGCCAGCGCGTAGGCCCACGAGGCGCCGACGACCGTGGCCAGCAGGAGCGGCTCGGTGTGCCAGTGGAGCGGGACGTTCATGCGGCCGGCGGGGGCCGGCGGTCCGGCCTCAGCCGAACCACTTGGTGTCGATGCGGCCCGCGTCGAACAGGGCGATCATCGCGGCGAACGTCGCGAAGGCCAGCACCAGGCCCGACATGAAGAGCCAGAAGAGCAGGCGCTTGTCGTAGATCAGGTGCATGAACCACAGGATGACCGCGAAGAACTTGCCGGCGGAGAGCACGGCGAGGGTGGTCAGGAGGACTCCGGCGGAGAGCGGAAGGTAGATGAGGACGATCTCGATCCCCGTCACCACCGCGAGCCAGAGGGCCAGCGTGATGAAGTGGTGGTAGCGGCGCGCCTCCTCGGCGAGCAGGGCGGGGTCGGCGGCCTCGTGGGCGTGGGCGTGGGACATGGGCTCGTTGAGTTCAGCGGGTGACGCCGGGGACGGGCGGGAGTCCGTTGCCCCAGATGCCGTCGGGGCCGAGGTACTCGACGAGGTAGACGGCGGTGAAGATGATGATCCAGACGATGTCGA
>CAZRPB010000052.1:0-13187 GCA_964601955.1 uncultured Klebsiella sp. | reverse complement strand
ATTGTAAACATCAGGACACTTCGGACTTAACAATGGCCCGGGACGGCTCTATTCAGAGGCCGTGGCCAACGCCCCCGCAACGGATGCGTCCTCCGTGGACGCGCTCGATGCCTCCGACCGGAGGCACTCGTGGCATCCGTTCACGCAGATGCGGGAATACCTGGACCACCCGCGGCTGCACCTGGTCCGCGGGGAGGGCAGCTGGCTGTTCGACGGGGAAGGGAAGCGTTACCTCGACGGAAACGCCTCGGTCTGGACGAATGTCCACGGGCACAACGACCCCGACCTGAACCGCGCGCTCACCGCCCAGCTGGGCAAGGTGGCCCACGTGACGCTGCTCGGGCTCAACCACCCGGTGGCGACGGAGCTGGCCGAAGACCTCGCGGGGCTGACCGACGGCGCGCTGCCCCGCTGCTTCTTCACCGACAACGGCAGCCACGCGGTCGAGGTCGCGCTCAAGCTCTCGTTCCAATGCTGGCAGCTGGCCGGTCAGGCATCCAGGCGCGGCGTCATCGCGATGGAGGGCGGATACCACGGCGACACCTTCGGCACGATGTCGGTCGGGGGACGCACGGCGTTCCACCGCCGCTTCGAGCCCTGGCTCTTCGCCGCGAAGACGTTCCCGGCGCCGGTCCACTCCGAATGCGCCGGCAAGGTCGCCCGCTCCGACGCATCCGCCTCGCTGGCCGCGCTGGAGTCCTTGCTGGTCCGTGACGGAGCCTCGACGGCCTGCGTCATCCTTGAGCCGCTGGTGCAGGGCGCCGCCGGCATGGTCCAGCAGCCGCCCGGCTTCCTGCGGTCCGTCGCGGAACTCTGCCGTCGCCACGGCGTGCATCTGATCCTCGACGAGGTCTTCACCGGCTTCGGGCGCACCGGCGCGCTCACGGCCGCCGAGCGTGAAGGCGTCGTCCCGGATTTCCTCTGTCTGGCGAAGGGCCTCGCCGCCGGCTACCTGCCGCTGGCCGCCACGCTCACCTCGGAGAAGATCCACGAGGCCTTCCTTGGGGCGTTCTCCGAAGGGCGCACCTTCTTCCACGGCCACACGTTCTCCGGCAACCCCCTCGCCTGCGCGGTCGCCCGTGAGTCGCTGCGCAAGCTCCGGCCGATGCTGGCCTCAGGCCAGGTCGCCGAACGGGCCGAGCTCCTCGGTCGCGAGATGGAGGACGCCTTCTCCGGCCACCCGCACGTGCGCACCTTCCGTCAGCTGGGCCTCACCGGCTCCGTCGAGCTCAGGCCGGCGGCCGGAGGCGTCTGGTCGACCGACACCCGCGCCGGCCTCCAAGTCGCCCTCGCCGCGCGCCGCCATGGGCTCGTCATCCGTCCGCTGGGCGACTCGATCCTCTTCGTGCCGCCCATCTCCATCCAGCCCGACGAAGTGAAGCACCTCGTCCGCGCCGTCCGTCTCGCGATGGACGAGACCCTGCCGACTCTCCCAACCGCCGACCGCTGACCGCAAACCACCACCCTTTTTCACACATGCCCTCACTCGCCGAAGCCCGAGCGCTCTACGACCTGCCGCTCAACACCCTGATCTTCCGGGCCCAGCAGGCCCATCAGGCCCACCAGGATCCCGCCGGCGTGCAGCTCTGCACGCTGAAGTCCATCAAGACCGGCGCCTGCCCCGAGGACTGCGCCTACTGCCCGCAGTCGGTGCATCACAACACCTTCGTCGAGGCCGAGGCCCTGATGGAGACCGACGCCATCCTCGAGGACGCGCGCAAGGCCCGGGCCGGCGGCGCGACGCGCTTCTGCATGGGCGCCGCCTGGCGTCGCGTGGCCGACGGCCGCCAGTTCGACAGTGTCCTGCGCACGGTTTCGGGCGTGAAGGAGCTCGGCCTCGAGGTCTGCTGCACGCTCGGGATGGTCACCGAGCAGCAGGCCGCCCGCCTCAAGGAGGCCGGCTGCGACGTCTACAACCACAACCTCGACACCTCGCGCGAGCATTACGCCAAGATCATCACCACCCGCAGCTATGACGACCGGCTCCAGACGCTGTCCAACGTCCGCAAGGCCGGCCTGGAGGTCTGCTCCGGCGGCATCATCGGCATGGGCGAGACGGTCGACGACCGGCTCAAGATGCTCGTCGAGCTCGCGTCGCTCGACCCCCAGCCCGACTCCGTGCCCATCAACGCGCTCGTCTCGGTCGAAGGCACGCCGCTCGCGGGACGCCGGTTCGTCGACACGATCGAGTTCGTCCGCACGATCGCGGTCGCCCGCATCCTGATGCCCAGGGCGATGGTCCGTCTCTCCGCCGGACGCGCCAACATGAACGACGAGACTCAGGCGCTCTGCTATCTGGCCGGGGCGAACTCCATCTTCCTCGGCGAGAAGCTGCTCACCACCGGCAACCCTGAGATCGAGGAGGACATGAACCTGCTCCGCCGTCTCGGCCTCCACCCCCTCCACCCCGACGAGGCGCGCCGCGTCCATCGCGGAGAAATCTCCCCGTCCTCGGCGTCTCCGGCGCCCTGGCCCGATCCAGCCGAATTCGCCGCCGCGACCAAGGGCGGTTCCTGCGGCGAGGGCGGTTGCGGCTGCGGCTGACCGTGCGGACCGTCTTCGTCACCGCGAGCGACACGGGCGTGGGCAAGACCCACGTCGCCGGACTCCTCGTGCGCCGTCTGTCCGTCCTCGGACGCGGCCAGGTGGTGAAGCCGGTCGAGTCAGGCGCCGCGCATGGACGTCCGGCCGACGCCCCCCGTGCCGCTGGGCGCCTCGCTGAGGCGGTCACGCTGCTCTCCCTGCCCGAGCCCTTGGCGCCGCTCGCCGCCGCCCGTCGTGCGCGCCGCCGGCTCAGCCTCGCGGGCCTGCTACGCCCGTTGCGCGCGCTTCCCGCGGTCTCCTTCCGCATCGTCGAGGGCGCGGGCGGGGTGGCCGTCCCCCTTGCGGCGGACGGTTCGGACTGGTCCGACTTCGCGGCCGCGCTGCGCCCCAGCCTCGTCGTGATCGTGGTGCCCGACCGTCTCGGCGCCATCAGCCAGGCGCGCACCGCCTACGCCTACCTCCGTCGCCGCTGGCGAGGCCCCGCCGGCGTCTGGCTCAATGCCTCGCGTCGGCCTTCCGTCGCCGTGGCCGCGTCCAACCGCGAAGGCTTGCGCGCCGCCGGCATCCCCCTGCTAGGGGAATCCTGGAAGGGCGGCGCACGCTTCAGGTCCGCCCTGCTCAGGCCATGAGCGAAGCCCTCCTCCGCCGACTCTCGCAGTCGCTCCTCGCCCGCGAGGCCGCCTCGCTCCGCCGTCGGCTCACGGCCCGTGAATCGGCGGACGCCCGGATCAACCTCGCCGACAACGACTACCTCGGCCTCGCGCGGGATCCTGCGGTCGTCGAAGGCGCCGCCGCGGCCGCCCGCGAGTGGGGCGCGTCCTCGTCGGCTTCACCGCTCGTCACCGGTTACACCGCGCTGCACGCGCGCCTCGAGTCCGAGCTCGCGGCCTGGCACGGCTATCCGCACGCGTTGGTGATGAATTCCGGATACGCCGCCAACGCGGCCGTGCTCGGGGGGTTGCCGAAGAAGGGGGACGTGGTGCTGGCCGACCGGCTGGTGCACGCCAGCATGATCGAGGGCATCCTCGCCTCCGGCGCCCGCCTGCGCCGCTTCGCGCACAACGACCTCGACGCCCTCGAGCTCATGCTCGACGAGGAATGCCCGCCCGGCGGCGCGGTCTTCGTCGTCACCGAGAGCGTCTATTCGATGGACGGGGACGGTCCTGACCTGCCTCGTCTCGCCGCGCTCCGTCGGCGCAAGGACTTCTGCTGGGTGCTCGACGAGGCCCATGCGACGGGCTGGTACGGCGCGACCGGATCCGGCCTGCAGGAGGAGTCCGGCGTGAGGGCCGCCGCCGACATCTTGGTAGGCACGCTGGGCAAGGGCCTCGGTTCCCAGGGGGCGTACGTCCTCTCGCGTGCGCCCGAGGTCCGCGAAGCGCTCATCAATTTCGCCGGCGGCTTCGTCTACTCCACGCATCTCGCGCCGCCCTGCGTCGGCGCCGCTCTTGCCGCCATCGGCCGCGTGCGCGCCCTGACCGATGAACGTGGGGCCCTGCGCGAACTCTCCCGGAGCTGGCGTGACGGACTGGTCGAGGCCGGCTTCTCCGTGCCCGCGGGCGACTCGCCGGTCATCCCGCTGGTCTTCGGCGACCCGTCGACGACCCTGCGTCATGCGGAGGCCTTGCGCGCCGCCGGGTTCATCGTCTCGGCGATCCGTCCGCCCACCGTGCCCGAGGGCACCGCGCGCATCCGCATCTCGCTCCGTCGCGGCCTCAGGCCGGAGCACCTCGCCGCCTTCACCGCGGCCCTCGGAAAGGCCCGCGCATGAAGATCGCCTGGATCGGCGGCTGGGGCGTGCCGCCGGAGGAGCTCCGTCCCCTCGCCGCCGCTCACGCGCCGAACGCCGAGCACTTGATTACCGTGCCCGTCATGGGGGCTCCGGAGCTGGCCGCCGGCTGTGACGCGCTCGTGGCCTGGTCGTTGGGAGCGCATCTTGCCCTCGAGGCCGCCGCGCGCGGCGTACGCCTGCCGCCCAAGGTCCTGCTCATCGCGCCCTTCACCTCCTTCTGCCGGGAGCACGGTTCCTGCGGCAAGGTGTCCGAGACCCAGGTGCGCTACCTTCGCCGCTGGATGGAGACCGATCCCTCCTCCGCCCTCGCTGACTTCAGGCTGCGGGCGGGCCTGCCTCCCGCCGAGTCGCCGGGCCTGCCCTATTCCCTCGACGAGCTCCTCGCCGGACTGGACGTGCTGGCCCAGCCCGCAGGCGTCTCCCTCGTCTCCTTCGCCCGCGGCGGCCTGCCCGCCGGCTGGGAGGCCTACGTCGGTGACCGCGATCCGCTGCTTGAGGCGGCCGGCGTTTGCGAATCCGTGCTCGGCTGTCATAGTGTCGAGGAAGCGGGGCACGCGCTCCGCGACTACCTCAGCCCCGCATCCTGATGCGCTTCCAAGAGCGAGCCGGGTCCTACGAGGCCAACGCCGCGCCCCAACGGCGCTTCGCCGAGGCCCTGGCGGCCTTCGCCCCTTTCCGCACCGGTTCGAAGGTGACCGAACTCGGAGCCGGCACCGGCTTCCTCACCGCCGCGCTTCTCGCCCAGGGAGTGCAGGTCCACGCGACCGACTCCTCGCCCGCCATGGTGGAGCTCGGACGCGAGGCCGTGCCCGCGGCCAAGTGGAGCGTCCACGACGCCTTCGGTTCGATCGACCCCGCGCCCGCGCTGGCCTCGTCCGGACTGCTGCACTGGGCCGCCGATCCCGCCGCCGTGCTCCGCCATTGGCACGACGCGCTGCCCGAACAGGGCCGCCTCCTGCTCGGCGTGCCCTGCGATCCCTGCCTCTGCGAGCTGCGTGACCTCGTCGGCGAGGGACCCGTGCGTTGGCGCGACGAGGCCCAGTGGCTGGCCCTGCTGCGCCGCGCACGCTTCGACGTGCGCGCGCACGGCGTGCTGGAGTCCGAGGAGGCCTATCCTTCGGCCATCGACCTCTTCCGCACCCTGCACCGCAGCGGCGTGACCGGCGCGCCGCGCCTCGGCCCCGCCGAACTCCGTTCACTCATCAAGGATTACGACCGCCTGCACGCCGGACCCCGTGGCGTCACCGCCACCTGGGCCTGGCTGCTGGTGGATGCGGCGGCCCGTCCCTGAGCCTCACTCGAAGCTGAACTCATCCTGGGCTTCCGGCGGCTGCTCCTCGCCCGCCAGGATGCGTCGCACGAACAGGTCCCGATGTTCCGGGCAGGGGCCCAGCCGCCGGAGGGCCTCGATGTGGTCCGGCGTGCCGTAGCCCTTGTGCACCCCGAAGCCGTATTCCGGATGCCGTGCGTCCAGCTCCATCATCAGCCGGTCCCTTTCGACCTTGGCCACGATCGACGCCAGCGCGATGGCGAGCGACTTGCCGTCGCCTCCCTTGATCGCCTCGTGCGCCCAGGCGAACGGACGCAGCGGCAGTCCGTCGACCAGCACCAGGAACGTGCGTCCGTCGCCGTGGCCGAACAGCTCGCCCTCCGTGCCCGCCGCGGCGAAGAGCGGGGCCAGCTGGCCCTCTGCGAGTTCGGCGACGCACCGGGCCATCGCCAGGCGGGTCGCGCCGAGGATGTTGTGGGCGGAGATCTCGAGCACCGACGCCGAGGCCCAGGCGCAGCGCAGCCGTCCGGCCGACTGCAGTTCTCCGACCGTGGCGCGCAGTTCGGCCCGCCGTTCCGCCGTCAGGCGCTTCGAGTCGTCGGCGCCGGCCACCTTCCGCAGCCACGGGCGTTCTCCGTAGAAGCCCGCGTCGAGCAGCACCGCCGCCGCGACCACCGGACCGCAGAGCGAGCCGCGGCCCGCCTCGTCCACGCCCACAACGCCGGGCCGGTCCGCCCCCCTTTTGCGGTCGAACTGGGCCAGCGAGGCCAAGGTCAGCCTTTCTTGCGCCCCTTGAAGAAGGGCTTCGGTTCCGGGGGCTCGAGTCCGCGCGCCTCGTAGGCCGTGCGGAAGTGCAGCTTGGCGAAATTGACCAGGATGGCCGGACCGAGCCTTCCGCAGAGCTCGGTGGCGGCCGCCTTGGCCTCGGCGCCGGATCCCTTGGGCAGGGGCACGCCTCCGTCCTGCGAGAGCCGTTCGAGCTCCCGCACGAACGTCGCGCGCGCGACGATGGAGGCGGCGGCGACGACCGGATCGGACTCCGCCTTGGTGCGCATGCGCAGGTCGAAGGCCACGTTCTTGCGCGCCAGCTCCTTCTGGACCAGCGGCTCCTCCGAGAACTGGTCGAGCAGGCCCCAGGCCGGACGTCTTCCGTGGGCCTCCTCGAACGCCTTGAGCGCCTCCTCGCAGGAGGTCGCGTGCATCCAGGCCAGCAGACGGTTGAGGTTCTTGCCGAAGCGAGAGTGCAGCTCGTTGTACTTCGACATGCGCGCGAAGGTCGTCTTGACCGCGACCCCGGGCGTCTCGCGGATGGCGCGGTCGAGTTCGGCGATCCTGGCGTCGGTCAGCTTCTTGGAGTCCTTGATCCCCATGCCGATCCATTCGCGCGCCATTTCGCCCGTGGCGACGACGCACGCCGAGACCACCGGGCCGAAGAGGTCGCCCTTGCCCGACTCGTCGAGGCCGGCGTGGTCCTCGAACCATTCCGGGTTGAGCTCGGCCTCGTAGCCCAGCTCGGCCTTGCCGGTCACGTCGGGCTCCAGCGTGAACTTCACGAACTCCTCGGTGCCTTTGCCGGCGATCACGCACTTGCCTGAGGCGTAGTGCGTCACGTTGACGTCGGGGCCCTTGAAGGCGAAGAGCGCATGGTCCACCGTGCGCGCCTCCCAGCCCCTGGCCGCGAGGATGCCGCGCAGCTTCGCGGCCTGCCCGGCGTCGAGCTTGACGGTGTGGGACGTGACCTTGGCGGGGGCGCCGCCGTCGGAGTCCTGCTTTGCCTTCTTCGCCATCGGACCCAAGGTGATACCGACCTTCCCGTCCTAATCCAGCCCCATCCCATGGACGAACGCGCGGAAAGCATCCTCAAGCAAGCGCCCGGGGCGCGCCGACGCCTGCTGGCCTGGTTCGCCCGCCATCGGCGCAGCATGCCGTGGCGGGAGCGTCCTTCGGCCTACCGCACCGTGGTCTCGGAGCTCATGTGCCAGCAGACGCAGATCGCCACGGCGATCCCTTACTTCGAGCGGTGGACGCGGCGCTGGCCGGACTTCGGGGCGCTGGCCGCCGCCGAGGAGTCAGAGGTGCTGGAGCTGTGGGCCGGCCTCGGCTACTATTCCCGCGCGCGCAACCTGCTCGCGCTCGCCCGCGGGGTCGTCGCCCGGGGCGGCCCGCCGGAGACCGCGGCCGAATGGCGGGCCTTCCGCGGCGTGGGCCCCTACACCGCGGCGGCCATCGCCAGCATCGCCTTCGGCGAGCCCGCGGCGGTCGTGGACGGCAACGTCGTGCGCGTGCTCGCCCGGCTCACCGGCGACCGCACGGTCTTCCGTGACGCGGCGGACGCCGTGCGCCGCCTGCAGCCCCTCGCGGACGCCTTCCTCGACGCGCGCCGGCCCGGCGACTTCAACCAGGCGATGATGGAGCTCGGCTCGCTCGTCTGCCGCAAGGCCTCACCCGACTGCGCGGCCTGTCCGCTCCGCAAGGACTGCGCCTCGGCGGGGAAGGAGGCCGCCGTCATCCCTCGGTTCATGCCGCGTCGGCGCCGCGAGGAGACCATTGACCGCGCCGTGGTCGTGCGCGGCGGACGCGTGCTGCTCCACCGTCATCCGCAGGACGCGCGCCGGCTCGCCGGCATCGCGGAGATTCCGACCGTCGCGTCCCTCGGCCTCAGGTCCGCGGGCGCGCCCGTGGTCACGCATCGCCGCTCGATCGGCGACGTGGCCTATCTCGAGCGCCTGCATCGGCCCGAGCCGGATGCGGCCTCGCTGCGGCGCGGGCGGGCGGCCGGCTTCGTCTGGGTGCCCGTGGCGGACCTGCGCAAGGCCGCCGTCAGCGGACCGCACCTCCGCTGGCTCCTCCGGCTGCTCAGTCCAGCCGGTCGGAAAGCGCGCGGCAGACGGCCTTGAGCACCGCCACGCGGGCGTGCCGCTTGTCGTCGCCCGAGATGACCGTCCACGGGGCGTGAGGCGTGTCGGTGCGCGCGATCATGTCCTCGGCCGCGCGCAGGTTGTCATCCCACTTGCGACGGTTGCGGTAGTCCTCCGCGGTCATCTTGTGACGCTTGTGGGGCGAGTGTTCGCGGGCCCGGAAGCGTCGCAGCTGCTCCTCCTTGGAGATGTTGATCCAGGCCTTCACCACGACCGTGCCCGCCTCGGCCAGACGCGCCTCGAAGTCATTGATCTCGCCGTAGGCACGGGCCCACTCGGGCTCCTGGGCGAAGCCTTCCACCCGCTCCACCATCACGCGTCCGAACCATGAGCGGTCGAAGATGGCGAGCCGTCCGGGCGCGGGCAGCTTGTTCCAGAAGCGCCAGAGGTAATGGCGGGCCTTCTCCTCGGGCGTGGGGGCCGGCGTCGGATGCACCTGGCAGTGCGCGGCGTCCAGCATGCCGCAGAGCCGACGGATGGCGCCGCCCTTGCCGGCTGCGTCGGGACCTTCGAGCACGAGCACCGTCGCGACCCGCTTCTGGGCGGCGAGCCGGGTGAGCCGCCCGACCCTGGCCTGCAGCTTGGCCATCTGCTGTCCGTAGGCCTTCTTGTCCAAAGTCGGGTGGGCCGTGGCGCTCTCGAGCAGCCCGCGCGGGCGGGCGCCCGGGCGTTTCACCGCGGTCGCCGGACGGCGGCGCGAGGCCTGCGCGAGCTGCGCCGCGATCGCCTGGCCCGCATGCAGGTCCCGGAGCTTCGTCTCCGCGGCGCCGCTCACCGTCTTCCAAGGCAGGTTCTTGCCGCTGCCCTGAACGCGCAGCGCGCGCGCGAGCGACAGCGCGCCCTTCTTGGCGAGCAGCAGGTCCTCCTCGGTCACCACCCAGCCCTCCGCGTCGGTGTCCTCGGCCTCGCGCAGCCGGCGACGCAGCGTCTTCTCCGGCGTCTCCAGCCAGACCTTGACCACGGAGGTCCCGTCGGCGGCGAGCGTCTCTTCGAAGGAGCGCAGCGATCTGAGCCGGAGCCGCAGCGCCGGGTCCGTCAGTTCGTCGCGCACGGCCTCGGTCAGCGTGCGGGTCAGCCAGTCGCCGACCACGATGGTGATGCGTCCCCGCGCGGGCACGTCCTGCCAGTAGGGCCAGAGGAAAGGACGGCCTTCGGGGCCCGCGAGGTCGGGCGCGCAGACCCGGACCGTGCGGGAGTCGAACCATTCCGTGAGCTGGTTGGCGAGTTCCGACGCCGCCAGCCGGTCGTTGCCGCCGATCACGATGATCGCGCCGTGGCGCTGGGCGACGAGCCTGCGCTGCGCCGCGAGCAGGCGGAGGTGCAGCTTGGAGCGTGCTCGTTCGGTCGCGCCGGGGGCCGTTGCCATCGTCGGGACTATGGGCTTCCGCCGGCGGTTTGGGAAGCGCGTTCGGGTGACGGAAGCGTGACGTCGGTCAGCGCACCAGGTCGTCGATGCGGGCGACGTAGACCTGCCGTCCGCCCCCCTCGTGCACGGAGTCGAAGCAGAAGGCCGTGCCGGCGCGGTTGGCGGACGGGTGCGTGTCGCATCGCCATTCCTTGCCCACGATGGCGGGGTCGGTCGGGTAGGCGCCGATCTCCACCTTGCGACCGGAGGGCACGTGGTAGAGGTAGGGCCGCTGGACCTTGTCCGGTCCCTGCGGGTAGGTGTCGTTGAGCACCCATTCGTCCCGCGTGTTCGGCACGTAGGTGTTGTGCCCGTTGGCCGTCATGACGTCCTTGCCCACGACCTCCACGTGGTCGGAGAGGTCGCGGTAGAGGTAGAAGCGCTCGCCATGGGAGGGGTGCCACGCCCAGGCGAAGACGTGCCGCGGATCCCGCCAGACGAAGTGCGAAGTCCCGCCGTTGGGGTCCATCACGTGGACCCTTCCGCCGTCGAAGTCCATCGTGAGCGCCCGCGTGCGGAAGCCGGCCCTGTCGCCCGGGTTGCGCCAGCGGTGCAGGAAGAACAGGCGCGTGCCGTCCGTGTTGCAGAGCAGGTGGTTGAACCAATGGACCGCGTCCGCCTTGGGCGCGGCGGCCGCCGGACCCATGAAGGGGAGGGCGGCGGCCTGGGCGAAGGAGTAGACCAGCCGCTGCCGTCCGCTGGCGAGGTCCATCCGCCAGATGCCGCCGTCCTCCGGGGCCTTGCGGAGCTTCCAGATGTCACGGTCCGAACCCGTCGCGTAGCCGTATCCCGGACGCGTGACGTCGAGCCGGGCGAAGTCGGGCGCGAAGGCCGTGCGTCCGTCGGGGCTGAACGTGTAGAACGGATGCGGCAGCGTACGACGGCGGCCGGAGCGGACCTCGACCAGCCGCGTCACGAAGCGTCCGTCCTCGCGGTCGTTCCAGGCGACCGTGTCGGCGGTGCCGGGCACCCACTGCAGCATGCAGCCCTGCTGCCAGTTCCAGGCGGAGGTCGAGCCCAGCTCCGTCCAGCGGTCGCCGTCCTCGAGGTCGACCATGCCCACCCGGATCGCGTCGGCGGGCGTCGGCGACCGGCCTTGGAAGTCGACTTCGTTGGCCAGCAGCAGGCGGTCCTGCGGATCGAAGAGCAGCTTGTCGTAGTAGCCGCGCCAATGGAACTTCGGACCCGAAGTCACGCGCCGCACGCGGACGGCCGGAGCGGAGGCGCAGCCGGGCAGGGCGGAGAGTCCGGCCAGCGCGCCGGCGGCGAGGAAGGAACGGCGGGGTACGGTTCGCATGGGGCGCCTTCATCCAAGACGGCGCCCGTCCCGAGGCAACACCCGCCTCAGCGCAGCTCGTCCGGGATCGGGTCGGCCGGAGGCAGCTCGCCCTTGCGCATCGAGTCGAGCGTCTCCTGCAGCTCCACCTTGAGCTGGGGCTCCTGGGCGCGCGTCACCGCGAGCTCCTGCAGGCGGAGCGCCTCCGCCTTGCGTCCCTGCAGCCAGCGCACCCGCGCGAGCGTGTCCAGTTTGTCGGGGTGCTTCTCCTGCGTGAGCTTCACCGCGCGTTCCGCGCAGCGGGCTGCGAGGGCGAGATTGGGCTTGGCGAGGAAGACCGGGTGGGTGACGAGGTCCCAGGCCACCTCGTTCTGCGTCTCGGCGTCATCGGCCTCGTCCTCGGCGTGCTTCTCCAGCAGCCGGTAGCTGGGGTAGGGGTCGCCGCGTCCCAGGGCGATGCGGGCCCCGACCGACTCGAGCATCTCCTTGCGCTCGACCGGGGGCAGCACGCCGGCGGCCTCCGGCAGGGCGCGCTCGGCGGCGTCCCAGTCCTTGCGGGCGAGGGCGCGCGAGAGCGCGTTGAGCTTCTCCTGCAGCCGGGCGATCTCCGCGGATTCGTCGTCCAGTCCGGGCAGCTTCGGCGTCGGCATCGGCGCCGGCGCGGAGGCCGAGGAGGCGGCCGGGACATGGGTGCCGGTGATGACGTCCCCGAGCAGCTGTTCGGTGATCTCCATCGGGTGCCCGGACCACGCGACCTTGCCGTCCTGCACGATGAACGCGTGAGGGATGCCCTGCACGCCCGCGGCCTCGAGCCAGGCCTTGACGAACGCCTCGCCGCCGATGGCCACGCGGTAGCCCATCGCGGCCCCCTGCTTCTTCACGAAATCCTTGGCACGCTGCCTGCCGGCCGCGTCGCGCTCGGCCTCCCAGACGTTGACGCCGACCACGGTCACGCCGCGCCGCGACATCTTCTCATGCAGCGACTGCAGGTGGGGGATTGCCTTCACGCAGGGGCCGCACCAGCTGGCCCAGCATTCGACGACGTAAGTCTCGCCTTTGCGGAACTCCTTCACCGGCTCGCCTTGGAGCATCGACTCCGGGCGGACGGAAGGGGCCGCGTCGCCCACCTTGAGTTCGGCGCCGCCGAGCGTGGCGGCCAGGAGCAGGGCGAGCAGCGTGCGCATGGGATTCACTCTGTCCGTGCGCCGCGAACTCTCAACCCCCAAGCCCTCATTTCTTGGCCGGGGCGGGGTCGGCGGACTTGGCCTCCTCGATGAGGCCGGCGATCTTGTCCGCGGTCAGGTTCATGGGGTGTCCGATGTAGGCCACCTTGCCGCCCGCCACCACGAATGCGCAGGGGATGCCTCCCTGGCCCGCGGCGGTCAGCCAGGCCTTGCCGACGGAGCCATTGGCGTCCTTGGCCACCGAATAGTCCATCTTCTTGCCCTGCTTACGGACGTAGGCGTCGGCCTCCTCGACCCCCCTCGACACATGCACGCCCACGACCGTCACGCCCTTGTCCTTGAGCTTGGCCTGCAGCTCGGTGAGGTGCGGGATGGATTCCACGCAGGGCGGGCACCAGGTCGCCCAGAATTCGATGACGTAGGTCTTCTTCGGGTCGAGCGACGAGACGCGCTCGCCCTTGATCCAGGAGGAGGGCAGCTTGGTCGGGGCCTTGTCGCCGACCTCGAGCTTGTCGGCCGCGAGGGAGACGAGGGGTGAGAGGGCGAGCAGCAGGGCGGGGAGGAGGCGCATGACGCCATCCTGCCGGACCGCGCCATCCCCTCAACCTGTAAATCTTCCTTCGCCGGGCGAAGCCGCTTATTTCGCCGCGAATTTCGACCGGATCGCCTCGACCACGGCCGGGTCGGCCAGGGTCGTGACATTGCCCAGCTCGCGGCCTTCCGACACGTCGCGGAGGAGGCGACGCATGATCTTGCCGGAGCGGGTCTTGGGCAGGTCGGGCACGAAGACGATGCGTT
>CAZRPB010000051.1:0-13267 GCA_964601955.1 uncultured Klebsiella sp. | reverse complement strand
GCCGCCCCCTCTCCGGAAAGGATGACGGGCGCGCTCCAGGTGCGACCATGGTCGGCGCTCACACGCGCCTGATTGCCCCAGGGGGCGCGACGATGGCCGTAGGTCATGAGCAGGCGGCCGTCCCGGAGCTTCAGCAGATGGGAAGGCAGGCCCCAGACGCCGATCGGGGCGGGCACGGACCAGGTGCGACCGCCGTCGGAAGACTCGCATTGGAGCGTCTCGCCGGCGTTGGCCTTGTTGTGGTTGCGGACCTGGACGACGATGCGTCCGTCATCGGCCTCGACGCCGTGCAGTTCGTGATATCCGTTCGGCACCTCGTCGCCCGGCCGGGTGGGAATCTCCGCCAACCATCTCCAGGTGAGCCCGTCGTCGGTCGACTCGGCGACCCCGATGCGCTTGTTGCCCGTCCAGAGCTCCTTGCCGGGATAGAGCAGCCTGCCGTCCTTGAGACGGATGGGGCCGTGCGGGCTGTTCACCACGGTCGGGATGCGGGGCGACCACGTGAGCCCGCCGTCAGTGGAACGGATGACCCACTCACCGAGCTCGGCTTTGCGGGCGGCGTCATCCAGCCTGTCGTGCGCCGCGGTCCAGCGGGCGAGCTGATCGGCCGGCATGGGCTTCGCCTTCCAGCCGCCCGACTTCAGTTCGCCCATCGACTGGGCGCGCTTGAGATAGGGCTCGTAGGCGAGCGAGGTGAAGGTGGTCACCAGCAGCGTGCCCTTGGCGGTCTCCAGCACGCCCGCGTCACGGTCGTCGGTAGCGGTGTCGAGCAGGACGCGGGGGTAGGTCCAGGTGACGCCCCCGTCGCGGGAAGTCATCGCCCTCACCTGCCCCATCGGACAGACGTGCGCGTCCCTGCCGCCCGACCAGACCGACCAGAGGTCGCCGTTGGCGCGACGCACGACGGTGGGCCAGCCGGAGTAAGGCTCCTCCTTGGGCGTGATGGTACGGACCTCGAGGATCGTGGCCGCCGGCGGGGACGGAGGCGTCTGGGCGCAGGCGAAGGCGGACAGGAACAGAAGCGGCAAGGGGCGAAGTCGCATGGTGCAAGCCATAGCCGGGCGCACGCCCCTGTCCAACGCCTAAGGCCAGACGGCGGATTCGGACACCATATCGGGCTGGAAAGGTACCGTGCCTGTGGGAAAAATGCCGGCATGAGCCGTACCCCGGGTTCCCCCTTCTCGCGCCGCGGATTCCTCAGCGGAGTCGCCGTCACCGCCGCGGCCGCGCCGGGACTCCTCGGTGCGGACACGCCTGCCACCGCGACGCCCCGCAAGGTCCGGATCGGCGTCGTGGGCGGCCGCTTCGGGCTCTCCTTCCAGTTCCACGAGCACCCTGACTGCGTCGTCGAGGCCGTCGCCGAGCTGCGCCCCGAACGACTCGCCGCGCTCCAGCGCACCTACCGCTGCAAGAAGGCCTATCCGTCGCTGGAGGAGATGCTCAAGGATCCGAAGGTCGAGGCGGTCTTCCTCGCGACGCCCGCCCCCGACCATTGCCGTCACGCGCTGCTCTGCCTCGCGGCGGGCAAGCACGTGCTCAGCGCCGTGCCCGCGGCGATGACGCTCGAGGAGTGCCACGACCTGGCTTCGGCCGTGAGGAAGACCGGCCTCACCTACATGATGGGTGAGACGAGCTGCTGGCAGCAGTCGACCATCTCCGCCCGCAAGTTCCACCAGGAGGGCCGCTTCGGCCGGCTTTACTACGTGGAGTCCGAATACCACCACCCCGGACTGGAGACGCTGTACTTCGAGAACGGCCGACGCACCTGGCGTCACGGCCTGCCCCCGATGCACTATCCCACGCACTGCACGGCCCACCTGCTGGGCGTGACCGGCGAGCGTCTGACCGAGGTGACCTGCCACGGCTGGGGCGACGACCACCCGATTGTGAAGGACAACGCCTACGGCAATCCGTTCTGGAACGAGACGGCGCTCTTCCGCACCGACCGGGGCAACAGCATGCGCGTCGCCATCTGGTGGCGCGGCGCCCAGCGCGGCGGCGAACGCGCCCGGTACTTCGGCGACCGCATGAGCTTCTACTTCAGCGACCCCACCGGCGCGGGCGGACCGGTGCTCGTCCATTCGCGCACGACGGCGGTGGAGAAGGACAGCGGCGGGTTCGAACGCTCCTCCCAGGTGCTGGAAAAGTACGAGCAGCCGGAATGGTGGAAGACGGACCTGCTGCCCGAACCGCTGCGCCATAACAGCGGCCATGAGGGCTCGCACGCCTTCATCACGCACGAGTTCGTCGACTCGCTGGTCCGCGGCCGCAAGCCGTTCGTGGACATCGAGGCGGCGCTGGCCTACACGGTGCCCGGCATGATCGCCCACCAGTCCGCGCTGCAGGGCGGCAAAAGCCTCAAGGTTCCGGTCATCACGGGCTGACGCTTGCGTCGCGGCCCGCCCCCGGCTCCGTGAGGCCATGCGCGGCGTTAAGAAACGGGACCTGCCCTCGAAGACCTGTCCGGCCTGCGGACGCCCCTTCGTCTGGCGCAAGAAATGGGAGCGCTGCTGGCAGGAGGTCCGCTTCTGCAGCGACGCCTGCCGCCGGGGCACCCCCCGCGGCCAGGAACACGGCCGGCCGGTCCGCTGACAGAGTGAAATATGAAAACGGGGCGTCATTGACCCCCGCCCCGCGACCCTCTTCTTTCCCTCCGAATGTTCCGCGCCGCCCTGCTTCTCATCGCTCCGGCCCTCGCCGCCGCCCCGGTCGCGCCCAATCCGGCCGCCGCAGCGTTCCTGGAGAAGCACTGCGTCGAGTGCCACGACGGCGAGGTCAAGAAAGGCGGCCTCGACCTGACGACCCTGGCCTTCAAGCCCGAGGACCGTCAGTCGTCCAAGGTCTGGCAGCGGATGATCGAGCGCGTGCGCGAAGGCGAGATGCCCCCCTCGAAGAAGCCCCGCCCTCCCGCGTCCGACGCCGCCAGGTTCGTGGCCGACGTCCACGCCCCGCTGCTCGCCGCCGACCGGGCCGACGTGGCCCGCAACGGCCGGGTGCATGTGCGCCGGCTCACCCGCGCGGAATACGAATTCGCCGTCCATGACCTGCTGGGCATCGACATCCCGTTGGACGAGTTCCTGCCCGAGGACCCGGCCACGCACGGCTTCCAGACCGTCGCGGACGGCCAGCAACTGTCCCATCACCAGCTGGGCCGCTACTTGGACGTGGCCGACCTGGCGCTCGATGAGGCCTTCACCCGCGCCCTGCGCGGTGACAAGCCCTTCGTCCGCACCCTGGTGCCCGACGACCTCGACCACAATGGTCGCGGCAACAACCGCGCGCCGGAGCACCGCAGGAAGGACGACCTGAGCATCAGCTGGAACATGTCCCTGCAGTTCTACGGTCGCATGCATGCGACGGTCATGCCGACGGAAGGCTGGTACCGCGTCACGCTCAAGGACGTGCGTGCGATCAACCCCCGCGAGGACGGGTCCGTCTGGGGCACGCTTCGCTCCGGCCACTGCGAATCGAACGCCCCCATCCTGTACATGATGGGCTTGGTCGAGGCGACCTCCCGGCCACGGGACATGGTCTTCGAGGGGTGGATCCAGAAGGGCCACCGCCTCGAGCTGCGCCCCAATGACTTCACCCTGCGCCGCCCCCCGCCGGGCGACACGGGCGGCAGCGTCTCATACGTCGGTCGCGACCTCGAGAAGGACGGCTATTCCGGCATCGCCCACCGGGGCATGGTCATCGAGCAGTTCCATCCCTACGCCGACGCATCCGAAGTCGCCCGCCGGCTCTTCGCCGGACGCAAGGTCGAGGACCTTCGCAAGGATCCCACGGGCATGCTGCCCGCCGTCATCGCCGACTTCGCCCGACGGGCCTTCCGCCGTCCGGTCTCGTCCGCCGAGGCCGCGCCCTACGTCGACCTCGCCCTCAAATCGGTGAAGGCCGGCGATCCCGCCGAGGTCGCCTTGCAGGCGGCCTGCCACGCCATCCTCTGCTCGCCCCGCTTCCTGACCTTCGTCGAGAATCCGGGCGCCCTCGACGATTACGCCGTGGCCTCACGGCTGAGCTTCGCGCTCTGGCTCAGCGGCCCCGACGAGGCCCTGCTGCGAGCCGCGGCCGAAGGCCGGCTCAAGGACCCCGCCGAGCTGACCCGACAGGCCCGACGCATGCTCGACGACCCTAAGTCGGAGCGATTCATCCGGAGCTTCACCGACCAGTGGCTGAAACTTTCGCAGATCGACTTCACCACGCCCGACCCGAGGCAGTTCCCGTCCTTCGACCCGGTGCTGCAGGAGTCGATGCTGCAGGAGGCCCGGGCGTTCGTGCGCGAGACGCTGCGGAGCGACCTGCCCGTCACCCACCTGCTCGACTCCGGCTTCGCGTTCCTCAACGGCCGTCTGGCCCGGCATTACGGCGTGACCGCCAAGGTGACGCCGGGCGCTGGATTGCAGAAGGTCGAGCTGCCCGCCGCGGCCCGCACGGAACGCGGCGGCGTCATCGGCCTCGGAGCGGTGCTTAAGGTCACGGCGGACGGCACCTCGACCTCGCCGGTCATCCGCGGCGTCTTCGTCAACGAGCGCCTGCTCGGCGTGCACATCCCGCCGCCTCCCCCCAACATCCCCGCGCTAGGCGAGCCGGACATCCGCGGCGCGACCTCCATCCGGGACCGGCTGGAGAAGCACCGCAGCGGCGAATCCTGCATGTCCTGCCACCGCACCATCGACATGCCGGGCTTCGCATTGGAGACGCTCGACCCCGTCGGACTGAAGCGCACGCGCTACGGCATGGGCAAGGGCGTGAAGATCGACCCGTCGGGCACGACCCCCGACGGCAAGGCCTTCGCCGACCTGGCGGAATGGAAGCGGCTCCAGCTGGCCCACGGCGACCGACTGGCCAAGGGCTTCGCCGCGCAGTTCCTGACCTACGCCACCGGGGCCGCCCCGAGGCTCTCCGATGAGGCCACCCTGTCCGCCATCCCCGCCCAGACCGCCGGACAGCGGCACGGCATGCGCTCAATCCTGCTGGCTTCCCTCCGCAGTCCCGTTTTCCTCAACAAGTGAACCCGGCCCCATGAAGAACGTCACCCTCACCACCGGCAAGGCGCTCGACCGACGCACGCTCCTCCGTGCGGCCGGCGTCTCTCTCGCCCTGCCCGTCCTGGAAGCCATGACCCCGGCGTTCGCCGCCGAGAAACCCTCCCCCTTCGCCAAGCGTTTCGTCGGCGTGTCGCTTTCCCTCGGCCTTCACAGCCCCTTTCTCGTGCCTCAGGGCGAGGGGACGGGATACGAGCCCTCTCCTTACCTGAAGGGCATCCAAGACATCCGCGACGACTTCACGGTGGTGTCCGGCGTCTCGCACCCCGGCGTCACCGGCGGACACTCGGCCGAAGGCAGCATCTTCTCGGCCTGCCCCAATTCACGCGGCACGACCTCCCGCAACACCATCTCGCTCGACCAGCTGATGGCGAACCGTCTCGGCCATGAGACGCGCTTCCCCTCGCTGGTGCTCAACACCAACAGTTCCTCAAGCCCCTCCTACACCGAGAACGGCTCGATGATCCCGGCGGAGAACAACGCGATGCGGCTCTTCACGCGCCTCTTCGTCGACGACTCGCCGGGCGAACGACGCCGTCAGGCCGAACTCATCCGACGCGGACGCAGCGTGATGGACGTGGTGGCCGGCGAGGCCTCGCGGCTCCGGCGTGACGTCGGCGCGGAGGACCGCGACCGCCTGGACAACTGGTTCACGAGCGTGCGCGACCTCGAGCAGCGGCTCGCCGCCAACGAGGCCTGGACCGATCGCCCCAAGCCCAAGGTCAGCCTCAAGGCCCCCACGCAGATGCCACGCAACAACGAGGTCGCGGTGAACGGCATCTTCCTCGACCTGGTCCACATGGCCCTCGTCACGGACTCCACGCGGTTCGTCACGCTCCACATCACCGGCAACAGCGTCAACGGCATCGAGGGCGTGTCCTCGAGCTACCACGACCTCAGCCACCACGGCCTGGACGAGGACAAGCTGCGCCAGCTCGCCATCGTCGAGGCTGGACAGGTCAAGGCCTGGGGCACGTTCGTCCGCAAGCTGCGGGAATCCGGTCTCCTCAAGGAGACCATGACGGTCATGACCTCCAACCTCGGCAACGCCTCCAGCCACAACAATCTGAACATGCCGGTGCTGTTCGCCGGCGGCGGATTCCGCCACGGACGCCACCTGGCCTTCGACCAGAAGAACAACTACCCGCTGCCGAACCTCTACCTGAGCGCGCTGCACCGGCTCGGCCTGGAGGAAAAGCGCTTCGCGACGACCTCCGCCACCATGCGCGGGCTGGACGTCGCCTGAGCGGCGCGGCGGATCACTTCTTCTTCGCGTTCTTGCCCTTGCCGGGCTTGACGGCCTTGGGGTCCTTGAGCGGCCAGGGACTGACGCCGACGCGGGCGGCCCAGGCGTCCCATTGCGCGGCCATCGTCTTCACGCGGTCGGGCTGCGCCGCGGCCAGGTCGTTCGACTCGGTCCGGTCGGACTGGATGTCGTAGAGCTCCCATCCGCCGGGATGCTTGGAGACGAGCTTCCAGTCGCCGTCGCGCACGGCGCGGTTGCCCTCGTGCTCCCAGAAGAGAGGCGTGGGACGGTCGAGGATCCGACCGGCGAAGACGGGCATGAGGGAGACGCCCTCCATCGGCCGGATCTTCTCACCCGCGGATTCGGCGGGATACTTGGCGCCGGCGAGGTCGACGCACGTGGCCATGACGTCGATGAGATGCGCGGGATGGTAGTCCAGGCCGCCCTTGACGCCCTGCCCGATGCCGGCCGGCCAGTGCGCGATGAGCGGGGTGCTGATGCCGCCCTCGTGCGACCAATGCTTGTATTCACGGAAGGGCGTGTTGCTGACGCCGGCCCACCCGCGGCCGTAGCCGACGTAGGTGTCGGCGGGCCCGGGCATGACGCCGGCGCCCTGCCGCACGGGGAAGCCGTCGCGGGTCTGCTTCGGGATCATGTCGGGCTGGAGGTAGGCGGCATCCAGCGGAGGCAGGGTCGGCTTGTCGGCCCTCGGCTTGAAGGCCCCGTTGCGGCCCATGGCCTCCGCGCAGCCGCCGTTGTCCTGCATGTAGAGGATGAGGGTGTTCTCGAACTGTCCGTTGGCCTTGAGCGCGGCGACGAGCCGGCCGACGCCCTGGTCCATCGAATCCACCATGGCGGCGTAGACCTCCATGCAGCGCGCTTCCCAGGCCTTGTCGCTGACGCCGGCCCAGTCGTCGCGGAGCGGCGCCGGCTTCCACCTCGGATCGAGCAGGCCGAGGGAGCGCATCTTCTCGAGACGGGCGGCGCTGACCGCGCCGTAACCGGCGTCGTAGCGGCCGCGATATTTGGCGATGTCGGCCTCCTTGGCGTGCAGGGGCCAGTGCGCGGCGGTGTAGGCGAGGTAGAGGAAGAAGGGCCGGTCCGGACTGGCGGCGCGGTGGTCGGTCACGAAGCGCACGGCGTGGTCGCTGAGGGCGTCGGTGTAATAATATTCCTTCGGCCGGTACTCGGGGTCGGCGTAAGGCGAGACGTAGGACCGGTCCCGCACGAGGGTGTTGGGGTCGTAGAAGCTGCCAGCGCCGTGGATGGTGCCGTAGAAACGGTCGAATCCTCTGCTGAGCGGCCAGTTGTGCTTGTCGGCCTCGCTCTCGGCCTTGGCCTTGCGGGCGACGTGCCACTTGCCCGCCATGTAGGTCGAGTAGCCTCCGCCCTTCAGCACCTCGGCGATGGTCACGGCCTTGCGGCTGAGGTCGCCCGCGTAGGCCTCGCCGACCTTCACGCTCCAGTCGTCCACCATGTGCCCGATGCCGGCCTGGTGCGAATAGAGTCCGGTGAGGAGCGCGGCCCGGGTGGGACAGCAGCGCGCGGTGTTGTAGAACTGGGTGAAACGCAGGCCGCCCGCGGCGAGCGCGTCGAGGTTGGGCGTGGCGATCTCACCGCCGTAGCAACCGAGGTCGGAGTAGCCCATGTCATCGGTCAGGATGACTATGATGTTGGGGCGCGGTGTGGCGGAAAGCGTCGCGACGGCGGCGAACAGGAAGGCGAGCAGGGCTCTCATGGGGGCGACGCAGGCTGGACGCGTCGCCCTCCGGGCTCAATCCCCTTCCCTCAGCCCAGGATGCGCTCGACGGCCCAGTAAAGCCCGATCAGGGCGATGAGGATCGAAGTCGGAACGACCACAAACCAGCGGCGCACCCACTCGTCGGTGAGTCGGAAGGTCAGCGCCCACGCGATCGCGATCACGGCCAGCTGACCGGCTTCCACGCCGAAGTTGAAACCGACCAGCGCCACGCCCAGGGAGCCGGTGGCTGAGGCGATGTCGCCGAGAGCCCCCGCGAAGCCCAGGCCGTGGATCAGGCCGAAGACGAAGACAGTGGCGAGGCGACGTAAGGAATAGACGGGGCGGAACACGTTCTCCAGCGCCACGAAGACGATGCTGGCGGCGATGACCGGCTCCACGACCGAGGCGGACACGGAGACCAGGCCGAAGGTGGCGAGGCCCAGGGTGACCGTGTGCGCGAGGGTGAACGCGGTCACCTGATAAAGGAGCGGGCGCCAGGCGGCGGTGAGGAGGAAGATGCCGAGGACGAAGAGGATGTGATCCAGGCCCTTCGGCACGACGTGCACGAAGCCCTGACGGAAGAAGCTGCCGAAGGTGGCGAATGCGTCCTCAGTCTTGCCTGCGGCGGGCTTGGCTTTCGCAGGCTCACGCGAGGCGACGCCCGCAAGATCGAGCACGAAGCCGTCCTCGCCGGGGAACAGCACGGCGACGCGCGGATGCGGGATGAAGTCGACGGCGTTGGACACGACGACGGAGAGGCCCTTCTCGGCCTTGGATCGGACCTGCCAGCCGGAGACGCCCGCGGTCACCTTCGTCCGCCAGGTGCCGGTCAGGACCACGGCCTCGTCGTTGGGACGGACGGCCAGACCGTCGGGGGCGGTGAACGCGAAGGTGAACTCCGGGCTGACCCGTCCGATCGGCTCGAGACGATACTCGACGTTGCGCGCGGCGAATTCGGCGGCCAGACGCTTGAGTTCCTCCTGCCTGGCGGGCGAGGCGAGGGCCAGGGAACGCGGCGTGAAATAGGGCGCCTTCTCGGGGTCGGCCTCGAAACATCGGGGGTCGACCTCGATGGTGATTTCGGCGTCACCCCCCGAAAGAAAGCTGCCCCTGACCGGCACGTCGGGAATCGGATGGGCCCCAAGGTCGGCTCCGAGCCACAAAAAAGCCGCCAAAACTAGGCTTTTCATGGCTTGGGACGGCCTGAGCATGACCGGGAGGATGGGGCGACACCCCCGCCCATCAACCCAGATTGTGATTTGCAAAGCGTCCCGGCCTGGACAGAAATGATGCCCTCAACCACCCCCATGAAGAACATCCTCTCCATCCTCTCCGCCCTCGCCCTCGCTGCCGCCGCTCAGGCTGGTTGCGGCAAGACCGTGACCAACGAAGGCACCCTGAAGTCCTTCGACGCCGAAAAGAAGGTCGTCGTCGTCGCCGACAAGGCCGGCAAGGAAACCAAGATCACCCTCACCGCCAAGACCAAGGGCGCTGACGGCGTGAAGGAGCTGGTCGGCAAGGCCGTCAAGGTCGAGTCCGAGCACGGCAAGGCCTCCTCGATCTCCAAGGCCTAATCGCCTGAGCGATCATCACGAAGGCCCGGCATCCGCCGGGCCTTCTTGTTTGCGGAGGAAGCCGTCCGTCAGGCCACCTTGAACAGCAGCAGGCTGAGGGCCATGACGACCATGCCGCCCAGCAGGCCCAGGATGCTGTCGTGGCCCTTGCCGTAGGCGCGGCTGGTCGGCAGCAGCTGGTCGATGCTGATGAAGACCATGATGCCGGCGACGGCCGCGAAGGAGGCGCCCATGACCGCGGGCGGCAGGCCCGGCGCATCGGAGCCGATGATCGCCCGCAGCCCGAAGAACCCGATGAGGGCCCCGACGGGTTCGGCCAGGCCGCTAAGGAAGGACCAGAGGAAGGCGGTGGCGCGGCTGCCGGTGGCGTAATAGAGCGGGACGGAGATGCTCATCCCCTCCGGGATGTTGTGCAGCGCGATCGCGATGGCGATGGCGGCTCCGACGTGCGGGTCCTCGATGGCGGCGAGAAAAGTGGCGAGTCCTTCGGGAAAATTGTGCAGGGCGATGGCCAGCGCGGTGAAAAGGGCCATGCGGTGCAAGCGGAAGGGATGCGGCGCGTGCGGGGCGGAACCCGACCTCAGGGGCGCGGCTTCCGCGGGCGCGTGCTGCTCATGGGGATCGTCCCCGTGCGGAAGCAGGAAGTCGATCAGGCCGATGAAGAGGATGCCGCCGAAGAACCAGCCGGCCTGGTGCCAAGGGCCGGCGCCGGCGCCGAAGGCGTCGGACAGCGCCTTGCCGCCCTTGGGCAGGATCTCCACGAAGGAGACGTAGAGCATCACGCCGGCGGAGAACCCGGTGGACACGGAGAGGAAGCGGTAGCTATCGCGCCGGGCCCCGAAGGCCAGGATGCTGCCGATGCCGGTGGACAGCCCCGCGAGGAGCGTCAGCCCGAGGGCGGTCCAGAATCCGGGAATGTCCATGGGAGCGGATTAGCGGACGCCCCGGCGATTGGCAAACGGCAACGTGTCAGGCCCGGTGGCGCAGGCCGGCGGCGTAGGCCTCGAAGACGAGCCGAATCTGGTCGCGGACGCGGCGGAACTCCGCCCTCACCTCTTCGGGCGTCCCGGTGGCGTGCGCGGGATCGCTGAAACCCCAGTGGTGCCGCACGACCTGCCCCGGGAACATGGGGCAGACCTGGTCGGCGTTGCCGCAGACGGTGATGACGGTGTGCACCTGGCGGCCGAGGAACTCGGAAAGGTGCTTGGAGTGATGGCCGGAGGCGTCGATGCCGATCTCCTTGAGCACGGCGATCGCCTCGGGATGGACGTATCCCGCCGGCTTCGAGCCGGCGCTGGCGACCTCGACGAGGTCGCCGGCCGCGCGGCGCAGGACGGCCTCGGCAAGGTGACTGCGGCAGGAATTGCCGGTGCAGAGGATGAGGACGAGGGGCTTGGGCATGGGAAAGGGCTCAGCAGCAGCCGGAGCCAGGCTTGCAGGCGACGGGGAGGCAGACGTCCGGCGCGAGACAGTCGGCCTTGACGGGCGCGAGGATGACCACGAGCGCCCCGCCCTCGCGGACTGATCCGACGGCCTCGAAGAGGCTCAGGTAGGGAAGGTCGAGTTCGACCTCGAAGGGCAGCGCGTCGGAGCCGATGAGCGCCGCGCCGCGGTCGAGGATCGCAAGGCATTTGCCGCAGTCGACGCGGTGGTCGGTGTCGTCGGCGGTCCAGAGCTGGATGCGGGCGGAGGCATGCGTGCGCACCGTGCCGCCGCAGTCGACGAAGCGCTTCTCGACGCGGGCCACCTCGGTCAGATGAGCGTGGACCGGAGCCAGCGAGCCGGTCGGCAGGCGGAAGCGGAGACCGTCCTGCGGACGTTCGCCGAGCAGACGCCGGAAGGCGGCCAGGGACAACGGCGCGGGCTTTAGGATTTGCATACGCAAAGGCGTATGCTTTTAACGGGACCGTGCAAGCCATGAGTCGCAGGACAGTCCATGTGGAGTCCGTCTGCGCGGCGCTCGCGGACCCGACACGCCTGCGTCTGCTGGCGCTGATGGGCCGGCGAGAAGTCTGCGTCTGCGACCTGCAGCGGGCGGTGGGGCGCAGCCAGCCGGCCGTGTCCCGGCATCTGGCCTTCCTGCGGCGTCACGGCCTGGTGACGGCGCGCAAGGAGGGCCGGTGGTGCCATTATCGGCGCGCCCCCCTGCCCACGCGCCTTGAAGCGCTCGTGGACCTTGCGGCTCCGCCCGTCCGGAGGACGCCGCGAGGCTGTCAGTAGCCCGTGGTCTCGCCGAGCGCTGCGCGGTAATCGGCCATCGCGCGGAAGAAGTCGGCCCGGGCCTCGAGGTCGGCCTGCCGTGCGTCGAACGCGGCCTGCTCGCGGATCTGAAGCGCGAGGAGGTCGGTCGCGCCCTGCTCGAAACGGCGGCGCTCCGCCTCGGCGAGGCGGTCGGCGAGCTCCACGTTACGGGTAGTCTGGGAGATCTGTTCCGAGGCGGCGCGCAAGGCGGACAACCCGTCACGGACCTCGTTGACGATGCGGTCACGCGTGAACGACGCGTCGCGCTCCAGCCGACGGATCTCGGCCTCGGCGACCTGGAGACGTCCGCGGGCCTCGTTGCGCTGGACGGGCACGCGGAACTCCACGCCGACGCTGGCCTCGTCCGTCCGGCGATCGGCGTAAGGACTGGAACCGAGGCTGCGCGTGACGCCGACGCTCACGTCGAGATTGGGCAGGGTGTCGTTGTCGGCGAGCCGGCGGTCGACGTCGGTGCGCTGTCGCAGCAGCTCGATGCGGGCCAGCTCCGGACGTCGCGCGGCCGCCGCGTCGGCCAGCCCCTTCTCATCGGAGGACGCGGGCGGGGCGGTCACGGGAAAGGCGGAAGGCAGACGGTCCCGGCCGGGCACGACCGGGGCGTCATCGGCGCTGCGATAGAAGAGGGACAGTTCGAGCGAAGCCGCTTCGAAACGGCGGCGGGCCTGAACCACGCCGAGCTGACGGCTGATGACGAGTCGCTCGTTGTCGACCACCACGATCGGAGCCAACATGCCCTTGTCGGCCTGCTTGCGCAGGCCCGAGTCGCGTTCCAACGCCACGCGATGCAGCTCCTCGGCGACGCCGAGCCGCAGTCCGGCCGAGACCCACTGGTAGTAGCTCCGCGCGGCGGCGCGCAGGACGTCGAGGCGCTGGCGCTGGATGAAGGGATCGGCGGCCTCTTTCTCAAAACGGGCCTTCCACAGTTCCGCCCGACGCCGGTCGACGGAACCGTCACGGAGGAGGCTGAAGCGCAGTCCGGCCCTCAGCTCACCGTCCTCCTGGGTCCGCATCTTGTCGTAATCGGCGAGCAGTCCGCTCGAGACACGGTATCCGGCGAAGACGTCGGCTCCCCAGAACGGCAGCGCCTGCTCCAGCTGCACTTCTCCGGAGGAGCCGTCGTAATAGGACCTGGGGTTGAAGCCCCCTCGCGCCACGAAGCCGAGGTCGAAGGCGCCCGAAGCGCGGCGCAGACGGCCGGCGGCAAGGTCCTGCTCGATGAGGGCCATCAGGTAGGGAGGATACTTGGCCTCGACGGAGGCCAGCACGTCGTCGACCCGCAAGGGCTCGGCCGAAAGCGAGGCGACGGCCAGCAGCAGGGCTGCGATCCGTCTCACTTGGACTCCTCCTTGCCGGGCTCGGCGTCGGCGATGACGGGCGGGAAGCCGTTGACCTGCCGCCAGAT
>CAZRPB010000050.1:0-13828 GCA_964601955.1 uncultured Klebsiella sp. | reverse complement strand
AGGCTCTTGACGTCGATCTTGTCGACGCCGATGCCGTACTTGGAGACGACCTTGAGTCGGGGCAGGGCCTTCTCGATGACGGCCGCGGTGATCATGTCGTCGCCGCAGATGTAGCCGTCGAAGTCGCCCATCAGGGCCAGCGTGTCCGCCTCGTTCAGGGGTCCGCGCGCGGTGACCACTTCCCAGCCGGTCTCCTTCAGCATCCGGTGGTGTTCGCCGGGGGTGTCCTGGAATGAGGTGGTGGTGAGCAGGATGCGCGTCTTGGCCATGGGCGTATGCGTCCGAATCAAATGCTTTCCCCGTCCGCCCCGTCAACAGGACAACAGGGTTGGACTTGTGTTAGGGTGGGTTTTGGCTGGAAATGCCCTCACCCCCATGAGCGATTCACCTACGAAAATCGGCCATCAGCGTTGGATCGTGTGCGCGCTGCTGTTCTTCGCCGCGACCATCAATTACATCGACCGCCAGGTGATCGGCCTGCTCAAGCCGGAGCTGGAGAAGGCCTTCCAGTGGGATGAACGCACCTACGCGGGCATCGTGTTCAGCTTCCAGTTCGCCTACGCCATCGGCATGCTGCTCTCCGGGCGCATCATCGACCGCATCGGCATCAAGAAGGGCTTCATCATCTTCGTCGGGCTCTGGAGCCTGGCCGCCATCGGCCATGGTTTCGCCCACAAGCTCCCCGACTTCAGCCTGCCCTGGATGCAGATCGACGCCAAGACGGGCTTCGCCTTCGTCACGCTGACCGGAACCGCGGCCGGCTTCGCGCTCATGCGCTTCCTGCTCGGCCTCGGCGAAGCGGGCAACTTCCCCGCCTCCATCAAGGCCACCGCCGAATGGTTCCCCAAGAAGGAGCGTGCGCTGGCCACGGGCATCTTCAATTCGGGCACCAACATCGGCGCCCTCGGCGCGCCGCTCCTCGTGCCCTGGATCGCCGTCACCTGGGGCTGGGAGTGGGCCTTCATCATCACCGGCGCGGTCGGCTTCCTCTGGGTGGCCTGGTGGGCGGTCGCCTACTACGCCCCGCGTCAGCATCCGCGCATCACGCCCGCCGAAGTGGCGCACATCGAGTCCGACCCGCCGGACGAGCAGGGCTCGGTCTCCTGGCTCAGTCTGCTGCGCTTCCGCCAGACCTGGGCGGTCGCGGCCGGCAAGTTCCTCACCGACCCGGTCTGGTGGCTCTACCTCTTCTGGATCCCCGGCTTCCTGAACAAGCAGCACGGCGTCGACCTCAAGAACATCGGCCTCCCGCTGGTCACCATCTACCTCATCGCCGACGTGGGCAGCATCGGCGGCGGCTGGATCTCCTCGCGCCTGATCAAGGCGGGATGGACGGTGAACGCCGCCCGCAAGACGGCGATGGGCGTCTGCGCGGTCTCGGTCATCCCGATCGTCTTCGTCAACGACGTGGGCATGTGGCCCTCGGTGCTGCTGGTCTCGCTGGCCGCCGCAGCCCACCAGGGCTGGTCCTGCAACATGTTCACGCTGGCCTCCGACATGTTCCCCCGCAAGGCGGTCGGCTCGGTGGTCGGCATCGGCGGCATGTCCGGCGCGGTCGGAGGCATGGTGCTGGCCTTCGTGGTCGGCGAGGTGCTGCAGCGCACGGGCTCCTACGCGATCCTCTGGTTCATCGCGGGTTCGGCCTACCTCATCGGGCTCGCCATCATCCACCTGCTCGTGCCCCGCATGGATCCGGTGAGGATGGACGAGATCGCGGCCGCTGAGGCGCGCTGAAGCCCTACCTGCCGACGTGAAAAGGGCCCCGTGCGGGGCCCTTTCTGTCGGTGCGTGTCACGTCGGTCAGCCGGCGACGACGATGTTCACGAGCTTCCCGGGCACGACGATCTCCTTCACCACGGGCTTGCCCGCCGTGAACTTCTGCACGTCGGGGTGGGCGCGGCAGGCGGCCAGAAGTTCGTCCTTCGACGCCTCCTTGGCCATCTTGCCGGTGCCGCGCACCTTGCCGTTCACCTGGAAGACGACCTCGACGGTGGATTCGACGAGCTTTGCGGGGTCGAAGGACGGCCAGCCGGCCGCGGCGACGCCGCCTGCATGGCCGAGGCGCGACCAGATCTCCTCGCAAAGGTGCGGCGCGAAGGGCGCCGCGATGCGGACGAAGTCCTCAAGGGATGACTTGGAGACGCCGGGCGACTTCTCCGCGGCGTTCATCAGGATCATCATCTGCGAAATGGCGGTGTTGAACTGCAGGGACTCGACGTCCTCGCCGACCTTGCGGATGGTGCGGTGCAGCTCGCGCACGAAGTCCTCCGACTCGGCGGCGCCCGAAGCGAGACGCACGGAAGGTCCGCCGGTCTGCTCGTCGACGGCCAGCCGCCAGAGGCGCTTAAGGAAGCGGCTGACGCCGGTGATGCCTTCCGAACTCCAGGGCTTCGACGCCTCGAGGGGGCCGAGGAACATGAGGTACATGCGCAGGGCGTCGGCGCCGTGCTCCTTGACGATGGTGTCAGGGTTCACGACGTTGCCCCGGCTCTTCGACATCTTCTCACCGTCCTCGCCCAGGATCAGGCCCTGGTGGAAGAGTCGTCGGAAGGGTTCGGGCTCGGGCAGGACGCCGATGTCGTGCAGGAAGCGATGCCAGAAGCGGGCGTACAGGAGGTGCAGGACGGCGTGCTCGGCGCCGCCGATGTAGAAATCGGGGCTGCCCCAGTAGGTCAGGGCCTCCTTGGAGGCGACGCCTTCGCGATTCCGGGGGTCGAGGTAGCGCAGGTGATACCAGCAGGAGCCCGCCCACTGCGGCATGGTGTTGGTCTCACGCGAGGCCGCCGCCCAGCGGTCGCCGGGCCGGGCCGCGGAACGCGAAGCGGTCTCTCCGGTGGCGAGGTCGACCCAGACGTCCGTCCACTCGGTCGCCTTCGAAAGGGGAGAGTCGCCGGTGGGCGAGGGCTGGTAGGACTTAACTTCAGGCAGGGTGAGGGGCAGCTTGGTCGCCGGCAGCGGAACGGCGCACGCTTCCTTGCCCTCAAGCATGCAGGTCACCGGTTCGGCTGGCAGGAACTCGCGCAGCTTGGAGTCGGCCGGGATGCGGGCGTAGTCCTCGCGGGAGACCCAGAGGACGGGGAAGGGCTCGCCCCAGTAGCGCTGGCGTGAGAAGAGCCAGTCGCGCAGCTTGTAGTTCACCGCGGCGCGCCCCTGGCCCTTGCCTGACAGCTGGGCGGTGATCTTGCGCTTGGCTTCCTCGACGGGCAGCCCCTCGAGTCCGGGAGAGTTCACGAGCGGACCGTCGCCGGTCCAGGCCTCCTTGCGGATGTCGAAGCCCTCGGGGGCGCCGACGACCTGCCTGACGGGGAGTCCGAACTGCTGGGCGAACTCCCAGTCGCGCTCGTCGTGCGCGGGCACGGCCATGATGGCGCCGGTGCCGTAGCTCATCAGCACGTAGTCGGCGGTCCACACGGGGATGCTGGCGCCATTCACGGGGTTGATGGCGTGCGCGCCGGTGAAGACGCCGGTCTTCTTCTTGTCCGCGAGGTCGGTGCGCTCGAGGTCGGACTTGTTCCGGACGGCGGCGACGTAGGCCTCCACTTCGCGGCGGCGGTCGGCGGCGGTGATCTTCGCGAGCAGGGGATGCTCGGGCGCGATGACCATGTAGGTGGCGCCATGCAGGGTGTCGGGCCGTGTGGTGAAGACCGTCAGGGACGCCTCATGGCCTTCGAGCCGGAAGGTGACCTCGGCGCCTTCGGAGCGGCCGATCCAATTGCGCTGCAGCCGCTTCGTCGAGTCGGGCCAGTCGAGCGCGTCGAGTCCGCCGATCAGCTTGTCGGCGTAAGCCGTGATGCGCAGCACCCACTGGCGGATCGGACGGCGCTCGACGGGGTGGTTGCCGCGTTCGGAGCGCGGGCCTTCGGGCGTGTTGAGGACCTCCTCGTTGGCCAGGACGGTCCCGAGGGCGGGGCAGAACCACACGGGCTTCTCGGAGACGTACGCGAGTCCGTGCTTGAGCAGCTGGAGGAAGATCCACTGGGTCCAGCGGAAATAGTCCTCGTCGGTGGTCGAGAACTCGCGGTCCCAGTCGATCGCGAAGCCGAGCATGCGGAGCTGCCGCCGGAAGTTGTCGATGTTGCGCCGGGTCTGCACGGCGGGATGCTCGCCGGTGGCGATGGCATGCTGCTCCGCAGGCAGGCCGAAGGCGTCCCAGCCCATCGGGTGCAGGACGTTGAATCCCTTCGCCTTCTTGTAGCGGGCGAGGATGTCGGAGGCGGTGTAGCCCTCGGGGTGCCCGATGTGCAGACCGGCCCCGGAAGGGTAAGGGAACATGTCCAGGACGTAGTACTTCGGCTTGCCGCAGGAGGCGGGCTCGGCCCTGAAGGCTCCCTCGGCCAGCCAGCGTTCCTGCCAGCGGCGTTCGAAGGCGGTGAAGTCGTAGGTGCCGGGCGTCGCGTCCATGGGCGTCTGGAGATAGGCGGCTGCCGCCCGCGCTGGCAAGGTTTGGATGGCCGCCTGTCCCCGCTTGCCCCCATCGGGGTGCGGGCCCATCCTCGGCCCGATGAACGTGCTCGTGGTGGGCGGCGCCGGCTACATCGGCTCCCATTGCGTCCGCCGCCTGCTGGCCGCGGGGCACCGCCCGGTCGTGCTCGACGACCTGTCGCTGGGGCATGCTGAATCGGTGCCGGCCGGCACGCCGCTCATCCGCGCCGACATGGCCGATGCGGAGGCGCTCCGTTCCGCCGTCCGCGGCCATGACATCGGGGCGGCCTTCCACCTGGCCGCGCTGGCTGACGTCGGTGAGTCGGTGCGTGAGCCGGAGCGCTACCGGCTGCACAACGTGGTCAAGGCCGCGGCGATGCTCGACGTGCTCGAGGCGGCCGGGGTGCGGCGCTTCGTCTTTTCGAGCAGCTGCGCGGTGTACGGCGTCCCGCCCCGGGTTCCGATCACGGAAGACATGCCGCTCGAACCGGTCAATCCCTACGGCCGCACGAAGCTGGAGGCCGAACGCAGGCTGGAGTCCGCCGCCCGGGCAGGAAGGGCTTCTTTCGTCGCCCTCCGCTATTTCAACGCGGCCGGGGCCGCCGGCGACGGCTCGACGGGCGAGGACCATGAGCCGGAGACCCATCTGATCCCGCTCGCCATCGGCGCCGCGCTCGGCCGCCGGCCTCCGCTCACGGTGTTCGGCACGGATTACCCGACGCCCGACGGCACCTGCCTGCGCGACTACGTGCATGTCGAGGACCTGGCCGACGCCCATGTCGCCGCGCTGACGCGGCTCGACCGGCCGGGGACGGCCCTCGCGCTCAACCTCGGCACGGGCCGTCCGCACTCAGTGCGCGAGGTCATCGCCTCGGTCGAGAGGGTGGGCGGCCGCCCGGTGCCCCATGCGTTCGGGCCGCGACGCGAAGGGGACCCGCCCGCGCTCTACGCCGACGCCTCGCGCGCCCGCGCCGAGCTGGGCTGGTCGCCCCGGTTCGCTGACATCGACGCGATCGTCGGCTCCGCCTGGCGCTGGCACGTCTCCCGCGGCCGCTGATTTCTCATGTCCGAACTCCTCCATCCTCACTGGCGCATGCGCTACGTCACGGCACCCAAGGCCGCGTCCGAGGGCAGTCCCTTCGCGTCGCTGCTGGCCTCCGGGGACGACCGCGCCTCGCTCATCGTGCATCGCGGCCCCGCCTGCTTCGTCATCATGAACGCCTACCCCTACGCGCCCGGCCACCTCATGGTGCTGCCCAATCGCGAGGTCGGCGAGCTTTCCGAGCTCACCGCCGCCGAGCGCGCCGAGATCATGGACCTGCTGGTCCGCTGTCAGGCCGTGCTGACCGCCGTCATGAAGCCGGCCGGCTTCAACGTCGGACTCAACGTCGGCCGCGTCGCCGGAGCCGGTCTGCCCGGCCACCTGCATTTCCACGTCGTCCCGCGTTGGGACGGCGACCATAACTTCATGCCGGTCGTCGCGGACACCCGCCTGCTCTCCCAGAGTCTGTCGGACCTCTGGGAGAAGCTCTCCGCCGCTTTCCGGGCCTAGGCGCTTGTCCTCCGCGGCAGCCGTCGCCACCCTCCGCCCATGCCCGAGCTCACGCTCACCTTCGCCGAAGGCCGTCACCGGTCCGCGCTCCACTGCGGCTCCGATTCGCTGCTCGCGGAGGCCGAGGCCGCGCTGGCGGTGAAGATCGTCGCCCGCGACGCCTGGATGGAGTGCAAGGGCGCCAAGGCGGCCCTGGCCCGCACGGAGGCCTTCTTCCAGGTCATGGAGGCCGCCCGTGCGCAGGGCATGCTCATCCGCGCCGATGACTTCCGCCGGGCGCTGCAAGCCGCCGCGGAGGACCGCCTGGAGCCCTGGCGCGACCTGGTGACGCACCCGGTGGTCCTCGCGCTGCGCCGCATGAGCGTTGTGCCTCGGACGTTCTCGCAGAAGCGTTACCTGCAGTCGGTGCTGCGCTCCGACATCACGTTCGGGGTCGGTCCGGCCGGCACGGGCAAGACCTACCTGGCCATGGCCGCCGCGGTCAACGCGCTCACGCAGGGGCACGTCCGCCGGATCATCCTGACCCGCCCCGCGGTCGAGGCGGGCGAGGCGCTGGGCTTCCTGCCCGGTGACCTGCGCGAGAAGATCCTTCCCTACCTGGTGCCGCTCTACGACGCCCTCCATGACATGCTCGGCAAGGACGAGACGGCCCGCATGATCGAGCGCAACGTGATCGAGGTGGCGCCGCTCGCCTACATGCGCGGCCGCACGCTCTCCGAGGCCTTCGTGGTCCTCGACGAAGCCCAGAACGCCACGACCGAACAGATGATGATGTTCCTGACGCGCCTGGGCGAAAAGAGCCGCATGGTCGTCACGGGCGACCCGACGCAGGTCGACCTTCCGCGCTCGCGTCTTTCGGGCCTGCACGAGGCGCTCGCCGCGCTCGAAGGGGTCCAAGGGGTGGAGATCTGCCGCTTCGACGAATCCGACGTGGTACGTCACTCGCTGGTGGAGCGCATCGTGCGCGCCTACGCGCGCCACCGGAGGTCGCAGGGCTGATGGCGCGGGAGGTCCAGGTCGCCCAGCGCCGCCGCGGCGTCACGGTGTCCCCGGCCGCGGTGGGTCGGGTCGTGGACGCGCTGGACCGGGGGTTCCGGCCCCGCTGTCCTGCGGGCTCCCTTTCGGTCGCCTTCGTCGGCGACCGGGAGATCGCTCGGCTCCATGCCGACTTTCTCGACGACCCTTCGGTCACCGACGTGATCACTTTCCCCGGTGAGCCTCACCCCGGCGAGGATTTCGCGGGGGAGATCTGCATCAATGTCGACCAGGCCAGGCGCGCCGCCCGCGAGCACGGGCAGTCTCTCGCCGCCGAGCTGCGGCTGTACCTCGTGCACGGATGGCTCCACCTTGCGGGTTTCGACGACGCCACGCCCCGGCAGGTCGCGTCGATGCGGTCGGCCGAGCGGAAGGCGGCGGCTTCGCTCGACCGGAAGGGTCTGCGGCTGCGCGTGAAGGAATAGGTTGGCCCGAAGCGGCCGACCCGTTCCATCATCCGTCATGGCCAGGACGGCGCTCATCTATTCAGGCGGGGTCGACTCGACCGTGCTGCTCGCCCACCTCCTGGCGGAGGGCAGGGAGGTGCACTGTCTGTCGGTGGACTATGGGCAGAGGCACCGCCGGGAGCTCGAAGCAGCCCGCGCCATCTGCGCCCATTACGGCGTCGACCATCGTCTGGCCGACCTCCGGGCTCTGGCCCCGCTCTTCGGCTCCAACGCCCTCACGGGGGGCGTCAAGGTGCCCGAGGGGCATTACGAGGAGGAGAGCATGAAGGCGACGGTGGTTCCGAACCGCAACATGCTGCTCATCTCGGTCGCCACCGCCTGGGCGGTCTCACTGCGCGCGGAATCCGTCGCCTACGGGGCGCACGGCGGCGACCACGCCATCTATCCGGACTGCCGTCCGGAATTCGCCGAGGCCCTTGACCGCGCGGTCCGTCTGGCCGACTGGCATGAGGTGCGCCTGGAGCGCCCTTTCGTGAAGATGGACAAGGCGGACATCGTGCGGAGGGGCGCCGAGCTGGACGTCCCGTTCGGTCTGACCTGGTCGTGCTACGTCGGCGGTGAACGTCACTGCGGGAAGTGCGGCACCTGCGTGGAACGCAAGGAGGCCTTCCGGTTGGCCGGGGTCGCCGACCCCACGGACTACGTGAACTGACCTTATCCTTCCCTGAAGCGAGGCTGAAAGGTCATGCTCTCGAGGTCATTGGGATTGATGGCCCGCGGTCCGTCGCGACTCTGACGGCGTGCCGCAGGCAGTTCGCAGATCGATCGCATGGGCCGCCCTTGTGGCTTGGCTCGGCGCGTCCGGTCTTTCCTGGGACCTGCTGCAGGTGGTGGCGTGGGTGAAGATGTCCGCCGAAAACGCACGTTCGATGGACGTCGCCGCCGCGGTCTCCAAGACGCTCAAGGACGAGCCCTGTTCGCTCTGCTGCACGGTTAAGGCGGGCCGGGAGTCCTCCGGGCAGTCCGCCCCGGCCGGCCAGACGGAACAGGCCAAGTCCAAGGAAAAGGTGCAAGGCGCCCTCTGGACCGCCGGTGAGTCGCTCTCGCCTCGTCATGAATTTGCCGACCTGGTCCCGATCTCGGTCAGGTCGCATGAAGGTCCTCTGCTGGAAGTGCCGGTGCCGCCTCCGAAGTCCGCGGCCTGAACCACCCGCCGGGGCGTTCCCGGCACGCGGCTTCCTTCTCCCTGATCAAAACCGGGCCCCGACGGGCTCGGACGCGTCCATGGGCGGCTTCGCCGCACCGCCCGTTGAGACGTCAGCAGTCATACCCAAACCATGAAAACCTTCACGACCTCGCTCCCTGGAATCCGTCGCGCCTTCCTTCTCGGCGCCTTCGGCCTGGGGTTTCTCACTTCCGACGCCTCCGCCTGCCCCTGCGGCTGCGTGCGCGTCTGCGTCGACAATCTCGCCGACCGCGCCGCTCCCGTGGCCGGCGCCTACACCCTGGACGTGCGTTTCGACGCCATCGACCAGGACGAACGCAACAACGGGGCCCACGCTCACTTCACCGCCAAGCACCGCAACGTCACCGCCACGGTTGAGACCAGTCTTGGCGGCCTGGACTGGTATCTCGTCGCCCCGCGCATCGACCGGACCGTCGCCACCGCCGCCGCCAGCGGCAAGGTCGTCGGGCTCGGGGACGTTTCGCTGGGCACGCGATTCAAGGCGGCCGACCACCTCCTGATCGTGGGAGTCAAGCTGCCGACCGGGGCCGATGACCTCGCGCTCGTCGCCCCGCGACGCTACCTGCAGCCGGGCACGGGTTCCACCGACGTCCTGCTCGGGGTCAGGCGCGACCATGCGGCGGCCGGTGACACGCCGGCTTTCTTCTGGCAGGTGCTCGCGCAGGCCCCCGTGGCCTATGATGACCACTTCCGGCCGGGCTCCTCCGTCAGCGCCACGTTGGGCGTCAAGTTCCCGGTCACCGGGCCGCTGTCGTTTTCAGTCCAAGGCACGGCCATCCGTCAGTTCAGGGACCGCAACGGAATGGCCTCCGTGAACGCCGCCTATGCCGAGGACCTCGAAAGCGCGGTGTTCTCCTCGCATCTCGCCGGCGGACTTACGTGGAAGATCGACGGACGCAGCAGCGTCTACCTGTACTACAGCACTTCGCTGCAGGTCGTGAACAAGGCCTATCGGAGCAATGGAGCGGTGGTGAATCCCGTGCATTCGACCGACGTCCTTTCGGTCGGATTCAACCACATGTTCTGACCTTCACGCACTGACACGGGGTCCGCCGCAAGTCGGCGGCGGGCCCCTTCGTCGGCCGGCGGGGTCCGAAGTGCCTTGCCGACCGCTTCCGGGGGGGCTCTAATCGTCTCAGCGCCGCATGATCACCTGCAGCAAGACCTACAAGGACATCCCGTTCGCCCATCGGCAGCACCGCCATGAGGGACACTGCTCCTTCCTGCACGGGCACAACTGGTCGGTCGAGATCGAGTTCGCCTGCTCCGGTCTGGACGAGCGGGGCTTCGTGGTCGACTTCGGCGGGCTCGGCTATCTGAAGGACTGGATCGCCCGGCATCTCGATCACGCCTGCGTCTTTTCCGCCGACGACCCGGTGCGCGACGAAGTCCTGGAGGCTTTCCCGAAACTCTTCCATCCGCTCATCGTCCCGTATTCGGCCTCGGCGGAGGGCATCGCGCGTTTCCTCTTCGAGACCTTTGATCCGATGGTGCGTCAGCACACCGGCGGCCGTGCGTGGATCCACCAGTTGATCCTCCACGAGGACACCAAGAATTCCGTCCGTTATCGGCCGGACGCCTGAGATGCCTGCGGTCTACCCGGTGAACGAGACCTTCCTCAGCTGGCAGGGGGAGGGCGTCCACATGGGTCGCAAGGCCTTCTTCATCCGGTTGCAAGGCTGCCCGGTGCGTTGCGAATGGTGCGACTCCGCCTCCACCTGGCACCCCTCCCACGTGCCCGCCAAGGTCCGCAAGGCCGGCCCGGAGGAGCTCGCCCGTGAGGCGGCCGAATCCCGACCGGAGTTCGTCGTCCTGACCGGCGGTGAGCCCTGCGTCCACGACTTGGCGCCGCTGGTCGCATCCCTGAGGTCGGCCGGCCTGCCCGTTCATCTGGAAACCTGCGGAGCTTTCGACATCCCCGATGGATTGGATTGGGTCACTGTCAGTCCCAAATGGGCCAAGTTGCCGATGCGGGAGGCCCTGGTGCGGGCCGATGAAATCAAGCTGATCATGGAAGGCGCGGATTCCGCGGACCGTTGGACCCAGGCCGTCGGCGGCCATTGGCATGCCCGACATGTCTGGCTGCATCCCGAGTGGTCCCGCCGGGGGGATGCCGCCGTCCTTTCGGCCATCACCGACCGGGTCAAGCGTCTGGGCGCCCCTTACCGGGCGGGCTGGCAGGTCCATAAGCCCTATTCGGCCGATTCCGCCGACCCTCGGGCCCGTCCTCCGAGTCCCCTCGGGGGCGACCCGGCCAAGGGTTACTGAGGGGCGCTGGGAGGATCCCGAGCCGGGCGGTCAATCTTCCCGCTCTTTTTGCTTCACACCTTCGGCGAACCCTCATTCATCACGGACTCATGACCCGCCACGCAGTCCTCGCCCTGGAAGACGGAACGATTCTGAGGGGGAGGGCTTTCGGAGCCTCGGTCACCGTGTGCGGCGAGGCCGTGTTCAACACGAGCATGAGCGGCTATCAGGAGATTCTCACCGACCCCTCCTACTACGGACAGATCGTGACCATGACCGTGCCGCAGATCGGCAACTACGGCGTCAACGAGGAGGACCTTGAGTCTTCCAAGCCTCATGCCGCGGGGTTCGTCGTGCGCGAACTCTCGCCCGTCGTCTCGAACTGGCGCGCCACGTCCGACCTGGGCTCGTGGCTCGCCAAGCACGGCATCCCCGGCATCGAGGGCGTCGACACCCGCGCCCTCACCAAGAAGCTCCGCGTCGCGGGCGTGATGAAGTCCTGCCTTTCGACCGAGGGCATCTCCGACGACGAGGCGCTGCGCCGCGCCCGCTCCTGGTCCGGCACGGTCGGTGCCGACTTCGTTAAGGAGGTCACCTGCAAGGCGCCCTATCACTTCAACGCCAGGGCGGGCTCCTGCGAGGCCTTCACCGTCCCCGGCACCGCCCTCTACAAGGCCAAGGACCGTCCGGTGCGCTACCGCATCGCGGCCTATGACTTCGGGGCCAAGACCTCCATCTTCCGGCGCCTCGTGGCGTCCGGCTTCGACGTGTACGTCTTCCCGGCCACGACCTCCGCCGCCGAGATCCGCAAGTTCAACCCGGACGGCGTCTTCCTCTCCAACGGCCCCGGCGATCCCGCCGCGCTCAAGTACGCCCACGAGGCGGTCGCCGACCTGATCAAGTCCTACCCGGTTTTCGGCATCTGCCTCGGCCATCAGATCATCACACACGCCATCGGCGCTTCGACCTACAAGCTGAAGTTCGGCCATCGCGGAGGCAACCAGCCCGTCAAGAACGTCGAGGAGGGCAGGGTGGCCATCACCGCCCAGAACCACGGTTTCGCCTCCAAGGCCGAGGAGCTGGAACGCTGCGGCGCGGTCGTCACCGAGGTGAACCTCAACGACGGCACGGTGTCCGGACTCCGCCTCAAGGACCGCCCGGTCTTCTCCGTGCAGTATCACCCGGAGGCGGGCCCCGGCCCCAACGACGCCGACGTCCTTTTCGACCGCTTCTACGAGCAGGTCGCCAAGGTCAAGGGCGCCCGTTGAAGCCGGTCATGGTCGGACGGGCCGCGCTCCTCGCCTGCCTCCTGACGGGCTGCGCCTCCTCGCCGCTCGCGCCTTCCCTGACGGGCCCCGAGGCGCTGGAGTCATTGATTGACGCGGCCGCCGAGGGACGCCTCCCCGCCGGTGAATATCACGGCGTCTCTCCCGGTGATCCCGCCGCCAGCGCCGCCTTCGTCTACGTTGAGGAATGGCTCAACGTGAACGGCGAATCCGTGCACGACGTCCGTCCGCACGCCCCTGACCGCGAGGGCCACTTCCGCTTCACGACGTCACGGGACGGACGCCAGGTCTACCTCATCGCCCGGGGCTGGCCAGGCCCGCAGGTACGCACCGCCGCCCTCCGTCCCGTCCCCGGAATGAAGGTGGTCCTCCTCGGCTGGCCGGATGAGCTCGCGTGGGAGCGCCTGGGCTCCGTGCTCGTCGTGCGCACGCCCCGGGAGATGGCCGATGAGGAGAACCACCCTTGCCGTCAGGCCTTCGTATTCCGCTTCACCTTCCCGTGACCGTCACAGCTCGACCTGCATGCCGAGCTCGACCACGCGTCCCGGGGGGAGGTTGAAGTAGGCCGTGGCCGAGAGGGCGTTGCGGTTCAGGATCTCGAAGATCTTCTCCTGGGGCCCGTTGAGGGAGATGAGCGTCGTGGCGCGGACGATGGTCTCGCGGCTCAGGAAGTAGGTCGTCTCGAGCGGATTGGGGCTGATGCCCAGCTCGCGGTAGGCGGCCTCGAGCACCGGGAAGGCGTCCTGCTTCTCACGGAAGCCGAACTTGCCCGTCACGCTGAGCACCGAGGGGAACTCCTCGTGGCTGTCCACCTTGCAGAACTTCGGTCCGCGCGTCTGGAAGCTCACGCGCTCGCCCGCCGGCACGATCGCCCGGTCCTCGTCGACGGTCAGCGTCACCACGATGATGTGGTCATGCAGCACCCGGTTGTGCTTGAGGTTGTGGGCGAGCGCCATCGGCACCGACTTCGTGGAGCCGGCCATGTAGACCGCGGTGCCCCTCACCCGGGCCAGCTTGCCGGCCACGAAGCGGTCCTCGACGCTGTCCAGGAAGTTCTCGAAGTCGCCCGTGCTCTCCGACTCGCTCATCTTCTCCTTCATCGCGATGCGGCCCTTGTTCCAGATCGACATCAGGAGGTACACGAGCACGCCGATCGCCAGGGGGAACCAGCCGTTCGGCCAGATTTTGTGCGCGTTGCCGGTGACGAAGAGGAGTTCGAGGACGATGAAGGGCGAGAGCATCGCGTAGGCCGCCGCGGCCGGGACGCGCATCTTGCGCTTCACGTACTGGCCGAAGAGCACCGTGGTGACCAGCATCGTCAGGCTGACCGCGATGCCGTAGGCGTTGGCCAGCAGCTCGGAGGTGCCGTAGTGCAGCACGAGGTAGATCGAGCCGAGCATCAGCAGCCAGTTCACGGTCGCGACGTAGATCTGGCCCGATTCGACGTCGGAGGTGCGCTCGATGCGCATGCGGGGCAGGAAGTTGAGCTGGATCGCCTGCATGGTGATCGAGAAGGCCCCCGAAATCAGCGCCTGGGACGCGATGATGGCCGCGAGGGTGGCGATGACGACCAGCGGAATCTGCGCCCAGGCGGGCGCCATGTTGAAGAAGGGGCTGAAGCCGGGGCGGGACA
>CAZRPB010000049.1:0-14295 GCA_964601955.1 uncultured Klebsiella sp. | reverse complement strand
GCCGCCGCGCCCGCCGCCGGTGCCGCCGCGCCCGCCGCTCCCGCCAAGAAGTGATTCTCCGCGCCGGGCGGCTCCCGGCACCCCGTTCTTTGAAGTCAGATGCCTTACACGGTCCTCGCCGCCCTCGGCAACCCGGGCCGGGAATACGCCCACACCAGGCACAACGCCGGGTGGATGCTGATCGACGCCTTGGCGCGACAGTCTCGGGCCGGCTGGTCGGACGAATCCCGGTTTCCCGCTTCGGTCGCCAAAGCCGATTTCGCCGGCGTCCCCGTGCATCTCGTCAAGCCGCTCACCTACATGAACGAAAGCGGGGCGGCCCTCTCCGCCTTCCTGCGCTTCCGCCGGTCCGAGCCTTCCGAGGTCGTCGTCCTTCATGACGACATCGCCTTCGAGCCGGGACAGTTCCGGCTCTCCCTCGGCGGTTCCGCGGCCGGACACAACGGTGTCGCCAGCTGTATCGCCCATCTCGGCGAGGCATTCGTGAGGGGGCGCATCGGCATCGGCCCCAAGCTCCACCCCGGCCAGGACCTCGCCGATCACGTCCTCGGCCGCATGCCTGAGGCCGACCTCGCCGCCTTCACCGCCCGCATCCCTGACTTCCTCCAATCCCTTTCCGTCCTTCTCACCCGCGGCCTTCCCGCCGCCCAGAACCTCACCAACAGAAAAACACCATCACCATGACCACCGCCACGCTCCGCCGTTCCTACCGCGCCAGCCTCATCCTCGACCTCCGCGGTTCCGCCGAGGCTCCCGAGGCCGCCATCGAGCGCATCAAGGACGTGCTCAAGTCCGCCGAATGCAAGGTCACCGAGGTCGAGAACCTCGGTCAGAAGGAGTTCTCCCGCGTCGTCGACCGGAAGTTCCCTTCCGGCCTCTACGTCCAGTTCCACTTCGAAGGCCCCGTCGGCGCCCCCGTCGCCTTCCGCGAGAAGCTCCGCCTTGACCGCTCGGTCAACCGGATCCTCGTGCAGTCCGTCAAGTAAGCCCCCGCCCAGCACGGCCATGGCATCCTCCTTCAACCGCGTCATCCTGGCGGGCAACATGACCCGCGACCCTGAGGCGCGCTCGCTGCCCTCCGGCCAGGCCCTCACCAAGTTCTCCCTCGCCGTCAACCGCTCCTACACCACCAAGGAGGGGGAGAAGCGCGAGGAGGTCACCTACGTCGACATCGAGAGCTACGGCAAGCAGGCCGAGATCATCGCCAAATACTGCGGCAAGGGCTCCGGCATCCTCGTCGAGGGCCGTCTCAAGCTCGACCAGTGGGAGGACAAGAAGACCGGCGAGAAGCGCTCCCGCCTCGGCGTCGTCCTCGAGAACTTCACTTTCATCGGCGGCCGCGGCCAGGGCTCCGGCGAGGAGGGCGGCTCCGCCCCCCGTTCGCGCGGCGGCAACGACGCGCCTTCCGCCCCCGCCGACCATGGCGGTGACGACGTCCCCTTCTGATTCCGACACCCTTTCCAATCAACACACCATGGCATTCACCGAAGTCCTACTGATCAAGCCCGTCGACGGCCTGGGCGCCGAAGGCGAGCAGGTCCGCGTCCGCGCGGGCTATGCGCGCAACTTCCTGCTTCCGCAGGGCGTCGCCCTTCCCGTCAACCGCGCCAACGCCAAGTACGTCGAGTCCCTCAAGAAGGCCCGCGAGGCCCGTGAGGCCCGCGACCTCGAGGCCGCCAACGCCACCGCCGCCAAGCTGGCCGCCCTCCGCCTGACCTTCGCCGTCAAGACCGGCGAGGGAGGCAAGATGTTCGGCGCGATCAGCACCGCTGAGATCGCCGCCAAGCTCGCCGAGAACGGCGTCGAGCTCGAGCGTCGCCGCATCCACCTCGGCCAGGGCCCCGTCAAGCAGCTCGGCAAGCACGTCTGCCACATCCGCCTCCACTCCGACGTCATGGTCGACCAGGAGTTCGAGGTCGTTTCCGAGAACCCCATCGAGCCCGTCGCCGAGGAGGCGCCCGAGGCCGAGGAGGCCGGCGAGCGCGCCAAGAAGCCCCGCAAGCCCCGCAAGGACAAGCCCGCCAAGGCGGAGTGAGCCCGCGGGGTCCGCGGAGAAGGGCGTCCGGCTCCGCCGGGCGCCCTTCGTCTTTGTCCGGGGCTGTGAATAGGCCCGTGCAAAAGGCGTGAACCGCGGGCAGGATTTGGTGCTGTCATGACGGCCCTCGTCGGCACAATGCGCACCTTCCATGGCCGAAAGAAGCACGCGCACCCGCCGCCCCGAGCAGCCTGACTACGGCGACCGGGTGCCCCCTCACAATCTTGACGCCGAGCGGGGCCTCATCGCAGGCATCATCATCGACGGCGGAGACACCCTCCAGCGCTGCCTCGAGCAGCGCGTCACCCCCGAATGCTTCTTCGATCCGAAGCATCAGGACATCTTCCGCGCCTGCGTCGACCTCAGCCAGGCCGGCTCCGGCGTCGACGAGATCACGCTCACCGAACGGCTGCGGCGCGACGGCCGTCTGGAGTCCTCGGGCGGAGCGCCCTACCTCAACGAGCTGACGGGCCTGGTCGCTTCCACCGCGCACGCGCCCCACTGGCTGGCCATCGTCCGGGAGAAGCATTTTCTCCGGCAGCTGATCGCCACCGCCGTCACGACCGTCGAGAAGGCCCATGCGCACGCCGAGGGGATCGAACGCCTCCTGGAGGACGTCGAGCAGTCCTTCTTCCGCATCAGCGAGAACCGCATCAGCGAGGACGCCGTGCACGTGGAGAAGCCCATCGATGACGCGATGGAGCTCGTCGCGCGCATCATCCGCGACCGCAACTCCGTCCAGGGCATCCCGACCGGATTCCTCGACCTGGACGCGCTGACCTTCGGCTTCCAGGGCGGCCAGATGGTGGTCGTCGCCGCCCGCCCGGGCATGGGCAAGACCTCCATCGCCCTGAACTTCATCGAGGCGGCGCTCTTTCCCAAGCCCAACTCCGGACGCGAGCCCGCCCATGTGATGATGTTCTCCCTCGAGATGCCCGCCCGGGAGCTCGCCCTCCGTCTCCTCTGCTCGCGGGCCCGCGTCAACATGCAGAAGCTGCGGTCGGCCCATCCCGACGAGCGGATGCAGATGGACCTTTTCGAGGCCGCGCAGGAGTACAAGACGCGGCCCTTCCTCATCGATGACAACGGCGGGCAGAACATCCTCGAGATCCGCGCCAAGTGCCGCCGCGCCCATTCCCGCCGCCCGCTGGACATGATCGTCATCGACTACATCCAGCTGATCAACGGCCTGGACTCGGGCCTCCCCCGCGAGCAGCAGATCGCCGAGGTCTCGCGCAGCATCAAGGCCATGGCCAAGGAGTTCGACGTGCCGGTCATCGCCCTGGCGCAGCTCAACCGCAAGTCCGAGGACGAGGCCCGCCAGCCCCGCATCTCCGACCTGCGTGAGTCCGGCTCCATCGAGCAGGACGCTGACATCGTCATGCTGATATCGAAGCCCACGGGCGCCCAGAAGCAGGCCATCGAGGAGGAGGTCGAGCATTCGCCGGGCTGCTGGGCCCGGCAGCTGATCGTCGCGAAGAACCGTAACGGACCCACCTCCGACATCAACTTGCTCTTTAACGGCGGGCTTACACGCTTCGAGGCCCTGGCCAAGGATCACCCCCCCCAATGAACCGCCCTCTCATCCGTCGCAGCCTGGTCGCCGCCGCGCTCCTCTCCGCCGCGATCTCACCCGAGACGGGCCTCGCCCAGGAGCGCGCCCCGGCGGCCCGCCCCGGCGTGCCGGCCAAGGAGCCCAAGGTCCGCTCCATCTCCGTCAAGGCGGAGGGAGGCGAGGTGTCCGACCAGTACGTGCTCGGCTTCGTGGCCCTGAGGGCGGGGCAGCCTTTCTCCCGTGACGCTGTGGCCTCCACCGTGCGGGCGCTCTACGGCACCGGCAAGTTCGCCCAGGCGGTGGTGATCCCCCGGCTCGACCCCGCCACCGGCGAGGTCGACGTGACCGTCGTCGTCGAACCCCGTCCGCTGCTCGTCTCCGTCGAGTTCGAAGGGGACAAGGCTCTCGTCGACGACCATGTGTCCGGGATCTTCGGCGATTCCGACCCTTTGGAGGGCGTGAAGGTCGGCGAGCCCCTGGATCCCGCCGTCCTGCGTCGCGCTGAAGTCAAGCTGCAGGCGGATCTGCGCAAGAAGCGTCCGTTCACGCTGCTGACCTCCCGCATCGTGCCCGTCACCGGAGGCGTGAAGGCCGTGGTGAGCGTGCGTGAAGGCGTCGAACTGAAGGTCGACCGCGTGACCGTCGAGGGAGCCTCCGCGCTCAAGGAGTCCGACGTCGTCGCCGGGGCCGACCTCGCCGCCTCGACCTGGCGCTGGTGGAAGTTCTCCTGGCTCAGCGACGGCGGACGTCTCAATCCTGACGAGTACCGCCGCGACTGCCAGAAGGTCCGCGACTACTACCGGTCCCAGGGCTTCCTTGACGTCGAGGTCTCCGACTCCGACCCCCAGAAATCCTGCGTCATCAAGGACGTCTCCGGCGGCTCCGGCTGGGTCGACGTCGTGATCCGCGTCAAGGAGGGGCGGCGCTACTCCGTCGGCGCGATCTCCATCGGAGGCAACCGTCTGGGCGTCAACGACCCCGTCTTCTCCACCGAGAATCTCCGGAAGGTCATCGACCAGCCCTCGCTCCGTCGCGGCGCGCATCCTGACGCCGTCGACCGGCTGGCCTCCTCCGACTGGTTCAACTCCGAGGCCGTCGAAGCGGCTGCGGAGAAGCTCCGCGAATACTACGGACAGATGGGCTACCTCAACGCCCGCGTCGACGTCTCCCGGCGTCCCAACCTGGACACCGGCGCCATCGACCTCGCCTTCGCCATCGACGAGGGGCAGCGGTTCACCGTCCGGGCCCTCGAGATACAGGGCAACACCAAGACCCGGTCCAACGTCATCGCGCGCGAGCTGGCGCTTTCGCCCGGAGAGGTCTTCGACCTCGCGCGCATGCGCGTCTCCGAGGCACGCCTCCGCAACACCCAGTTCTTCGAGGAGGTGCGCGTCGCGCCCGTGCCCACCGGCGTGCCCGGGCAGAGCGACCTGCGCGTGACCGTCAAGGAGGGGCCGACCGGCCAGGTGAGCTTCGGCGCGGGCTACAGCACCGTCGAGGAGCTGGTCGGTTTCGTGGAGTATTCGGAGGGCAACTTTGACTTCTCCAATCCCGACGGCTGGTGGCGCGGCGGCGGGCAGAAGTTCAGGCTCCGCGTCTCCGCGGGCAACCTCTCGAACTCCCTGGAGCACTCCTTCGAGGAGCCCGCGGTCTGGGATCGCGATCTCGCCGCAGGCTACAGCCTCTATCGTCGCTTCAGCGGCTTCCGTTCGTCCGCCTATGACGTCATCACGCAGGGGGCCGGCGTCTACGTGCGCCGACGCGTGCTCCCGACCGTCGAGGCCCGCCTGGGCTACGACCTCCGCCGCGTGCAGGTCGACAACGTCGCCGCGTCCGCTCCTCTCTCCGTCCAGGCCGAGAGCGGCAACCCCAAGACCATCTCCGGGGTCACGCTCTCCCTCGTGCACGACACCCGTGACGCGCTCAATTTCCCGACCCGGGGGGAGCGCGTCTCCCTCACGGAGGAGCTCGCCGGCAACGGCATCGGCGGCGACGTCGATTACCTGAAGTCCGAGCTGCGCGCGGGCAAGTGGTTCCTCGTCTCCCGTCAGGCCGAGCAGACCGTGAGCGTCATCGGCCGGGCCGGCCTGCTCACCGGGGCGAGTTCGACGCTGCCTTTCTATGAGAGGTTCTACCTCGGCGGCGCCTATGACATGCGCGGGTTCGACTACAATCAGGTGGGCGAGCTCTCCACCTTCGAAGGGGCCGGCTATGAGCCGGTCGGAGGTCTCTCCTACGGCTACTTCAGCGCCGAGTACACGATCAAGGTCGCGGAGAATTTCCGCCTGGCCGCCTTCTACGACCACGGCGTGGTCAACTCGGCCGAGGGCGACCTGTCGCTGTCCGGGGCCAACTCCGACTGGGGGCTCGGCGCCCGCATCCTCCTGGGCGGAGCCGTCATGAGGCTGGACTTCGGCTTCCCCATCCAGGCCACTTCCGATCCCGCGACCGGGCAGACGGTCAATGACACCGGCATGCGTTTCAATTTCAGCTTCGGCACGGTGTTTTGATTGCCAACCGCCCGCCCCGGACGCTTTCATAGCCCATCATGAAGACCCTGACCGCATTCATCCTCCTGGCCATGGCTCCGGCCTTCGCCGCAGCCCCCAACGTGGGCGTCGTCGACGTCGCCGAGGTCATGTCCAAGTACAACAAGGCCATCGAGACCAAGGCCGGCATCGACAAGTCCGTCCAGACCAGCCGCGAGGCCGTCGCCGAACGCGAGAAGGAGCTGCAGTCCCTGCGCGCCGATCTGGAGAGCACCGTCAAGCGCTCCCAGGATCCGATCCTCAACGAGGCCGGCAAGCGCTCCCTCCAGTCCGAGGCCCAGATCAAGCAGGGAGCCTTCCAGCAGCGTCAGAACGAGTACGTGCAGTTCGTCCAGTCCGCCCAGGGCACTATCCAGCAGCGCGTCCAGGAGATGGAGCGCCAGGTCGTGGCCGACGTGCGCGCCCAGGCCGACAAGATCGCCAAGGAGAAGGGCCTCCAGCTCGTCCTGCCCAAGGCCGTGACTTTCTTCAATGACGCCTCCCTCGACATCACCGCGGATGTCATCAAGGCGCTCAATGACGCCTACAAGTCCGCCGCTCCGGCGCCCGCTCCCGCGGCGCCCGCCGCCAAGTGACCCTCGCGCCCCTGACCTTCAGGGGCGCCTGATTTAGGGACATGTCCGTCTCCTTCCACCTCGACGAACTCGTCCGTCACGTGGGCGCGGCTTCGGTGGAAGGCGGGCGCACCCGGCCGGTCACGGGCGTATCCTCCCTGTCCGAGGCCGGCCCCGACGACCTTTCCTTCCTGGGCAACCCGAAGTACGCCTCCGAGGTCGCGGGATCGCGCGCCGGAGTCATCCTCGTCCCCAAGGCCTTCGAGGGCCGCCCCTCGGAGGGGCAGGTCTTCCTGCGTGTCGACAATCCGTCCTACGCACTGGCCCTCCTGTGCTCGGTGATCGAGGCCGCGCTCTGGCCCCGCCCTGCGCCCGGCCTGCATCCTTCCGCCGTGATTTCACCCGGCGCCGACGTATCCCCGGCCGCCCATGTCGGTCCTCTGTGCGTCATCGGCGAGGGCGCCCGTCTCGGGCCGGACGTCGTGCTGGAGGCCGCCGTCCACGTCGGTCGCCATGCCACGGTCGGCCAGGGTTCATGGCTGAAGTCCGGCGCACGCGTCGGAGACTACTGCGTGGTCGGCTCCCGATGCCGCCTGCAGCCCGGCGTCATCATCGGGTCGGAAGGATTCGGCTACGAACCCGTGGGAGAGGACATCCGACGCATTCCGCAGGTCGGCATCGTCGTGCTGGAGGATGACGTCGAAGTGGGGGCCAACTCGACGCTAGACCGCGCCCGGTTCAGCCGGACCGTGGTGGGGAGGGGCACCAAGATCGACAATCTCGTGCAGGTGGCTCACAACGTCCGCATCGGGGCGCAGTGCATGATCGCCGCCCAGACCGGCATCGCGGGCAGCACCGTCATCGGCGACCGCTGCGTCCTCGGCGGACAGTCCGGCGTGGCAGGTCATCTCGCCGTCGGGGACCGGGTCAGGGTGGGCGCTCAGTCCGGCGTCCTGGAGGACGTCCCCGCCGATGCCTTCGTCAACGGTACGCCCGCCTGCCCCCTGGGCCTGGAGCGGCGCGTCGTGGTGCTCTCTCGCCGGCTCCCTGACCTGTTCAAAAAGGTTGATTCGCTGGCCGCCGCCTTGGACGCTGTCGCCAAGGACGCACGATGACTCTGCCCGCCATGAAGGTCTTCTCAGGCAACGCCAACCCCGGCCTCGCCCGAGAGATCTGCGAGCACCTCGGCGCGCCGCTCGGTTCCGCCACCGTCAACCGGTTTCCCGACGGCGAGACCTTCGTCCAGATCAACGAGAACATCCGCGGCACGGACGTCTTCGTGGTGCAGCCCACCTGCGCCCCGGCCAACGACCGGATCATGGAGCTGCTCATCATGATCGACGCCATGCGCCGCGCCTCCGCCGCGCGCATCACGGCCGTCATCCCGTTCTTCGGCTACGCCCGGCAGGACCGCAAGGACAAGCCCCGCGTACCCATCACGGCCAAGCTCGTCGCCAACCTGCTCACCGCGGCCGGCGCCAGCCGCGTGCTCACGGTCGACCTGCACGCGCAGCAGATCCAGGGCTTCTTCGACATCCCGGTCGACCACCTCTACGCCTCGCCGGTCTTTTACTCGTACATCCGCAACAAGCCCTGGATCCGCGAGGCGACCGTCTTCTCCCCCGACGTGGGCGGCCTCAAGTACGCCGCCGCCGTCGCCGACATGCTCGGGCTCCCCTACGGCTTCGTGGCCAAGCGTCGCACCAGCGCCACCACGGTCCAGGCCACCAGCCTGGTGGGCGAGGTCGAGGGGCGTGACATCATCCTGGTCGACGACATGACGGAGACGGCGGGCACGCTCACCGCCGCCGCCGAGCTGCTCAAGAAGAACGGCGCCCGCTCCGTGCGCGCGGTCGTCTCGCACTGCATGATCCAGGAGATCGCCTACGACCGCCTGCGCGCCGGGCACATCGACGAGGTCATCACGACCAATTCCGTCCCGCTCGAGACCCGCGGCCTGCCCATCACGGTCCTTTCGATCGCCCCCCTGCTGGCCGACGCCATCCGCCGCATCCATGGCAACAGCAGCGTTACCGACCTCTTCCCCATCAAGGGCCACTGATCGCGGCCCCTCGGACATGAAGAAGGCCGCGTCGTGTGACGCGGCCTTTTCTTTGAACGGGGTGAGGCGGGCTTACTTCTTGGGAGCCTTGAGGAAATCGAGGATCACCTGCGCCTGGTCGGAGGTGTGCCCCTTGTGGTCGGCGTAGACGCACTTGCCGTCCTTGAAGAGGAAGGCCGAGCGGCTGGCGAATCCGACGAGGTTCTTCACGCCGAAGGCCTCGGTGACCTTCTTGTCCTTGTCGGCGAGCAGTCGGAAGGGGAACTTCTGCTCCTCCTTGAACTCCTTCTGAAGCTTCTCGCCGTCGGTGCTCACGCCAAGCACCTTGACGCCCGCCTTCTGCAGGTCGGCCCAGGAGTCGCGAAGCGAGCAGCCCTGCTTGGTGCAGCCGCCGGTCTTGGCCTTGGGGTAGAAGTACACGAGCAGGTAGCCGCTGGATCCCTCGGCCGCCAGATCGACGCTCTTGCCGTCCTGGTCGTTGACGGTGACCGAGGGCAGGGCGGCGCCCACGGCGAGCTTTTCGGCGCCGGAGCCGAAGAGGGGGAGGAGGGTGAGGAGCATGGCGGGGAGCAGGGAGCGCATGGCATGAGGCTGACCCTTCTTCCGTGAAAGGCAAACGTCCGTAGGCGTGTTTTCGTGTCGCTTGCCGACCCCGTCAGGACCAGAAAACAGCATGCTGACGGACGTCCAGGCGACCATCCCTCACCGCCCCCCGTTCCTCTTCCTGGATCGGGTCGATGAGCTCCGTGCCGACGGGGCGGTCTGTTCGCGCACTTTCCGGGCCGAGGAGCCCTTTTACGCCGGTCATTACCCCGGCAACCCCATCACCCCCGGGGTGCTGCTCTGCGAATCCGTATTCCAGGCCGGCGCCGTCTATCTGACCAAGAAGCTGCAGGCGGAGGGCGGTTCCGCCGAGGGGCGCACGCCGGTCCTGTGCCGCATCGAGGAGGCCAAGTTCAAGGGCATGGTCTTCCCGGGTGACACGGTGTCGATCGAGGTGAAGCACGCCGAGACGCTGCAGCAGTTCCATTTCATGACGGGGACGGTGCGACGAGACGGCAAGGCCGTGCTCACGATCCGCTTCGCCCTGGCCCTCGTGGAAAAAACCGCCTGAACATGTCCTTCCTCGGAATCCAGGGCCGCGCCTACCTTGTCACCGGCGTCGCCAACCGCAAGTCGGTCGCCTGGCACGTCGCCCGCACGCTCGAGTCCGAAGGCGCCAAGGTCGTCTATTCGGTGCGCAACCGCGCTCGGCTCGATTCCCTCAAGGGGCTCCTCGACGGCAGGTCCGTGCATCTCTGCGACCTTGAGCATGAGGAACAGACGGTCGCCCTGGCCGAGTCCGTCATCCGTGAGCACGGGCCTTTGGACGGCCTGCTGCACAGCGTGGCCTTCGCCAACTACTCCAAGGGCCTCCAGCCGTTCCATGGCACCGTGCGCCAAGATTTCCTCCAGGCCACCGCCGTCTCCTGCTTTTCCCTTGTCGAGCTTTCCCGCGCCTTCAAGGCCGGTCTCAAGCCCGACGCCTCCGTCGTCTCCGTCGGCATCTCCTCCCAGGTCACGGCCTCCAGCTACGGCTACATGTCGCCCATCAAGGCGGCGCTCGAATCGACCTCCCGCTTCCTCGCCAAGTCCTTCTCGGCCGACTCGCGCGTGCGCTTCAACACCGTCAACGCGGGTCCGCTCAAGACCAGCGCCAGCGCGGGCATTCCCGGCTACCTCGACAACTACTTGCACGCCGAGAAGATGACGTTCCGCAAGGAGGCGCTGAAGACGCAGGAGGTCGCCGACGCGGCGGTCTGGCTGCTCTCGCCCCGCTCCAGCGGCGTGAACGGGCAGGGAATCGTCGTGGACGCCGGCATGGGCTGGAATTTCTTCGACGAGGAGCTCGTCAAGGCCTCCAACCGCCTGCCCTGACGTGCGTTTCCAACGGACCGTGCTCAGCGGCCTGACGGCCGAGCTTCCTCCCGAGGTCTGGAGTTCGGCCGACCTCGAGTCCCGCCTTCGGCCGCTTTATTCCCGTCTCCGGCTGCCCGAGGGCCGGCTGGAACTGATGACGGGCATCCGCGAGCGCCGTTTCTGGCCCTCCGCCATCCGTCCTTCCGCCGCTTCCGCCGCGGCCGGCCGCAAGGCGATGGAAGCCGCCGGCGTGGGCCCGCAGGATGTCGACCTGCTCATTCACGCCTCGGTGTGCCGCGACCGTCTCGAGCCTTCCACGGCCGCCTACGTCCACGGGCTCCTCGGACTGGGGCCGCAGGCCCAGATCTTGGACGTCTCCAACGCCTGTCTGGGATGGCTCAACGCCGTCGTGCTGGCGGCCGGGCTGGTCGAGTCCGGCCAGATCCGTCGCGCGCTGGTCTGCGCGGGCGAGGACGGACGTCCGTTGGTGGAACGCACGGTCCGTCTGCTCAACGAGGATCTCTCGCTGACGCGCGACGCGATCAAGCCTTACTTCGCCAATCTCACCATCGGGGCCGGCGGGGCCGCGGCCGTCGTCTGCCGCGACGACCTCGCGGCCCCCGGTTCTGTGCGGCTCCTGGGCGGGGCCGCCGAGACCGACTCCTCCGCCAACGGACTCTGCGAGGGTGACACGGCCTCCGATGAGCTCGACATGCGCACGGATTCCGAAGCGCTGCTCGCAGCGGGCGTCGCGCTCGCGGGCCGTTGCTGGGGCCGCTTCCGCTCGGCCACCGGCTGGGACGCGTCGACGCCCTCGAAGGTCGTGACCCATCAGGTCGGCCGCCGTCACTCGGCGCTCCTGTTCGAATCGTTGGGCCTCGATTCCGCCAAGGACTGCCGCAGCTTCGACACGCTGGGCAACGTCGGCTCCGCCTCGTTGCCCGCGACCTTCGCCCTCGCCCGCGACGACGGACGCATCCGTGCCGGCGAGCGCGTCGCGCTGCTCGGCATCGGCAGCGGCCTCGCCAGCCTGATGCTCGCGGTGGAGTGCTGAGACCATGGAACTGAGCCCCGCAGTCCGCGCCCTTTACCCCTTCTCGCCGCGCGCCTTCCCGGCCCCCTCGGGCCGGATGAGCTATCTCGACGAGGGGCCGCGCTCGGCCCGGCCGGTGCTGCTCCTGCACGGCAACCCCAGCTGGTCATTCCTCTGGCGCGATCTGGTCGCAGAACTTGTCGCGCGCGGCCGACGCGTGATCGCGCCCGACCACGTGGGCATGGGGCTCTCCGGGCGCCCCGGCTCCTTCCTCCGCCTCAACGACCGCATCCGTGACGTCGAAGCGCTGCTCGACTCCCTGGGCGTGTCCGAATTCGACCTTGGCGTCCACGACTGGGGCGGCGCCATCGGCTTCGGCGTCGCCGTGCGGCGTCCGTCCCAAGTCGGACGCATCCTCGTCACCAACACCGCCGCTTTCCGCTCGGAGAGGATTCCGTTCCGCATCGCCCTGTGCCGCCTGCCCTGGCTGGGCCGCCTGGCCGTCCAGGGATTCAATGCCTTCGCCGGACCGGCGGCCTCGATGGCGGTGGAGCGCCCGCTTGCGCCCGCCGTGAGTGAAGGGTTCCTGTTTCCCTATCGGACCTGGGCCGACCGGCGTTCCGTGGCGGACTTCGTGGCCGACATCCCCATGGAGCGGCATCACCCTTCCTGGGCCGCCTTGGACGAGGTCGAGCGTGGACTGCCTTCGCTCGCCGGCAAACCGATGCTCCTTTGCTGGGGCCTGAAGGACTTCTGCTTCGACGGGCATTTCCTGGACGGATTCCGTGGGCGCTTTCCGTCGGCCGAGGAGCTGCTTTTCAAGGATGCCGGACACTATGTCCTGGAGGATGCCGGCCGCGCGGCGATCATCCCGTCCGCTGACTTTCTGGCATCTTCCTGAGAGCCCCGGCAGCGGTCCGACAACCCCCTGTCAGTAACGTGTGAACAAGCATTCCTTAAGCGAGGGATAAGCATCCCTAACCCTCTGAATTTCAGAAATTTAGAGATTCGTAAAAACATTCACCGACCCCCCTTTTCCGGTTGCAGAAAGGGGTGTGAAAAACAGTATTTAAACACCCCCCGAAAGTGTGGGGAGAGCCCCCTTTTACATCCTTTCCCATGAGCGAAAATTCCGAGTCCAATTCACGTGGCAAGCATGCCGGCAAGGCGTCCTATGACGCCGGTGACATCAAGCGGCTGAAGGGCCTCAAGGCCGTCCGCGAACGTCCCGGCATGTACATCGGCGACACCAATGAGACCGGCCTGCATCACTGCGTCTACGAGATCGTCGACAACTCGATCGACGAGGCGCTCGCCGGTTTCTGCAAGCACATCAAGGTCGAGATCCATGCCGACGGCTCCCTCTCCGTGGAGGACGACGGACGCGGCATCCCCGTCGCGATGCACCCCGAGGAGAAGATCCCGACCCTCGAGCTCGTGCTCACCAACCTGCACGCCGGCGGCAAGTTCGACAAGGGCGCCTACCAGGTGTCCGGCGGATTGAACGGCGTCGGAGCCAAGTGCGTCAACGCGCTGTCGGACGCCTTCACCGCCGAGGTCAGCCGCGAGGGCGAGGTGCACCAGATGAAGTTCTCGCGCGGCGAGGTCACCCAGGCGATCAAGGTCGTGGGCAAGACCAAGCGCACCGGCACCAAGATCACCTTCCATCCCGACCCGCAGATCTTCACGACCACGCAGGAGTTCAAGTATGACATCCTCGTGCGCCGCATGCGCGAGCTGGCCTTCCTCGTGCCCGGCATCGTCATCGAGATGAAGGACCAGCGCACCGACCGCGCGGACCGCTTCGAATTCAAGGAGGGCATCGCCGAATACGTCGCGTTCCTCAACGCCAACGAGGAGACCCTCTTCGACAAGCCCATCCTGATGGCGGCCGAGGTCGACTTCACCGACCTGGAGAACCCCCGCGTCATGGCCGAGGGCGAGAAGCCCAAGCCCGGCCAGCGCCGCATGACCGTCGACGTCGCCCTGCAGTACAACGACCGCTACGACGAGATGGTCTTCAGCTACACCAACCTGATCAACCAGCCCGAGGGCGGCACGCACCTCTCCGGCTTCCGCTCCGCCCTGACCCGCGTCATCAACCACTACGCGAAGTCCAACGGACTCATCAAGGACAAGGACGCCAAGCTCAACGGTGACGACATGCGCGAGGGCCTGGTGGCGGTCATCTCCGTCAAGCACCCCGACCCCAAGTTCCAGTCCCAGAACAAGACCCGCCTGACCAACCCGGAGGTCGAGGGCATCGTCACCTCCGTCGTCGGCGAGCAGCTCAAGTACTACCTGGAGCGCGACCCCAAGACCGGCCGCCGCATCGTCGACAAGTGTCTCAACGCCGCCCGCGCCCGCGAGGCCGCCCGCAAGGCCCGCGAGACCGTGCGCAAGTCCGCCATGTCCTCCGGCGGCCTGCCCGGCAAGCTGGCCGACTGCTCCGAGAGCGACCCCGCCGTCTGCGAGCTCTACATCGTCGAGGGCGACTCCGCCGGCGGTTCCGCCAAGCAGGGCCGCGACCGTCGCTACCAGGCCATCCTCCCCATCAAGGGCAAGATCCTCAACGTCGAGAAGGCGCGCATCGACAAGATCCTCTCCA
>CAZRPB010000048.1:0-14613 GCA_964601955.1 uncultured Klebsiella sp. | reverse complement strand
AGGCCTGGTAGACGCCCAGGGAGAGCGCCTCGGCGTCACCGCCGCCGGTCCAGACCTGCTGGCCCTTCTTGGCCACGATCTGCGCGGTCCCGGTGTCCTGGCAGAAGGGCAGCACGCCCTTGGCCGCCACTTCGGCGTTGCGGAGCATCGCGAGCGCGACGGCACGGTCGTTGTCGCTGGCCTCCGGGTCGTCGAGGATGGCCGCCACCTGGCGCAGGTGCGAGGTGCGCAGATGGAAGTTGATGTCGTGCAGAGCCTGGTTGGCCAGCAGGGTCAGCGCCTGCGGGGCCACCTTCAGCACGGGGCGTCCGTCGAATTCGCCCACGGACACGTGCTCCTTGGTGAGGAGGCGGTACTCGGTGGCGTCGGGTCCGAGCGGGAAGGGATCCTGATAATGGAACTCTGCGGGCATCGCACCTCCAAGGTGCGGAGCAGCCTTCCGCCCGCAAACGGAAAGCGGAATCAGGACGGCAGGACGGCGGGCGGCCCCAGCCGCACCGGCCCGGCGTCGGATGCGAGCTCGTCGCCTTCAGGAAGGTCGGCGGAGACCAGGGCCAGTCCGGCGTCGCCGACGGCGGAGCGCAAGGTCCCGGCGGGACGGCCGTCAGCCGTGCGCAGGCCGAGGCCCGTGACGAGCCCTCGCGCGGCGGTCACGCGGCGGAGGACGCGACGCAGGGTGCCCATGGAACGGATCCGCGCCATGACCTCCTGGCCGAGGTAGCAGCCCTTGTCGTGACAGACCCAGGCGTCGAGGCCGCACTCCTGCGGAAACTCGCCTTCGCCGCAGTCGTCCGGCACGGCCGGCACGCCGGCGAGGATCCGCGCGCGTTCCAGGTCCGCGAATTCTCCCGGAACGCAGCCGGGCGGCAGGCCGACCGGCCCCAGACAAGCATGCGCGTCATGGCAAGGCAGCCAGGCGGAGGCGAAGGCCTGGGCGCCGATCGGCAGGGGCGGCTCGGCCGAACCGAGAATCATGCCCCAGCTCCAGCGGGCGGATTCGTCGGAAGCCGTGACGTCATCGGCGATCACGTTGGCCGTGACCACCCCGATGACCTTCGCGGCCGGTGCGCGCTCCGCGACCAGCAGGAAGGACCCGTCGGGCTCAGGGACGATGAACGTGTGCGCCAGCGTCCTGCCCTTGCGGTTGAGCCAGAGCGCGTGCGTGGGTGCGCCCGGACGGAGGTCGGCCGTGCATTGTCCCTGCAGGTAGGCGGCCGCGTCCTCGCCCGTCACCCGGACGACCGAGGCCGGCACGGCGACGAAGCGGAGTTCCATCAGAGCAGGGCCCAGAGGCGGGCGACCGCCTGCAGCGCGAGGTTCGCGTAAAGCGCGGCGAGCACGTCGTCCATCACGATGCCGAGGCCGCCCGGCAGCCGCTCCAGGGCCCGCACCCCGAACGGCTTCGTGATGTCGAACAGCCTGAACAGCAGGAAGCCGAGCAGGATGAGCAGCAGCGAGGACTTGCCCGAATGGACGTAGGGATTGAGCAGGAAGACCAGCGGCATCGCGGCGAACTCGTCGAGGATGACCTCGGAGGGATCCTTCTTGCCGATCATGAAGGCGGCCACGCCGCAGATGAACACCGCCGACGCGACCACCAGCAGGTCGAAGAGAAGCTCGTGGTGCCAGCCCCTGGCATGGGCGAGCCGCACGACCAGCGCCCACCAGAGCAGGCCCGCGGCCGACCCCCAGGTGCCCGGCGCCCTGAGACGCCCGAGCGGGCCGAGGGTGGCGACCTGGACGATCATGACGAGAGGCCGGGCAGGTGCCGGCGGTGCCGGATGAGGTAGCTGGCGCCCGAGACAACCGTGAGCAGCACCGCCAGCCAGAAGAGCGACGTGATGATGAGCTCCCAGCGCTGATGCCAGGCCGCGGAGAGCTTCCAGTGCGTCTCGTAGGCGCGCAGGCCGATGAGGTGGCCGATGGCGATGATCTGCAGGAACGTCTTGATCTTGCCGAGCCCCTCGGCCTCGAGCACCTGCCCCGAGGCGGCGGCCACGAGGCGCAGGCCCGTGATGAGGAACTCACGCGCCAGGATGAGCATCACCCCGAACGAGGCGAACAGCGCCGCCGAAGGGTCGGCGGGCAGCGCGCGGCCGGCGTCGTCCCAGCGCGTCACCGGCAGGCAGTCCGTGGCGGCCATGCCGATGAGCAGGCCAAGGATGAAGATCTTGTCCACCAGCGCGTCCATCAGCCGCCCGAAGTCCGTGACCGCGTCGAGCTTGCGCGCGATCCAGCCGTCGAACACGTCGGTCAGCGCGGCGACGATGAAGAGCGCCAGCGCGGCGCTGGCCCAGACGCCCGCCCAGTGGGTCCAGACCGTGATGAGGACCACCGCGGGCATGCGGGCGGCGGTCAGGATGTTGGGCACTTGGCGGAGAAGCTGCATGCGGGCTTGCGGCGAGGATGTTCCCGCGTGAGAGTGAGCCGCAACAGGAAAACGATGGCCCGCCAGCGACGCACCGCCGTGTACCCCGGCACCTTCGACCCCGTGACCAAGGGGCACCTCGACGTGCTCCGTCGCGCCGCGCGCCTCTTCGACCGCGTGATCGTCGCCGTCGCCGCGAGCGACGCCAAGCATCCCTGGTTCTCCCTCGCCGAACGCCTGGCCATGGCCCGCGAGGCGTGCCGCGGCATGCGGGGCGTCGAGGTGCGCGAGCTCTCCGGCCTGACGGTGGAGTTCGCCCGCCGCCAGAAGGCGGCCGCCATCATCCGCGGCCTGCGCAAGTTCAGCGACTTCGAGTTCGAGTTCGACCTCGCCCACGCCAACCGGCTCATGGCCCCGGAGATCGAGACGGTCGTCCTCATGCCCAGCCAGGACCAGTTCGTGACCTCCTCGAGCTTCGTGAAGGACATCGCGCGACACCGCCTCTCCCAGGCGGCCGCCTTCGTGCCCCGCTGCGTGCTGCCCCGGCTGAGGCGCAAACTGGCCGGCAAGGGCTGAAATCAGCCCGCCTCCGCTGTTGACCGAGGGGGTCCCTTCCCTTTGCTCGGACATTCCCCCCTGCGGCCTGGGCCGCGGGCGGACTCCCCCTCTCACCGAAGCACATGGAACTGAAGATCGCCGTCACCAACCCGACCCGCCGGAGCGTCACCGTGACGATCCCCGCCGCGGACGTCGCCGCCGCCGAGAAGGAGGTCGTGCGCGGCTTCATGCGCGAGGCCTCCCTTCCCGGCTTCCGTCCGGGCAAGGCGCCCGAGCCCATCGTGCGGGGCAAGTACGGCAAGGCCATCGCCGAGGAGGTCAGCCAGCGCCTGCTCTCCAAGGGCTACGCCCGCATCGGCGAGGAGAAGTCATTCACCCTCTACGGTCTGGCCGACGTCCAACGCGACGACTCCGCGGCCGGTCAGGACGTCGTCATCCGCTACGAGGTCGACATCGTGCCCGACTTCAAGACCCCCGACTGGAAGTCGGTCAAGGTGCCCGAGGAGGCCGTCACGGTCACCGACGCCGACGTCGAGGAGCACCTGACGAAGCTGCGCGAACAGCGCTCCCGCTACGAGAAGACCGACGAGGCCGCCGCCAAGGGCGACTACGTGCGCGTCTCCTACTCCGGCGTCGTCGACGGCAAGCCCGTCTCCGAGATCGACGCCGAGGCCAAGACCTTCGGCCACGCCCAGTCGACCTGGGAGGAAGCCGGCGCGGAAGGCGAGATCGTCGCCGTGCCCGCCGTCACCAAGGCCCTCGTCGGCCTCAAGGCCGGCGACAAGGCCGAGGCCGTCCACACCTTCGGGGCCGACCACGAGCGTGAGGCCCTCCGCGGCAAGAAGGTCGCCTATTCCATCGAGGCCCTCGAAGTCCGCCGCAAGGCCGTGCCCGCACTCAACGAGGAGTTCTTCAAGTCCGTCGGAGTGGCCGACGAGGCCGAGCTCCGCGCCCAGCTCCGCAAGGGCGTCGAAGGATCCCGCCGCCAGGCCGCCGACCGCGCCCGCCGTGAGAAGGCCGTGGACGCCCTCCTCGCCGGACTCGACTTCCCCCTGCCCGAATCCGCCGTCGACGCGGTCGCCCGCGAACTCTTCTACGAATACGCCCAGCTGCGCATGCGCTCCGGCGTCCAGCCCGACCAGCTCGAGGCCCAGCGCGACGAGATCCTGGCCGAGTCCCGCAAGGCCGCGGCCGTCCGCGTCCGCGCCCAGTTCGTGCTCTCCCGCATCGCCGAGGAGGCCAAGGTCGAGGTCTCCCGCGAGGAGCTCAGCGCCGCCGTCATGCGCGCCGCCTACGCCGCCCAGACCGACCCGCAGAAGCTCGTCCAGGACCGCCAGCGGCTGGCCGAGATCCGCCGCGACCTCGTCCTGAACAAGGCCCTCGACGCCGTGCTCGGCGGAGAAGAGGCGGCCAAGGTTGAGAAAGCCTGAGTCCCGGGCACACTGCAGGGACGAGAACCCATCCCATGTCCTACATCATCCCCAACGTGGTCGAACGCGACGCCCGAGGCGAACGGGCGTGGGACATCTACAGCCGCCTGCTCAAGGACCGCATCATCTTCCTCGGCTCCCCCATCTACGACGAGGTCGCCAACGCGGTCATCGCCCAGATGCTCTTCCTCCAGATGGAGGACCCCAAGAAGGACATCCACGTCTACATCAACTCCCCCGGCGGCTCCGTGACCGCGGGCATGGCGATCTACGACACGATGAACTTCCTCAGCTGCGAGGTGAACACCTACTGCATCGGGCTGTCCGCCAGCATGGCGACCGTGCTGCTCGCCGCGGGCACCAAGGGCAAGCGCCACGCGCTCCCCAACTCGCGCATCATGATCCACCAGCCCAGCGGCGGCGCCGGCGGCCAGACCTCCGACATCTCGATCGCGGCCAAGGAGATCCTCCGCTGGCGCGACACGCTGAACAAGGTGCTCGCCCAGCACAGCGGTCGCACCCACGCCGAGCTCCAGCGCGACTCCGACCGCGACTACTACATGACGGCCGACGAGGCCAAGGCCTACGGCCTGGTCGACCACGTGGTGCTGCCCAAGCGCGGCGTCGCCTGACCCGATGTCCGGCGACCGCGCCGAAAGCTGCTCCTTCTGCGGCAAGCCCGCGGCCCAGGCCGGCAAGCTGATCGCCGGCCCCGGCGGCGTCGGCATCTGCGACGCGTGCGTCGGCACCTGCGGACGCCTCCTCGAACGCGACCGTGCCAAGGCCGCCGCCCCGGCGCCCGGCGCCGGCCCCGCCGTGCAGGCCGCTCCCGCCGCCCCGCGCCCCGCGCCGGTGAAAATCATCGCGCCCGCGGCGCTCCGCGCCGAGCTCGACGCGCACGTCATCGGGCAGGACCACGCGAAGAAGGTCCTCTCCGTCGCGGTCTTCAACCACTACCGCCGCCTCAACGACCGCCTCGGGTCCGACCCCGCCGCCGCCGGCGACCTCGCGCCCGTCGAGCTCGACAAGAGCAACGTGCTGCTCATCGGCCCGACCGGCACCGGCAAGACGCTCCTCGCGAAGACGCTCGCGCGGATGCTCGACGTGCCCTTCGCCATCGCCGACGCCACCACGCTCACCGAGGCGGGCTACGTGGGCGACGACGTGGAGACGGTCATCCTGCGCCTGCTGCAGGCGGCCGACATGGACGTCGGCAAGGCCCAGCGGGGCATCGTCTTCATCGACGAGATCGACAAGATCGGCCGCAAGTCCGACTCGGCCTCGATCACGCGCGACGTCTCCGGCGAAGGCGTGCAGCAGGCCCTGCTCAAGCTCCTGGAGGGCACGGTCTGCAACGTGCCGCCCGCCGGCGGCCGCAAGCACCCCGAGCAGCAGTGCATCCGCGTCGACACCTCCGACATCCTCTTCATCTGCGGCGGCGCCTTCGTCGGCCTCGACCGCATCATCGCCCGCCGCCGCGGCACCAAGGCGCTCGGATTCGTGCCGCCCGCCAACGACGCGCCGGCCCTCAGCGCCGAGCAGATCGTCGACGGGCTCCAGCCCGAGGACCTCTTCAGCTTCGGCATGATCCCGGAGTTCGTCGGCCGCCTACCGGTCATCTCGGTCCTCGAGCCGCTCTCCCGCGAGGCGCTGCTGCGCATCCTCACGGAACCGCGCAACGCCGCGGTGAAGCAGTACCGCAAGCTGTTCGCGCTCTCCGGCTGCTCGCTGGAATTCGCCCCGGGCGCCCTGGAGGCGGTCGCCGACAAGGCCATCGCGCTCGGCACCGGCGCGCGCGGGCTGCGCTCGATCCTCGAGGCGACGCTGCTCGACGCGATGTACGGCCTGGCCGACGCGCCCGCCGGCTCGACCTACGCGGTCACCGCCGCAGCCGTGCGCGGCGAGGAGAAGGTCGCTCCCTCGGCCCCGCGCCGCCGCAAGTCCTCCTGATCATGCAGCTCTATCCGGCCATCGACATCCGCGGCGGTCGCTGCGTCCGCCTGAGCCAGGGCCGCGACGACGCGCGCACCGACTATTTCGACGACCCGGTGGAGCCGGCGGTGCGCTTCGCCCGCGAGGGCGCGGAGTGGATCCATGTGGTCGACCTCGACGGCGCCTTCGGCGGCGAGGCCCTCAACCTGCCGACGCTGCGGCGCATCGCCTCGCTGGGGCCCAAGGTCCAGTTCGGCGGCGGCATGCGCTCCGTCGCCGCGGCCGAGGCCGCCTTCGACGCCGGCGCCTCCCGCGTGGTCATCGGCACGCGCGCGGCCACCGACCCTTCCTTCCTCCGCGAGATGGCCGCGGCCCACGGCCCGCGCCTCGCGGTGGGCATCGACGCCAAGGACGGGCTGGTCGCGGTGAAAGGCTGGACGGCCGTCACCGCGCTGCGCGCCACCGACTTCGCGCGCGAAGCCGGCGAACTCGGCGTCTCCACGGTCATCTACACCGACATCGCCACCGACGGGATGCTCACCGGACCCAACTGGAAGTCGCTCGAGGAAGTCCTCGAAGCCTGCCCTTGCGGCGTCATCGCCTCCGGCGGCGTGTCCTGCTCCGAGGACGTGGCGCGCCTCGCGGCCCTCTCCCTCCGCAGGCCCAACCTGGTCGGCGCCATCGTGGGCAAGGCCATCTACGAGGGGCGCTGCGACGTCCCCTCCCTGCTCAAGGCCTGCAAGAAGGCCTGAAACGGGCCGGGAAGCGGGGCTGGCGCCCGCCCGCAGGCTTGCCAAATCCCCGCATGGGAGGCACTTTCGACCCTCCCATGGCCCCGCTACGCACCCTCGCCGTCCTCTCGCTCGCCGCCGTCCTGCCGGCGCAGACGCTCAAGCTCGACCGCAACCCGGCCGACGAGATCATCGCCAAGGCGCGCGCGGCCGCCTCGAAGGAGCCCAAGTACCTCGAACGCGTGACGTCGCTCCATTTCGAGATCAAGTCCGTCGACAAGGACGGCAAGGCCGGCGGTCTGGTCGTGCTGCAGGTCGCGCCCCCCTACCGCCGCCGCCAGCTCAACTACAGCCCGGATTATTCCGCGGAAGTCATCCAGGCGACCAACGGGCTCGAGGGATGGACGGCCCAGCGCAACATGACCGCCCCCGGCTCCCGCGCCGCGGTGGGCATCATCCGTTTCGAGGAGGTGGCCCGCCTGCGTGACATGGCCTCGAATGACCTGGGCTTCTTCGCCGCCCCCGACCCCGCCGCCGGGACCGCCTCCTACAAGGGCGAGGGCGAGATCGGCGGCCGCAAGACCGTCTCGGTGGAGTACGCCTACAGGAGCGGATTCCGCCTCATGCGCCACTTCGACGCCCAGAGCCACCAGCTGGCCGCCACCGACTACTTCCAGCCCGACGGCAAGGTGCTCCGCCAGCAGGTCGAGGAGATCCAATGGGTCGAGGGCCTCGCCTTCCCCAAGAAGGAGAAGCTCTTCCTGGGCGAGGAGAAGGTCGCCGAGATCACCTATGAGAAGGTGGCGGTGAACCCTGAGATCCCCGAGGAGGCCTTCGCCTTCCCGCAGCGCTGAACATGCTGGTGCTGCGCGCCAACGCACGGGACTTCGCCGCCCGTCTCCGCGCCTTCGTCGGAAGCGGCGAGGCCTCCCCCGAGGTCGGCCGCGCGGTCGCCGGCATCGTCGCCGACGTGCGTCGCCGCGGCGACGCGGCAGTGCTCGACTGCACCGCGAAGTTCGACCGCGTGAAGCTCACGGCGAAGAAGATGCGGGTCCCTCCCGCCGAGCTCGCCCGCGCCGCCCGCGCCCTGCCCGCCGCCAAGCGGCGCGCCTTCGAGGAGGCCGCCCGCTGCGTACTCGACTTCCACCGCCGCACGCTCCCCAAGTCCTGGACGGCGCGCAACCCGCACGGCGCCATGGTCGGCGAACGCCACCTGCCCATCCGCCGCTGCGGCCTCTACGTCCCCGGCGGCCAGGTCCCCCTCGTCTCGACGGTGCTGATGACGGCGCTGCCCGCCAAGGTGGCCGGCGTGCCCGAGGTCTGCGCCTGCACGCCTCCGGGCCCCGACGGCCGCATCAATCCCGACATCCTCGCCGCGCTGCACCTCTGCGGCGTCCGCGAAGTCTACGCGGTCGGCGGCGCCCAGGCGGTCGCCGCGCTCGCCTTCGGCACGCGCACGGTCCGCGCGGTCGACAAGGTCTTCGGTCCCGGCAACGCCTTCGTCACGGAAGCGAAGCGCCAGCTGTTCGGCGCGGTCGGCGTCGACCTGCTGCCCGGCCCGTCCGAAGTCATGGTCATCGCCGACGCCTCGGCCCGAGCCGACTGGGTCGCGGCCGACCTCTGCGCGCAGGCCGAGCACGGCAGCGGCAAGGAGAAGCTCTACCTGGTGGCCGAATCGCGCGCCTACGCCGACCGCGTCCTGCGGGAGGCCCGCAGGCAGTCGGAGTCGCTCCGCCACGGAGCCAAGGTGGTCCGTGCGCTCGAGAAGTCGCTCTGCGTCATCCTGGTGCGCCGCGCGGCCGACGCCGCGGAGGCGGCCAACCTGGTCGCCCCGGAGCACCTCCAGCTGATGGTGCGCCCCGCGGCTGAGCGCCGTCTGGCCAAGGAGATCACCACCGCCGGGGCGATGCTGCTCGGGCCGCTCTCACCCACGGTGCTCGGCGACTTCACCGCCGGGCCCAGCCACACGCTGCCGACGGGAGGCACGGGCCGCTTCTTCAGCGGACTGCGGGTCACTGACTTCCTGCGGCGCACGAGCCTGGTCCGCTACGACCGTGCTTCGCTCCGCCGCGCGGCCGCCGTGGTCGAGGCGTTCTCCGGCATGGAGAGCCTCGACGCCCACGGACGCTCGCTCAAGGTCCGCCTGGGCCGCTGATCAGTCGCGCAGGGCGGCCATGACGGCCGCATGCAGCTTCGGCGCCGCCGCGATGACGTGTCCGGTGGCGAGCGGATCGCCGCCGTTCCAGTCGGTGACGACCGCGCCGGCGCCGCGGAGCACGGGCAGCACGGGCACGAGGTCCCAGGGATTCATCACGGGGTCGGCCATGACGTGGGCGCGACCGGCGGCCACCATCAGGTGTCCGTAGCCGTCGCCCCAGGTGCGCACGTGGGAGACGGAGTCGGCGAGGCGCGACCAGCGGACGTCCTTGTGCAGGCGACGCACGTTGTCGAGGTCGGTGGAGACGACGACGGCGTCCCTCAGGGCCGCCTCGGCCGCGCGCACGGGCCGGCCGTTGAGTTCGCAGGTGCGGTTGTCGCCGATGACGCGTTCGCGCAGCACGGGCTGATCGATGAGGCCGAGGACGGGGCGGCCCTGATGACGCAGGCCGACGAGGGTGACGTAGAGCGGAACGCGGGAGAGGAAGGACCGGGTGCCGTCGATGGGGTCGAGGACCCAGCAGAACTCGGCGCCGGGGCGGTCCTCGCCGAACTCCTCCCCGAGGACGCCGTGCGACGGGTGCTCACGCGCGATGAGCTCGCGCATGCGCCGCTCAGCCTCCTTGTCCGCCAGGGTGACGGGGGTGCCGTCGGACTTGGTCTCGACCTCGGTCTCGACGCGGGCGTGGGCCTCCCGGATGACCTCGCCGGCGACGTCCGCCAACCGGGCGGCGAAGGCCTTGAGCTCCCTGAGGCTGGATTCCGGCAGCATGGGCTAGGGGTAAGGCGGCGGAGGGCTTCCTCCAAGCGAAAAGCCGACGGACGGCTTGATGCGACGGCAGGTCGGAAGGATATTGCGGCGTGCCGTCCGCACGCGCGACCCTCCTCTGCCTGCTCCAGGCCACGCTCGCGGCCGCGCCCGTGCGCGTCGAGGTGGTGGACCGCGAGGACGGATGGCCGGTGCCCGGGGTGGAGCTGCGCACGACGCACGGGCTGCGGCTGGTCTCCGACAACGCCGGCCTGATCGCCGCCGACATCCCCGAGGCCGAGGGCAAGGAGTGCTGGTTCGAGGTCGTCGGGCACGGCTACGGCGTGAAGGCCGACGGCTTCGGCTACGCCGGCGTGCGGCTGACGCTGCGCCCAGGACAGACGGCGAAGGTCGAGGTGGAGCGGCGGACGCCGGCGCGCCGCGTGGGCCGTCTCACGGGCGCGGGACTTTTCGCCGAGAGCCGCCTGCTGGGGGCGGCCGCCACGACGCCGGATCAGCCGCTCACGGGCTGCGACAGCGTCTTCGCGGTGGACCACGCCGGGTCGCGTCTCTGGTTCTGGGGCGACACGAACGTGCTGCGGTACCCGCTCGGCAACTTTCACATGACGGCCGCGCGGACGCCCCTCGAAGCCGCGCCGAGCGACCGCCCTCCGCTGGACTTCCGCTACGCGCACTTCACCGAGCAAAAGGGCGGGCAGACGGCTCCCCGCGGCGTCTGCCGCCTGCCGGGAGACGGGCCCACCTGGGCCACGGGCATGGTGTCACTGACCGACGCGAAAGGCCGGGCGCGTCTGGTCGCGGTGGCCGCGAAGATCCGCAATTTCCTCGAGGCCTACCGCTACGACGCGGTGGAATGGGACGAATCCAAGGAGGAGTTCCGCGCGACCGGCACGCTCTGGACCAAGCAGGGCAAGGACGACGCGATCCCCCCGCTGCCCGAAGGGCATCCGGTGCGATGGACGGACGCCGAAGGCCGTCGCTGGGTGCTGTTCTGCAATCCGTTCCCGACGCTGCGCTGCCCCGATTCCCACGAAGGCTGGACCGACCGCTCACGATGGGAGGCCATCCGGCCGCCCAAGTCCGTGCCGTCCGCGGGCGGCACGGCGGTGCGCCCGCACACCGGCAGCATCGCCTGGCACCCTTGGCTGAAGCGCTGGATCGCGGTGTTCGTCGAACGTGACGGCAAGCCTTCCGCGCTCGGCGAGGTCTGGATCGCGCAGGCCGACTCGCCGCTGGGACCGTGGGGCGGCGCGGTCAAGGTCGCCACGCACGACGACTACACGTTCTACAACCCCCGGCTGCTGGCGGAATTCTTCCGCGCCGACTCGCCGGTCATCCTCTTCGAAGGCACCTACACCGCGACGTTCTCCGGCAACCGACGGCCGACGCCGCGCTGGGATTACAACCAGGTGCTCTACCGGGCCGACCTCTCGGAGGCGGCCTTCCGGACCCGATGAGCCCCGACGGACGCAGCCTTCCGGGAAGGACCGTGATGCGTCAGCGCTGGAGGGGCCTGTTCTTCGCGCACTGGGAAATCGACCCCGTCGCGGCCTCGGCCGCGCTGCCCCCGGGTCTGACGCTCGACCTGCATGAAGGCCGCGCGCACGTCGGCCTGGTCGGGTTCCGGATGGAGGCGGTGCGGCCGGCCTTCCTCCCCGCCCTTCCCTGGCTCTCCTGGTTCTCGGAGCTGAACGTGCGGCTCTACGTGAAGGATCGCGCCGGCGCTCCGGGCGTGTGGTTCCTGTCGCTCGACTGCGACCGCCGGCCCGCGGTCAGCATCGCCCGCCGGTTCTTCGGCCTGCCGTATTTCAACGCCGACATGGCATGGTCGGACGACGCGGCCGGACGGACGCTCACCTGCCGTCGCCGGGGTCGCGACGGCGCGGCGCGTTACGCCTGGCGGCCCGACGGTCCGGCCGCGGAGGCCGTCACGGGCTCGGTCACGCATCACCTCTGCGAACGCTACGCGTTCTATTCCATCAGGGACGGCCGGCTCATGCGGGGCCGCGTCGCCCACGAACCCTACCGGGTCGCGCGCGCGGCGTTCGAGCACGAGGACGCGTGCGCGCCGATGCGCTGGGACGGCCTAGGCGGCTTCGACCGGCACCCGGCGCCGGCCTTCGTCCACTGCTGCGAGGGCGTCGACGTGCGGGCGGGCGCCCTGGAGGTCGTCCATGCGTAAGCCGCTCTCAGCCTATCGGCACGCCGTCTGGGACTGGAACGGCACGCTGCTCGACGACACCTGGCTCTGCTGCGAGTCGCTCAACCTCCTCCTCCGCGAGGACGGCCATCCGCCCGTCGACCCCGTACGCTACCGGCGCATCTTCGAGTTCCCCGTGATCAAGGTCTATCAGGCGATCGGCTTCACGCCGGACGAGGCCTCGTTCCGCGCGATGTCCGTCCGCTTCATGGCGGCCTACGAGGCGCGCAAGCACGAGTGCCGGCTGCACGACGGCGCGGAGACCCTGCTCGACGCGCTCTCGCGGCGCGGACTGACGCACTCCGTGCTGTCCGCGTATGAACGGGGCCTCCTCGATTCGACCCTGCGCCACTTCGGACTCCACGGCCGGCTGCTGCGAGCCTGCGGCGGACACGACATCCATGCGGGGAGCAAGGAGGAGCGCGCGCGGACCCACCTCGAGGGCCTTCCGGTGGAGCGCGCCGACGTGATCTACGTCGGAGACACCGCGCACGACGCCGAAGCCGCGGCGGCCATGGGGGTGGACTGCGTGCTCGTGGCCCACGGCCACCAGCACCGGGACCGCCTCGAGGGCCTGGGCGTCCGGGTGGTCGACGGCTTCGGCGAGCTGCTGGCCGAGGCCTGAACGACCCGGTGTGAAGGGGTTTGTGTTGCCCAGACGGGGGTCGGAAGGTTCAACTTCCCAACCCCGCCCATGCCCCTGCTCCTCAAGGCGCCCGTCCGTCCCCCGAGCATCGTCGAGAACCCCTGGCTCATCCTCGCCCTGGCCGTCCTCGTCGCCTTCTCCATCTACCTCATCCTCCGATCCAAACGAAAGACCATGGCCAACCGACCTGACTCATCCGACGCCAACGAGGAGATCGCCGACGTCAAGAAGGCCTCCGCCGAGGGCTTCGGCGCCGCCGACCAGACCTTCCCCCCTTCGGCCGAATTCGTCGCCCGGGCGCGCGTGAAGGGCATGGACGGCTACCGCCGCCTGCATGAGCGTTCCCTGCGCGACCCGGACGGCTTCTGGGGCGACGAGGCGCGCGAGCTGCACTGGTTCCAGCCCTGGACGAAGGTGCTCGACGAGTCCCGCAAGCCCTTCTTCCGCTGGTTCGTGGACGGCCGCACCAACATCGCGTACAACTGCCTCGACGCCCAGGTCTCCAAGGGCCTCGGCGACAAGGTCGCCATCGTCTACGAAGGCGAACCCACCGAGGGCGGGCGCGCGTCCGAGGTGCGCCGGATCACCTACCGCGAGCTGCTCGCGGAAGTCTCCCGCTTCGCCAACGTCCTCAAGGGACTCGGCCTGCGCAAGGGTGACACCGTGGCCATCTACATGCCGATGGTGCCCGAGCTGGCCGTGGCCGTGCTCGCCTGCGCCCGGGTCGGCATCGTGCATTCCGTCGTCTTCGGCGGCTTCTCCGCCGAGTCGATCCGCGACCGCGTCAACGACGCGAAGTCCAAGGCCGTCATCACGATGGACGGCGGCTACCGTCGCGGAAAGTTCCTGCCCCTCAAGCAGACCGTCGACGAAGGCGTGAAGGACTGTCCGTCCGTCGCCCACGTGCTGGTGCTGCAGCGCCATCCCGGCCGCCCCGACGCCTCCTGCGCGATGACGCCGGGACGCGACGTCTGGTACCACGAGGCCGCCGCCAAGGCCTCCGCCGAGTGCCCCGCGGAGCCGATGGAGGCCAACGACATGCTCTTCCTGCTCTACACCTCGGGGTCGACCGGCAAGCCCAAGGGCATCATGCACGGCGTCGGCGGCTACATGGTGCACGCCTACGCCACCAACAAGTACGTCTTCGACCTGCGCGGCGACGACCTGTTCTGGTGCACCGCCGACGTCGGCTGGGTGACCGGCCACACCTACGTCGTCTATGGTCCGCTGCTCAACGGAGCGACCGTGCTCATGTATGAGGGCGCGCCGGACGCGCCGGACTTCGGCCGTTTCTGGAAGATCGTGGAGGACCACCGCGTGACGGTCTTCTACACCGCGCCCACCGCCATCCGCGCCTTCATGAAGTGGGGCGACGAATGGGTGAAGAAGCACGACCTTTCCTCGCTCCGCCTGCTCGGCTCGGTCGGCGAGCCCATCAACCCCGAGGCCTGGCTCTGGTACCACCGGCTCGTCGGTCATGAGCGCTGCCCCATCGTCGACACCTGGTGGCAGACGGAGACGGGCGGCCACATGATCACGCCGATCCCCGGCTGCACGCCCACCAAGCCCGGCTCGGCCACGCTGCCGTTCTTCGGCGTCGACGCCGCGGTGCTCGACGAGAACGGCAATGAGACCGACCACGGCATCCTCGCCATCCGCCGCCCCTGGCCCGGCATCACGCAGGGCATCTACGGGGACGAGAAGCGCTACGTGGAGACCTACTGGAGCCGCTGGAACGGGCAGTACTACTTCCCGGGCGACGGCGCGATCCGCGACAAGGACGGCTACCTCTGGATCACCGGCCGCGTCGACGACGTGGTCA
>CAZRPB010000047.1:0-14730 GCA_964601955.1 uncultured Klebsiella sp. | reverse complement strand
GACGCGTGGACAAGGAACAGGAGGCCGCCCGATCGGGCGGCCTCCTTTTTGTCAGACCGGCTGGCGCAGGGCCGGACCTGCCGTTTGCCTTTCCCCGCATCTCCCCCACCCTGCGCCCATGAACCTCCGCCGATCCGTCGCCCTGTACTTCATCCTCGTGCTGGCCGCCATGACCTGGGTCTCGTGGTACGCCACCACCACCCCGACCATCACCTCCCTGCCCCAGTACGCCGCGCTCGCGGGCAAGGAGGGCATCAACGTGATCAAGGGCTTCGAGACCGTATGCTCCGAGCCATGGGGCCTCGCCACGATGTTCGACGCCTACTTCGGCTTCATGGCCTTCTGGCTCTACGTCGCCTGGCGTGAACGCACGGCCCTGTCCCGCCTCGGCTGGCTGGTCGCGCTGCTCCTGCTCGGCAACTTCGCCATCGCCGCCTACGCGCTCCTGTGCCTGCGTGCGGCGCCCGGCGAGAACGACCCCGCGAAGATCTTCTTCACCCGTCGCGCGGCCTGATGGGCGCGGTCGGAGCATGGCTGGCCCGGCGCGTGCGCGACCCGCTCGTCGCCGAGCTCAAGCAGGGCGCCACGCCGGAGGGACTGGCGACCTCCGCGGCCGTGGGCGCGGCCATCGGGCTGCTCCCCTTCCTGGGCGTCACGACCTTCCTGTGCTTCGTCGCCGGACGCCTCGCGCGCCTCAACCACGTCGCCCTGCAGACCGTCAACTACCTGCTCTATCCCGCCCAGATCGCGCTCATCGTGCCCTTCGTGCGGCTCGGCGAGGCCGTGACCGGCGCGGAACCCATGCCCCTCTCCCCCGCGCTCATCGCCACGAAGTTCGCCGAGTCGCCCGCCGCCTTCCTCGCTGAATTCGGCGTGGCCGGACTCCACGGCGCCCTGGGCTGGGCCCTCGTCATGCCCGCGGCCGCCTGGCTCCTCGGGCTGGCCTTGCGCGGCACCTTCCGCAGACTCGCCGCATGAACCCCCACGTCGCCCTCGCCCTCGACTTCGCCGTGCTGCTCGCCGAGGCGTGCGTCTACTTCGCCGTCTGCTGGGCGGTCGCGAAGCGCATCGACAACTGGTCGATCGTCGACGTCGCCTGGTCCTTCGGCTTCGCGCTCGTGGGCCTGCAGATGCTGGCCGTCCACTTCTGCCTCTCGCCCATCGGCGGCCAGGCCGTGCTCATGGCCGTGGCGACCACGGCGTGGAGCCTGCGCCTGACCGCGCACCTCGGCGCGCGCGTGCTCGGGCACCTCGACCAGGAGGACGGACGCTACCTGCGCATGCGCGAGGAGCACGGCGAGAAGATGGCCGCCAAGATGGTGACCTTCTATTTCCTCCAGGCCGTCGTCCTGGCCGTCCTCTGCCTGCCCCTGCTGTCCTCCGCTCCGGACGGCGCGCCCGCCGCCCCCGCCAAGATCCACTGGGCGGGCCTCGCCGTCGTGGCCCTCGCCCTGCTCATCGAGGGCGTGGCCGACGCCCAGCTCGCCGCCTTCAAGAGGGACCCCGCGAACCGTGGCAAGGTCTGCGAACGCGGCCTGTGGGCCTGGAGCCGGCACCCGAACTACTTCGGCGAGTGGCTCGTGTGGGTCGGCTTCCTGCTGATGAGCTACAACGCCGAGTACCGCGGCGTCCCCGGCCTCATCTGCGTCGCCGTCATCCACCACTTCCTGACCCGCGTGACCGGCGTGCCCCTCACCGAGCAGCAGCTGCTCAAGTCCAAGGGCGCCGCCTACGAGGACTACATGAGGCGCGTGCCGGCCTTCTGGCCGCGGCCGCCGCGGGGCTGAGATTTCCTAGGGCGGGTTTGCCAGCGGCCGGCCTTTCGTTCCAGAGTCACGCATGCCCCTGCTCGACACCGTCCTCGGCTGGGACGTCCTCCCGGACTCCCTCATCCGCCTGGGCATCCGCCGCCTCCTGCGCCAGCGCCTGCGCGACGAGCGGTCGGACGACCCCGCGGAACGCAGCCGACGCGTCGACGCCTTCGCCGAGGAGCTGCGGCGCCTGCCCGTGGCCGTGGCCACCAAGGCGGCGAACGACCAGCATTACGAAGTGCCCGCCGCCTTCTACCGCCTCTGCCTCGGCCCGCGCCTGAAGTATTCCAGCTGCCTGTATCCCAAGGGCGACGAGGACATCCCCGCCGCCGAGGAGGCCATGCTGGCGCTCACCTGCGAGCGCGCCGAACTCACGGACGGCCAGGACGTCCTCGAGCTCGGCTGCGGCTGGGGCTCCCTCACCCTCTGGATGGCGGAGAAGTATCCCCGCTCGCGGATCACCGGCGTGTCCAACTCCGCGTCCCAGCGCGCGCACATCGAGTCCGAGGCCCGCGCGCGCGGCCTGACCAACGTGCGCATCATCACCTGCGACATGAACGTCTTCGACGCCGGCGCGGGCGCCTATGACCGCGTCGTCTCCGTCGAGATGCTCGAGCACATGAAGAACTGGGGCGAGCTCCTGCGGCGCGTCTCGACGTGGCTGCGGCCGGGCGGCGCCCTGTTCTTCCACGTCTTCACCCATCGTGACTGCGCGTACCATTTCGAGTCGAAGGACGGCACCGACTGGATGTCCCGGCACTTCTTCACCGGCGGCATCATGCCGTCCAACTGCCTCGCCTCCCGCTTCCAGGAGCACCTGAAGCTCGAGCGGACGTGGGAGGTCGAAGGCCGGCACTACGGGCAGACCGCCGAGCACTGGCTGCGCAACACCGACCGCCGCCGCAAGGAGGTCCTGGAGATCTTCGCCCGGACCTACGGTCCCGGCGAGGCGCGCAAGTGGCTGGCCTACTGGCGCATCTTCTTCATGGCCTGCGCCGAACTGTGGAACTTCGACGGCGGACGCGAGTGGATGGTCTGCCACTACCGCTTCCGCAAGGCCTGAGGGGAAGTCCGCGTTTGCCTCCGTCGGCCGCCGCCTTTGGCTGGGCGCATGGAGACCTTCATCGTGGACGGCACGCCCTTCGAGCGCTGGCGCGTCGGGGCCTCCACCTATGAGACCTGCCTGACGCGCGGCGCCCGGCTCATGCGCTGGAACGTCGGCCTGCCCGGCGCCGTGCGCGAGGTGCTGCACTGGCCGCAGGACGCGCCGACCGACCTCGCCAAGATCGGCGCCGTGCGCGGCGGCAACCCCGTGCTCTTCCCCTTCATGGGGCGCAACTACGCCGACGGCGAGAAGTTCGCCTGGAAGGACGCCGAAGGAGTGAAACGCCCCATGCCCCAGCATGGCTTCGCCCGCGACAGCGTCTTCGAGATCGTCGAGCACGGCCCGCGGCACGCCGTGGCGCGGCTCATCCCCGGCGAGGCGGGCGCCCGCTGCTATCCCTTCGACTACGTGTTCCGGGTGCGGTTCGACTTTCTCGAGCTCTTCCTGCGGATCACCTTCGAGCTGGAGAACCGCGGCGGCAGGCCGCTGCCCTGGTGCGCCGGACATCATTTCTACTTCACCCTGCCCTGGCATCGCGGCCTCTCCCGGCGGGACTACGTCATCCGCATCCCCTCGAAGCGCCAGTGGCGTCACGCGGCGGACGGCAAGCTCGTGCCGTACGCGGACCTCAAGGGAAGGGACGCGATCCCGTTCGACGCGCCGGAGCTCTCCGACTGCATCTTCACGCACCTGAAGTCGGCGACCGTGGCGTTCGGCCCCAAGTCGGGCGAGGAGGACGTGACGGTGAAGGTCGGCGAGGACCCGATTCCCGGCAGCTGGGGGACCGTCGTCACCTGGACGCAGGACCCGGAGGCGCCCTTCTACTGCGTCGAGCCCTGGATGGGCCCGCCCAACAGCCCTGAACACGGAAACGGGCTCCACCACGTGGAGCCCGGTCGCACCGACACCTTCGTCACCGAGGTGTCGCTGATGTGATTCAGATCACTTGTTGCCGGCGTTGCGGATCGGGATGCGGCCCTTGGGCGCCGGAGCCTTGGGGGCTTCGGGGGCGGGAGCCGGCGTGACCACGGGAGCCACGGGCGAGAGGGTCTCGGCGGCGGGAGCGGGCGCGGCGGGCTCATCGATCACCGGGCTGGGGGCGCGGTCGGGACCGGCGCAGCCGACGAAGAGGGCGGAAAGGGCGGTGAGGACGAACAGTTTGCGTGCCATGGCGGGTTGGGTAGATTGCGGGGACTTTACGCCGCATGTCCCAACGCACAAGCGCAGATTCAGGCCCGCTGGTCCTCTTCGTCTGCACGGGCAACTTCTACCGGAGCCGGCACGCCGAGGCCCTGTTCAACTGGCATGCCGACCGCCTCGGCTCCCCCTACCGGGCGTTCTCCCGGGGACTGCTGACCTCCCTGGTGGCCGATGAACCCACCCCGATCTCCCGGGACACCGCCCGACGGCTGGGGGAGCTGGGCGTGCCCCTGCACCTGACCGGGCCGGCGCCCGTGCAGCTGCGCGAGGATGATCTCGGACGCGCCCGACGCACCATCGCCCTCAAACGGGACGAACATCACGCCATGATGCTCCAAGCCCACCCCGAGTGGGCGGACCGCATCGAATACTGGGCCATGCACGACATCGATTGCGCGCAGCCCGAGGAGGTCCTCCCCCTCATCGAGGAGAAGGTCCGCCTGCTTGTCCGGGAACTGGGCTCCTGAACCTCAGGCCGCCGAGCCGGCGTCGGCCCGGCGCAGCGTCTCGAGATGGGCGGCAGCCTGGTTGAGCAGGCCGCGCAGTTCGGCCATCGTCTCACGGCCGACCTCGGCCCTGGTGGCCGCGGCCTCCTTGAGGGCCTCCGCTCGGGCGCCGAGCTCTCGGGCGAGCTCATGGGCGGCGGCGATGGTGCGCGCCTTGAGCTCGCGCGTGCGGGCGTCGAGGCGGGCGGCGAGGTCGTCGATGTCGCGGCCGAGCGTGAGGCTGCGCTCCTTGAGTTCGGCGGCCATGATGCGGGAGTCGGGCACGCGACGGAGGTCGGAGGTCATGCCCAGCTTGGACAGGCCCCAGATGATCCACTTGGTGGGGTCGTACTGCCAGCCCTTCACGCCGTTGCGGTAGTCATGCTGGAACTCGTGATGGTAGTTGTGATACCCCTCGCCGAAGGTGAGCAGGGCGACGACGCCGCTGTCCCGCGCGCTGTGGGTGGTCGAATAGGGCTGGCGTCCCACCATGTGGCAGAGGGAGTTGATGCAGAACGTGCCCTGCTGGACCACGACCACGCGGAGCAGGCCGGCCAGAAGGAAGCAGGCCAAGGCCGTCATCCAGGGGTTCTCGAAGCCCATCAGGGAGCCGTAGGCCCAGCCGAGGGCGGCGGGCAGGACGAATCCGACGGTGAACCCGATCCAATGCACGTAGCGGTGCTGCCACATGACCAGGGGATCGGCTTCGAGGTCCTTGACGTTGTTGACGGGCGGCTTCGGCTTGAGGCGGAAGAGCAGCCAGCCGATGTGAGCGTAGAAGAAGCCCTTGGAGATGTCGTAGGGGTCCTCGTCCTCGTCGACGTGCTTGTGGTGGATCCGGTGGTCGGCGGACCAGTCCAGGGCCGAATTCTCGAAGGAGGCGGCGCCGAAGAGCAGGACGAAGAGCTTCACGGGCCACTTGGCGCGGAAGGACAGGTGCGAGAAAAGGCGGTGGTAGCCGAGGGTGATGCCGAACCCGGTGGCGAAATAGTAGAAGACGAAGAGGCTCCAGATGAAGCCCCACCCCTGGACTTCACCGTAGAAGTTCCAGAGGAACCAAGGGACCAGGGTGACGGCCAGGAGGGCGGTGCCCAGGAGGAAGGCGGAGGTCACCCACTCGATGCGGTAAATCGGGAAATTCCTGAACTTCATGAAGCAACCCATGATGCGCTCCGTCCAGCCGGAGGCGAGCGCAAACGCCCTCATTAGAAGCGGTTTCGGCCCCGGAAACGCGGTCCGGAGTCGCGGTCACTGCGCCGTGCGGCGGCGCGAGAACGAATTCTTCACCGCGATGACGCGCACGGGCTCGCGGGTCTTGATCCAGACGTAGCGCTCCTTGAGCGCCTTGGCGGGCAGGCTCTGGCAGGCGTCGCCGAAGGACTGCACGGGCACGCGTTCGCCCTTCGGCGTGGCGTTGAAGGCGGAGGCGGCCTCGGCGATCTTGCCGGCGACGTCGCGCGGGTCGTCGTCCTCGGGCAGCTGCACGACCCAGCCGACGAGGTCCTTGGGCAGTCCCTCCTCAGGTTCGCTGACGAGCACGAGGTGCTGCTTCTTCACGGGCTTCTCGCGCTCGACCGCGTCCTCCGCGGCGGCGTCACGGATCTGCTTGAGGATCTCGGCCGTGAGACGCACGTCCACGCCGTTCTCCTTGAGCACGCGTTGCACTACTTCGATGTCGACCTTGGCCATGCGGCAGGAGACGCCAGGCCGGGGCGGGAGTGAAGGACGAGTTATTCCCAGCGGATCCTCCTACGCCTTGCCTTCCCCGCCGGGCGGAGCCTTCCTGCGTCATGCGCACGGGCAAGGTCATGGGCAGGGACTGGGCGGAGGCCCGGCGGGCGGACCGGGTGCGGCTGCTGGCCGGCACGCTGGCCTCGACGCTGGCCGGCCGCGGGACCTTCACCTTCGAGCTCGGCAGCGGACACGGGCATTGGCTCGCGGCCTACGCGGCGGACCGGCCGCAGGAGACCTGCGTGGGCATCGACCTGATATCGGGCCGGGTCGAGAAGGCGCTGCGCAAGAAGGAGAAGGCGGGGCTCGCCAATGTCACGTTCCTCAAGGCGGAGGCCTCCGAGTTCCTCGACGCGCTCCCCGCGGACGCGCGCATCGCGAACACCTTCATCCTCTACCCCGACCCCTGGCCGAAGAAGAAGCACCACAAGAACCGCTTCGTGCAGCCGGAGAGCCTGACGGCGCTGGCGGAGAAGTCGGCGCCGGCCGCGCGCCTGCACTTCCGCACCGACGACGCGGACTACCATGCCTGGACCTGCGCGGCCATCGCCGGGCACCCGCGATGGGAGATCCTGCCCGACGAGCCCTGGCCTTTCGAGCAGGTGACGTTCTTCGAAGCACGCATGAAGGCCCGACGCGACGTCATCGCCCGCCTGCGTCCCTGAACCGCGACGCAACAGCCTACGCCGCATGAGGTAATGACCAGGGGCACTTTTCCTTGCCTCGCCTCGTGTCATTTCCACTCATTAAGACGTGCATTCGTTACGTCACACCCGGATCACCTTCACCATCGGGCCTGCGACCGAATCCGAAGAGACGCTTGCGGCCGTGATTGCGGCGGGCGGGGACGTGGTGCGGCTCAACATGGCTCACGCCGACCACGAATGGGTGCGTCGCACGGTGCAGCGGGTCCGCGAGGTCGGCCGCAAGTCAGGCCGGGAGCTCGGCGTGATGATGGACATCAAGGGGCCCGAGATACGCACGGGCTCACGGTCCGAGCCCATCCAGCTGACGGCCGGACAGACGGTCGACGTGCTCGGAGCCGCCGACGCGCCGGCCGAGGGCGGCACGCTGGCCATCCCGACCAATTATCCGAAAATCGTCTCGGCCGTGCCCGTGGGAGGGCTCGTCCTCGTGGACAACGGGCTCATCCAGCTGCGCGTGACCGAAGCCCGCAAGGACCGCCTGCGCTGCAAAGTCGAGCAGCCCGGTCCGCTCGGCAGCCGCCGTCACGTCAACCTGCCCGGAGTCAAGGTCGACCTCCCCGCGCTCACCGACAAGGACCGCGCCGACGTGGCCGTGGGCTGCGAACTGGGGGTGGACTTCTACGCGCTCTCCTTCGTGCGGGAGGGGGCCGACGTGGTCGCGCTGCGCGCGCTGCTCGCCAAGCACGGCTCCAAGGCCGGCATCATCGCCAAGATCGAGGACCAGTCCGCGATCGAACACCTGGGCGACATCCTGAAGGAGGCCGACGCCCTCATGGTGGCCCGCGGCGACCTCGGCATCGAGATTCCCTACGAGACCCTGCCCCTGGTGCAGCGACGCGCCGTGTCGATGTCGATCGCGGCCCGCAAGCCCGTCATCGTCGCGACGCACATGCTGGAGTCGATGATCCAGGCGCCGGTGCCCACGCGGGCCGAGGTGACCGACGTCGCCAACGCCGCGCTGGAACGGGCGGACTCGGTCATGCTCTCGGGCGAGACCACGACGGGACGGCACCCGGTGAAGTGCGTCGAGGTGATGGCGCGCATCGCCGCCACGGTCGAACGCACCCTGCCCCGCCGCCTCGCGGACGAACAGGCGGATGAATCGCCGAAGATCAAGCTGCTCCGCGCCGCCGCCGGGCTCGCCCAGGACATCCCCGGCGCGGGCATCGTGGCCTTCACCCGCAACGGCGACGTGCCCCGCAACCTGTCCGCGATGCGCGCGGTCGGCGTGCCGGTCTACGCCTTCATGGAGGACCCGCTGGTGCACCGGAAGATGTCGCTGCTCTGGGGCGTCGAGTCGTTCCTCACCGAGTTCACGCCGCGCGCCAACGACAACGTGGTCGCGGCGCTGCGTCGCCTGCGCGACGCGGGGCGGTGCCGGCCGGGCCAGATGATGGTCATCGTGACCAACGTCATCCTGGGCCCGGAGGTCATCGACAGCGTGCAACTGCGGGCCGTCCCCGCGGACTGACGCTCAGGCCAGCGCGAAGTAGCGCCGCGCCAGGGCCTGCGTGCCGAGGTCGCCGTCGCCCGCGGCCACGACGCGGTCATACAGCCGTGCGGCCAGCTCGAGACCGGGCAGCTCGACGCCGGCCTCCCGCGCGGTGTCGAGGGCGAGGCCGAGGTCCTTGACGAGGTGCTTGGCGTAGAAGCCGGGGGCAAAGTCGCCGCGCAGGACGCGCGGCGCGAGGTTGGTCATGGGCCAGCTGCCGGCGGCGCCGCCGGAGACGGCGCGATGGACCGCGGCGAGGTCGAGTCCGACGGCCTTGGCGAACGCGAGGGTCTCGGTCATGGCGACCATGCCCGACGCGACGGCGATCTGGTTGGCGAGCTTGCAGAGCTGCCCCGAGCCGGGGCCGCCGAGGCGCTCGATCGTGCGGCCCATGTGCGCCAGCAGAGGCTCGGCGTCCCGATGGTGCTCCTCGGCGCCGCCGGTCATGACGGTGAGCGTCGCCTCACGCGCGCCCCTGTCGCCGCCGGAGACGGGGGCGTCGAGCGGCCGGAGGCCGCGCGCGACGGCGGAGTCGGCTAGGCGTCGAGCCAGCGCGGGGCTGGAGGTCGTCATGTCCACCAAGAGGCAGCCGCGGGGCGCGGCCGACATGAATCCCCGCCAGACCTCCTCGACGTCGGCAGGATAGCCCACCATCGAGAAGGCGGCCTCCGCTCCCTCGGCCGCCTCGGCGGCGGAGGCGGCCCAGCGGGCGCCGGCGGCGAGCAGGGGCTCCGCCTTGGCGCGCGTACGCGTGTGCACGACGAGTTCGTGCCCGGCGCGGAGGAGATGGCCGGCCATGCTGGCGCCCATCACCCCCGCCCCGACGAACCCGATGCGCATCAGAAACGGCGGCCCAACGAGACGTTGAAGCGGAGGGAGTCCTCGCGGTCGCCGTCGGCACGGTATTCGACGCCGGCACGGAGAGTCATGGCCGCGGGCAGCCGCCAGCCGAGACCCGCCATGATGAGCAGGGAGCCGGGCTCGTCGACGGGCGCGTCATAGGTCGCCTCGGCGGCCGACGGATAGATGCCGCCGGCGGGCATGTCCACGAAGGTGGCGTGGGCGCGACGCGGATCCTGGCCGAACTCATGCTCGTAGCCCGCGGTGAAGGAAAGTTCCGCGGACTGCGTGGCCTGGGTCCGCAGCGTGACGCCGGCGAATCCGCGGAGGGAGTCGGCGTCGAACGGATCGACGTTGAGGGCGGCGCCGCCCGTCTCCGTGAAGCCGTCGACCTTCGAGCGCCCGTAAGTCAGGCCGAAGGCCGGACTGACCGACCAGCGGGCCGACTTCCAGGCCTCAAGCTCGCCCCAGGCCTGGGCTCCCATGCCGCTCACGCCCACGTCGGATGCGGCGGAGGTGTTGCGCGAGACGTCCATGGAGAGGTCGGTCCAGACCGCCGAGAGACGGAGACTGAGCGGCATGCGGCCCGGGACGCGGCCCGAGGCCGAGAGGCCGCCCAGCACGCCGGAGTATTCGGCGTTGCCGGCGGAGTAGTCGGTCGACCCCGTGTTGGAGCCGAAGAAACCGCCCAAGGCCCAGGCGCCGACCTGACGGGTGACGGAAGCGTAGGCGGTGTCGGAGGCGAGGGAATGATCCAGCGACGACTGGGGCGCGGCCACGTAACGGTGATCAGCGCGGGCATAGCCGACCGAGAGGCTCCAGGGACCCTCGCCGTAGACGGCGACGGCGTTGCGGTCGGCATCCAGCACCGAACGCATGACCGTCTGGACGTAGTCATCAGCGGCCAGATGCGCGCCAGGGCCGAGAAGCGCGATGGCGTCGTCGATCGTGGGGGCGGACAGGACCGTCAGTGCGGCGAAGCCCGTGCCCGTGTCACTGCGGATGAAGCCTGCGGGATTGCCGCCGCCGGCGGAGCTGACGGACTCCGTGACGGAGGCGTCCCAGATGCGTTGAAGCAGGGCCGCGTGGGTGACGGAATAGTCGGCGAAAGTCTGGGCGCGCAGCAGGCCGGTGCCGAAGAGACGGCCGTCGGTGTGGGCGGGCGACTGGTTGTTGTCGTAGATCAGCCAGGTGGCGTAACTCTGGTTGACCAGGTCGCCGAACGTGCCGACGATGCCGCCGGAGGCGCGGATGACCGTCATGACGTCGCCGCGCACCGGAGTGAAGAGGGCCGGCTGGGCCCACTGGACCGCCTGGAGCACCGTGTTGGCTCCGATCGTGACCGTGCCCGCCTGGACCAGGAGCTGGTCGTGAAAACCGTCACCGTTGCCGGCGGTGGCGCCGCCGAGCTCGGCCTCGAAGATGGAGAACGGATCCAGCGTCACGTTGCCGGCCGCCACAGTCGTGATGCCGGGAGAATTGCCCGGCGCGAAGACGCCGTTAGCGGCGACGGTCACGTTGCCGGTGATGACGCCCGAGCCGCCGAGCCGTGCGCCGCCGCTGACGGCGATGTCGCCCGTCACCGTGCCATTGACCGACAGCGTGCCGGCCAGCACGTCCACAGGCGCGGCCACGCCCGTGCCCGAGGCGATGACGAAACGGTTCACCCCAGCCTTCTGGAGCTGGCCGAAGGTGTTGACCGCGCCGTTGTTGAGCGTGAACGTCCCGCCGCCGTTGACATTGACGATGAGCAGATTTCCGGCCCCGCCGGCGATGGACCCCGTGAGGGAGTGGGCGCCGCTGCCAACGTCCAAGGCGGTGCGACTGACGATGGACAGAGAGCCATCCAGCCTGACTCCGCCGCCGGCAAAGTCTGATAATCCGATGATCGCATTCAGGCCCGGATTTCCAGAGCCGGTCGTGAGACTCTGGGAGATAACCATGGGCACGACGTCCGAGTTGGAGAAGCTTATGCCTGCGCCCGAGGCCACCGTGTTGCCGGAAGCGGCCAAAGTGCCCGCCTGAAACACGACGACCAGGCCGGCCTGCACCGCGATGCCCGACGACAGGGACGAGCCAGCGTTCAGATGGAGGGTGCCCGTGCCCGTCTTGACGACGGAGACCGCGTTGACGGCGCCGACGGCGCCCGTGATCTCTCCAAAGGCGGTGGGCGTGACCTCCAGGGTCAGCACGCGGCCGACGGCATTGCCGTTGATGGCGCCGGCGATGCGCTGCTCGCCGTCGATGCCCTCGAACCGGACGGTCGCGTTGCCCGTGAGGGTGAGCGTCCCGTTGAGGCTCATCGAGTCGGAGGAGCCGGCCGTGCCCAGCACGAGGGCGGCGCCAGCCCCGGGGCCGGCCGCGGTGCCGGTGCCGGCGATGCTGAAGGACTGTGCGTAATTGCGCACCGCGCCGCCGCCCAGGCCGCTGTTGGGCAGGATGATCGAGCCGCCGGCCGTGACGACATTGCCCGTCGCGGGCAGCGACGTGGCGGAGAAGACCGTGAGCGAGCCGCCGCTGACGAGCGTGCCCCCGGTGTGGGCGGCCGTATCGCGGAGGGTGTGGTTGCCGCCGGTGACAAGAAGCTGCCCCGCGCCGGAGGTGCCTCCGATGACGTCGACCGAGCGCGTGCCGGCGAAGGTCATGGTCGAGCCGGTGCCGATGGCGAGCGCCCCGTTGACCTGGACCGAGCCGCCTGCAAGCACGCCCCCGGTGTCGATGGTCCCGGTGGAGCCTGCGAGGACGGCGACATCGCCGAGCATCCAGTCGATGGCGGGGGCGAAGGTGCCGCCCATGAAGGTCGAGGTCGCTCCAGCCACCAGAGGCGAGGTCTGGTCCACGGACGTGGTGATGACGTCGACCGGCACCTGGCCCGCCTCTCCCGTCTGGGCCGTGGCAGCCACGAGGAAGATGCGGCTCGTGCTGGAACCGCCGCGGTCGGTGACGGTGAAGGAGGCGAGGTCCTTGCCGCCGTGGCCGGCTGCGTCCAAGTCGATGAACTGGCGGTCCAGTACGGTCGACGTGACCGGGTCATCGTAGACGTTGACCGCGGTGGTGCCGTTCACCGTGTTGGCAAACGTCATGGTCGCGCTGTTGAAGTCGCGGATGTCCACGCCGTTGGTCAGCGTGTACGTGTAGGAGGTCGCGTCCGTGAAGTTGAAGGTGTAGTCGATGACTGAAAGACCGGTCTGCCCCCAGTAGGTGTTGGCCACGGTGTAGAAGCCGTAGATGTCGTTCACCGGCATGGTGAAGTTCTGCGTGACCACCGCGTTGGTGCCGGGCGAGGCGATATCGGCCGCCCAGACCTGGTTGTTCAGCTGCGTCACGATGAAGGGCACGTTGCCCAGGCTCGTGGGGCTGCCGAAGGGGAAGGCGCCGGGCGTCAGGTTGCCGACTCCGGTCATGCTGGCGTTGCCGACCCCGATGGCCAGCATGTCGATGGTCTGGAAGGCGGGAGCGGCGGCGAGTCCGGCGGGCAGGAAGGCGGCGGCGGCAAGGAGGGGGCGGAGGGAGCGCATGAGGGGTCTTGGAACAAGGTCTAGCACGGCCATGGGCATATTAACCAATAAAATCAAAATGGAATCGCAGGGACGGCGGGTCGGCGGCGTAATCGCAGCATGGCCGAGTCCGCCCCCCTGTCCGTCACCGAGCTGGCCGCGGTCCTCAAGGGCCACGTGGCGGCGATGGGGACGCTCGAAGTCGCGGGCGAGGTCTCCGGCCACAAGCACTACGCCGCCTCGGGGCACCACTACTTCACGCTCAAGGACGAGGCGTCGATGGTGTCCTGCGTCCTCTACGCCTATCAGGCAAGGTGGCTGAAGACGGCCCTGGGCGACGGCATGCGGGTGGTGCTCCGCGGCAAGGCGGACTTCTACGGCAAGACAGGCAAGCTCTCGCTGATCGTGGACACCGTCCGGCCGGAGGGCGAAGGCGACTTGTTCAGGAAGTTCAAGGAGCTGCAGGCGCGACTGGCCGCCGAGGGGCTCTTCGACGAGGCGAGGAAGCGGCCGCTCCCCGAACGGCCGAAGGTGGTCGCCTTCGTGACGTCGGCGCAGGGGGCGGTGTGGCACGATTTCACGGAGGTACTGCGCACGCGCGGGTGGTCAGGCCACGCCTGGCTCGTGCCGGTGAAGGTGCAGGGCGACACCTGCCCGGGATCCGTCGCGGAAGGCCTCGTCCGCGCCAACGGCATCCCCGACGTGGACATCGTGGTGGTGGGCCGCGGCGGCGGCTCGATGGAGGACCTCTGGGGCTTCAACGACGAGAAGGTGGTCCGCGCGGTCGTCGCCAGCGCGGCCCCGGTGATCTCCGCGGTGGGGCACCAGACCGACTTCACGCTGTGCGACTTCGCGGCCGACGTGCGCGCGGAGACGCCGACCGCGGCGGCCGAGCTCATCGCCTCCGGCCAGGCCCGCCTGCGCGAACGGGTCCGGCTGCTGGCGGCCGAACTGGCTCGGCTCTCGCCCCAGGCGCGCCTGCGCGAACTGTTCCAGGACCTCGACCTGCTCGCGGAACGCCTCGACGGCGCGGCGGAAGAGCTGCTGGCGGAACGCCGTCACCGGCTGGCGGAACTGTCCGGCGAACTGCACCGGCTCTCCCCGTCCGCGCGCCTGCAGGTCGCGCGCGAGCGGGTGGGGCAGCTCGAGAAACGCCTGCGCTCGGCGGGCTTCGAATCCACCCTCGCCCGCGGCTACGCCATCGTGCGCGACGCGGACGGCAAGGTGGTGTCGCGCGCCAAGGACGTCCGGAAGGGCAAGGCGCTGCGCCTCAGGTTCAAGGACGGCGAGGCCGACGCCACCGGCGCCTGACACGGCCCGCCGGACTCCCGCCCCTGCCCCTGTCCCCGCCCCTGTCCCTCTGATCGGCCGCGCCGATCAGTACGCCTTCGCCATCACCACGCGACGCGGGCTGGGCTCGCCGGTGACGACGCACTTGCCCGGCTCGTCCTTGGCGTCGAGCGGGATGCAGCGGATCGTGACCTTGAGCTCCTCCTTCAGGCGACGTTCGACCTCCTTCGAGCCGTTCCAGTGGCACAGCGCGAATCCGCCGTGCACCTCGGGACGCTCCGGATTCTTTGCCGTGAACCAGGCCTTGAGCTCGTCCCAGGTGTCGATCTCCCGGGTGTTCGCGGCGCGGTGCGCCTTGGCGCGGGCCAGGAGGTTGTCCTGGATGGCCTGCAGGCGCTGGACGACGGTGGCGACGAACTCGGCGCGCGGGACCCCGGCCTTCTCGCCGGTGTCGCGACGGGCCACGAAGACGGAGCCGGCGGCGAAGTCGCGCGGGCCGACCTCGACGCGCAGCGGCACGCCCTTCTTGATCCAGCCCCAGGCCTTGTCGCCGCCGCGGATGTCGCGGTTGT
>CAZRPB010000046.1:3460-14801 GCA_964601955.1 uncultured Klebsiella sp. | reverse complement strand
ACTTGGTCTGCCCCTCGGCGAGGGCCTTGGCGCAGGCGTCCTTGACGAACTGCGGCGTGTCGAAGTCGGGCTCACCGACGCCGAAGCCGACCACGTCCTTGCCCTCGGCCTTGAGCTTCTTGGCCTTCGCGTCCACGGCGAGGGTCGGTGAAGGGGCGACGTTGCGGGCCCAGGAGGAGAGAGCGGGATTGGACATGGCGTGGAGACCAGACGCAAAGGACTCCTGCTCGGTTGGCAAGACTGAGTGAAAAGGCCAGAGTCAGGGCAGGAGCTGGGGCCAGGCGGCATGCTCCTTCCACTGACCGAAGGCACATCGGACAGAGACCAGGCCCATCCGGCCCAAGCCCAGCCCCTGGTCTGGCCCACATCTGATCCGCCGAAGCGAATCAGACGTCAATCACGTCAGCCTGTGACTTCTTGGCGTTGGCCTTGGCCTCATTGGCCCGTCGCAGAGGCTTGAGCTGGTCGATGCCGACGGAGGAGGAGACCATCCAGGACGTGATTGAGATGGTCAGCGTGGCCATCGCCCAGTTGTTGAGCATGAAGTCCTTGATGAGACTGTCCGTGAGGGCGAGGATCGCGCCATTGGTCAGGAAAAGCACCAGATAGACCCCCAGCCCGAGCGTGAGGATCAGGACGGGGATTGAGACGATCATGAAGACGGCGAGCAGGAAGGGTCTCAGGAAGGAGTTGAAGAGCCCGAGCACGACCGCGACCACGGCCAGGGTGACGGGGCTTCCGTAATTCAGGAAACCGAAATACTTGGCGAGGAAGACTCCCAAGGCGAGGGAACCCCATTCGAGGACCAGGACTCCGAGGCGACGGACGACTTCCATCTCCGCATCATACCACGCGGGAGCGGCCGGACAAGGGGGACTTTCGCGAAGATTCGGCGCGCTTCAGCGGGCGTGGCGGACGTCCTCCCCTGAGGTCAGGAAGATGACCTGTTCGGCGATGTTCTTGGAGTGGTCGCCGATGCGCTCCAGAGCCTTGGAGATGAAGATCAGCTCGACGTGGGAGGCCGAGACCTTGGCGGTGTCGCCGGAGGCGCCGAAGAGACGCTCGTAGTTGCGGCGGTTGAGGGCGTCGACCTCGCGGTCGCGCTCGATGACCGAGCGGGCCTTCTCCAGGTCGCCCTCGATGAAGCTGTCGATGGCCATGCGGAGCAGCTCGCAGGCGAGCCGGCCCTCGTCCGGGACGTGGAGCAGGTCCTTGAGCGGACCGCGCTCCGAGATGATCATGCAGCGCTTGGCGATGACCGAGGCCTCGTCGGCGATCCGTTCCAGGTCGTGGCCGATGTCACGGGCGGCGAGCAGCAGACGGACGTCGCTGCCCATGGGCCCGAAGAGCGTCAGGTAGCGCATGATCTCGCGGTCGACACGTTTCTCGAGCTCGTCGACCCGGTCGTCCATGCCGCGCACCTGGAGGGCGAGGGCGTCGTCGCCCTGCTCGAGCGAGCGGAGGGCCATCCGGGTCATGTCCAGCGAGCGCTCACCCATCAGGATGAGGTCGTCGCGCAGCTGGCGCAGTTCGTCGTGGAAGAATCTCTGCATGGTCGTGGTAAGGCGGGTTTCAGCCGAAGCGGCCGGAGATGTAGGCCTCCGTCTGGGCCTGGGAGGGGTTCATGAAGATCTTCTCGGTGGTGTCATATTCGATCAGCTTCCCGAGGTAGAAGAAGGCCGTGCGGTCGGAGACGCGGGCCGCCTGCTGCATGGAGTGGGTGACGATGACGATGGTGAACTGCACCTTGAGCTCGTGGATGAGCTCCTCGATCTTGCCGGTGGCGATGGGGTCGAGGGCCGAGCAGGGCTCGTCCATGAGCAGGATCTCCGGACGATTGGCGATGGCGCGGGCGATGCAGAGACGCTGCATCTGTCCGCCCGAGAGACCGAGGGCGTTGTCATCGAGCCGGTCCTTGACCTCGTCCCAGAGGGCGGCCTTGCGGAGCGAGGTCTCGCAGGCCTCCTCAAGCGCGCCGCGGTCGGTCACGCCGACCACGCGGAGCGCGTAGACGACGTTCTCGAAGATGGACTTCGGGAAAGGATTGGACTTCTGGAAGACCATGCCCACCCGGCGGCGCAGGGAGATGACCTCCAGGCCGGGGTCGTAGATCGAACGTCCCTTGATGAGGATGTCCCCCTCGTGACGGACGCCGTCGATGAGGTCGTTCATCCGGTTGAGGTTGCGGAGCAGGGTCGACTTGCCGCAGCCCGAGGGCCCGATGAAGGCCACCACCTGCCGCTCGGGGATGTCGAGGGTCATGCCGTCGAGCGCCTTCTTCTCGCCGTACCAGAAGCCGAAGTCGCGGATGCTGATGAAGTCCTTGCGGCCGTCGTTGTCGGCGGCGGGGCGGACCTTGATGCGGGCGGGAGTCGGGGCGGTCATGGTGGACATCGGTTAAGTTCAGAAGGCGGCTCCGCGGAAGCGGCGCCTCAGGCGGTTGCGGATCGAGATGGCGCCGAGGTTGAGCGCCACCACGAGCAGGATGAGCAGCAGCGTGGTCGCGAAGACCATCGGACGGGCGGCGTCGGAGTCCGGAGACTGGAAGCCTAGGTCATAGACGTGGAAGCCCAGGTGCATGAACTTGCGGTCCAGGTGCAGGAAAGGAGCCGTGCCGTCGAATGGCAGCGTGGGGGCGAGCTTCACGACCCCGACCAGCATGAGCGGGGCCACTTCGCCCGCGCCGCGCGCCATGGCGAGGATGATGCCGGTCAGGATGCCGGGCGCGGAGGCGGGCAGCAGGATGTGCCGGACGGTCTGCCACTTGGAAGCGCCGGCGGCGAGCGAGGCCTCGCGCATGCCGCGCGGGACAGCGGCGAGGGCCTCCTCGGTGGCGACGATGACCACCGGCAGGGTCATGAGGGCCAGAGTCAGGGAGCACCAGAGGAGGCCGCCCGTGCCGAAGACGGGCGTGTTGTTGTTGTACTTGAGCTGGTCGGCGAAGAACAGCCGGTCGACCGATCCGCCCAGGACGTAGACGAAGAAGCCCAGGCCGAAGACGCCGAAGACGATCGAGGGCACTCCGGCTAGGTTGTTGACGCTGATGCGCACGGCCCGCAGGACGGCCCCCTGGGCGGCGTATTCCCGCAGGTAGATGGCAGCGATGACGCCGAAGGGCGTCACAAGGAGGCTCATGAAAACGGTCATGACCAACGTGCCGAACATGGCGGGGAAGAGCCCTCCCTCGGTGTTGGCCTCGCGGGGCTCGTCGAAGACGAACTCGCGCACGCGGGAGAGCATCAGGGCGAGGCGCCCGCCTGCGCCCATGTCGTTGGGACGCCAGGCGCGGACCAGGGTCAGGGAAGGCGAGATCACGGTGCGGCCGGCCCCGTCACGGGACTCGAGCGCGCCCTTCCCCGCCTCGGCCAGCACGGCCTCGGCCCGGAGGCGCAGCGCGGCGTACTCCCGGTCGAGCTCAGCGATGCGGGCGCGGACAGGGGCGACTGCGCCGCCCAGGTCCTCGGCCCGTCGGAGGTCTATGCGGGCCGACTCCATCGCCGCGTTCACGGATCCGATCGCGTCGCGGACGACGGCGGCGTGGCGGTGCCGCACGGACTCCGCACGGTCGACCTCGGCCAGCAGGGCCGGGAAGAAGTCCGGAGCCGAGGCCTCCAGCCGCGAACCGTCGGCGCGCACGAGCGCGACCGGATGGACGAAGGCCGGCCCGTTCTCCATCCGCTCCAGTCCGACGACGCCGGAGGGGAAAGATTCCGAGACGACCTCGGACTCGTCGACCCAGAGGAAGGACTGTCCGTTGAGCTCGCGCAGGCCCACCTGATACTGCCGCTCGTAGCGCGGCGCGCTGGCGGGCGAAGAGGGCTTCATCCGGCGCTGGGCGAGCTGGCCGAGGACCACGCGTCCGTCCTTGAGCCTGGCCTCGGGCACGGGGGGCGCCCAGAAGACCTTGACGCCGTTCCAGACCACGAGCCCCAGGAGCCCGGCGATCATCACCAGCCCCACGACGAGGCCCAGCCCGGTGAACCAGACGAATGGCTCGCCCCGGGGTGAGGCGCTGTCGGAGACTTCCGGGATGACGGCCATGGCTCAGACGACCTTGTAACGTTCACGGAGGCGCTGGCGGAGCACCTCGGCGAGGGTGTTGAGGAGGAAGGTCAGGAGGAACAGGCAGCACGCGCCCAGGAACAGGGCCCGGAAGTGCGTGTGGCCGGCGGGCGCCTCAGGCAGCTCGACCGCGATGTTGGCGGAGAGCGTGCGCATGCCGTTGAAGGGGTTGGCCTCCATGACCGCCGTGTTGCCGGTGGCCATGACGACGATCATCGTCTCCCCTACGGCCCGGCCGAAGCCGATCATGACGGCGGAGACGATGCCGGAGACGGCGGTGGGCACGATCACGCGCCACACCGTCTGCCAGCGGCTGGCGCCGAGGGCGAGGGAGCCGGAGCTCAGCGCGGCGGGCACGTTGGAAAGCGCGTCCTCGGCGATGGTGAAGACGACCGGGATCACGGCGAACCCCATCACGAAGCCGACGACCAGGGAGTTGCGGGCGTCGTAGGCGAGTCCCGTCGAGGTCCGCCACCACTCGCGGAAGTCCGACACGACGGCGCCCGAGCTGTCGGTGACGGTGAAGAAGGCGGCCTCCACCCAGGGCCCGACGCTCCATGCGACGCAGACGCAGAGCGCGACCACCGGCAGCAGCCAGAGGAACTCGAGGCCGGGCCGGGCGCGGCGTCGCACGGGCTGGGGCAGGCGCGACCAGCACCAGCCGGCCGCGAAGCCGGCCGGGGCCAGCGCGGCGAGGGCGCAGAGCAACGGCACGAGGTTGGCGTCCACGACCGGCGCCAGCCAGAGTCCGGCCAGGAAGCCCAGCACGACCGAAGGCAGCGAGGCCATCACCTCCATGAGCGGCTTGACGATGAGGCGCAGGTCGGGGCGGAGGAACTGGGAGACGTAGACGGCGGCCAGCAGCGCGATCGGCAGAGCGAACAGCAGCGCGTAGAAGGTGCCCTTGACCGTGCCGTAGATGAGCGGAACGAGGGAATACTTGGCCTCGAACTCGTCGCTGCCCGAGCTGGACTGCCACACGAAGGCGGGGCCCTCGGCCCCTTCGTACCAGATGCGGCCGAAGAAAGCCGACCAGGAGGAGTCCGGATGATGGTCATCGATGCGCCAGCGGAGGAGCCTTCCGTCGGCGGCGAGGGCGGACATGCGATCGTAGTTGCGGGAGAAGACGACCTGGCGGGGCGGGCCCGCCGGCGCCTCGCCCTGCCAGCGCACGGAACCGGTGGTCAGGTTGCGCAGCTGCAGGACGCCGCCGGCGGAGACGAGGTAGCACTTGTTGCCCGCGGCGGTCCATACGCCCGCGCCGGGACCGGGCAGCGACTCAGGCTCGCGCACCTCGCCCCAGCGGCGCAGGCTGCGGCCGTCGGGCTGGCGGACGGGATGGAGCGACCACACGCGGTGCTCGCCCGAGGCGTCGAGGAACACGGCGGAGACGTCGCCGAAGATGAGCCCAGCGGCGGCCGGGGCGCGGCCGGCGCCCGGGAAGGGGCGGAAGGACTGCATCAGGTCGAGGCGGTCGCCTTCCCCGGAATAGGCGCGTACCTCGCCGTCACGCAGCAGCACGAGCGCGGCGTCCGCCGTGGAGGGCACCAGCACCTGGCCCACGTCGGGCACGTCCGCGGCGACGGCGAAGGGCTCTCCGGCCGTGACGGTGGCGCGTCCGCCGAGGCCGCGGCGCTCGCTGAGGCGCAGCGCGCGAAGGGAGGATCCGGCGGCCGCGGGCTGTCGTACCACGATGAGGCGCGTGTTCGTGGCGCGGGCGGCCCACACCTCGGTCACCGCCCTGCCCGGCTCTCCGACCTGGCGCGGAGGCTCGGGCCTGACGTCCGGCTCCACCGTCCGGCGGCCGTCGGAAGCGAAGTTCACCTTGAAGGAGACCGCGACGGCGCTGACCGTGCCGTCGGCGTGGCCGAGCAGGACCTGCCCCTCGCGCGACTGGACCTTGACCGCGGTCACGGCAGGCAGCCCGGCGGGAGGCGACCAGCTCCGGACCTCGGATCCGTCGGCGGCGCGCACGAAGCTCAGCGAGCCGTCGGACCGCGCCCCGTAGACGACCTCGCCGGATTCGTCCTCTCCGAAGGCCACCGCGCCTCCGCGGAGGGCCAGCGCGGGCTGGACGGAGACCTCGGCGCCGGAGAAGAGCGGCAGCACCTGCCAGAGCAGGAACAGCAGCATCCCGATGACCGCGGCGATCACGCCGACCCCGCCGGCGCGGATCAGCCGGCCCATCCAGACGTCGGCGAGGAGCGTCCCGCGGGCCACCTGGAAACGTGACTCCGGAGGCGTCCCTGTTACGTCCTTGTCAGCCATGAGGCGTCTTCGTGTCGGCGTTCATCCAAAGGGGCGGGCGGGGTGTCCCCCGCCCGGAAGGATCCGGCGCCGTCCGCGTCACGCTTTGTGGGCCGGCCCCGGAGGGCATGGCGGCGACGGGACGGTCCGGACCCGAAGCTTCATTCGGCGACGTAGTACTTCAGCGAGGCGCGGGCCTCGACGGCGAGGTCGGAGGTCAGCGGGTAGTAGCCGTCCTTGATCACGATCTCCTGGCCCTGCTTGGAGAGCACGAAGGTCATGAACTCGCGGGTGAGGGCGTCCATCTCCACGTTGGGAGCCTTGTTCACGTAGACGAAGAGGAAGCGAGCCAGGGGGTAGGCGCCGCTGAGGCAGTTGTCATAGGTCGGCTCGACGAAGGGGGCTCCGTCCTTGGCCGCGATCGCGATGGCGTTCACGCCCGAGGTCTTGTAGCCGATGCCGGAGTAACCCACGCCGGCCACGTCGGAGGCGACGCCCTGGACGACCGAGGAGGAACCGGGCTGCTCCTTGACCGAGGACTTGAAGTCGCCGTTGGAAAGGGCGTTCTCCTTGAAGTAACCGTAGGTGCCGGAGGCGGAGTTGCGGCCGAAGGCCGAGAGGGCTTTGCCGGCGAGCGCGCCCTTCACCCCGACGTCGGCCCAGGTGACGGCGTCCTGTCCGCCGCGCTTACGGGTCGAGGAGAAGATTCCGTCGACCTGGGTGAGCGAGAGCCCCTTGATCGCGTTGTCCTTGTGGACGAAGACGGCGAGGGCGTCGATGGCGACCGCCACGCGGGTCGGCTTGTGGCCGAACTTGGCGGCGAAGGCGGCGATCTCAGTGCTCTTCATCTCGCGGCTCATCGGCCCCAGCTGGGAAGTGCCGGCGGCGAGTGCGGCGGGGGCGGTGGAGGAGCCCTTGCCCTCGATCTGGATCTTCACGTTGGGGTACCGGGCCTTGAAGCCCTCGGCCCAGAAGGTCATGAGGTTGTTGAGGGTGTCGGACCCGACCGAGTTGAGATTGCCGGAGACGCCTGATGCGACGGCGTACTCGGGCAGCTTCGGGTCGAGCGCGACGGACTGGGCGGAGGCTCCGGCGGCGGTGATCGCCACCAGGGCGAGGGACTTGAGGACGTGGTTCATGGGTGGAATGCGGGGACATCCTCCCATGGGAATGTTACGGTCCCATGTCGGCCGGGTGTTTCTTAGGAAATACGGGGCCGGCTGAGCCCAGGAACCCGCCTATTGGGCCAGATAATCCTGAAGCAGACGGGCCGCTCGGGGCTCGGCCTGGTCCAGGGGCATGCCGCCGGGGACGCCGGGACGTCGGTGCCCGACGTGCCTGAGCCACGCGTCCCTCAGCGTCGTCATCTCCTGACGCAGCAGCTCGAACTTGTCTCCCTGCGCGAACGGCACGTGAGGATTCCATTTCAACGCCGGCGCGACGCCCTCCCACGCGGCCTTGGCCATGAAACGATGACCTTCGTCTCCGGGATGGATGCGGTCCTTCGCGAAGACGAACTTGGGATTGAGCGCGCGCGCCGCCGCGACCTGTTCGCGCAAGCGGGGACGGATGTCGACGACGGTCCAGCCGTCGGCACGCCGCTCGACCAGCCAGGCCGCGTAGGCGTCGAGCACGCCGTCGTAGTTGAGCGGATCCTTGGAGCGGTCGTCCGGAGAGAAGAGCGGGGGCGTGATGAACACGACGCGGCAGCGCGCGGCGACCAGCGCCTGGTTGAGGCGCACCATGCCGTTGCGGTAGGCGTCGAAACGCGCGCGGTCCAACGGCATGTAGATGCCGTCGTTCATGCCGTAGCAGACGAAGGCGAGGGTCGGGCGGAAGAGACGGATCGCCCGCTCGAGACGTTCATGGACGTCGGGCCTGGGGAACGCGCCTCCGGCATGGCCGGGCTCGGAGAGGCCGGAGGCGGTCTCGCTCGACAGGCCGAGGTTGACGACCGTGGCCCGCGCCATGCCCTTCTGCGCGCGGATGGCGGACTCCATGTTCACGACCCAGCCGCCGCCGAAAGTGATGCTGTCGCCGAGGAAGAGCACACGGGGCTCCTCCTTGTCGGCCTGCAGCAGCACGGGCAGGAGCAGCAGGGCGAGCGTCAGGCGAAGCATGCCGCCAGAATGAAGCGGACGGGGGCCGCTCGGAAGCCGGTTCTGCGGCAAGTTATTAACGCCGGAGGCACTTCGCCCTTCACCCGGCGGGACCGCACGGGTAGGCTGACTCTTCTGGAAACGCCCATCCACATCAAGGGAGCCCGCACCCACAACCTCAAGGACGTGGAAGTGACCATTCCGCGCGGTCAGTTGACGGTGATCACCGGGGTCAGCGGCTCGGGCAAGTCCTCCCTCGCCTTCGACACCCTGCACGCCGAGGGGAGCCGCCAATACCTCGAATCCCTCTCCGCCAAGGCCCGCGGCCTGCTGGAATCGGCCCCCCGTCCGGACGTGGATTTCATCCGCGGACTGTCCCCGGTGATCGCCATCGGCCAGCGCACGGGCGCCAATCCGAATCCTCGGTCGACGGTCGCCACGCTGACCGAGATCGCCGACCACGCGCGACCGCTGTGGCTGGCATCGGGCTCACGGCGTTGCACGGCCGACGGACATCCGGTCCTCAGCCGTTCCTTGGACGACAATCTGCTGGAGCTGGAAGCGTTGCCCGCGGGCACGCGCGTGATGCTGCTGGCTCCGGTGGCCGAGGACCGTCCCTCGGCCCTGATGCAGACGCTCGCCGATCTGGGTCGGCGCGGATTCTCCCGCGTGCGGGTGGGCGCGACGGTGGCCACGCTCGAGGAAGCCCAGGGGCTGCTGACCGGAAGGGAGCCGCGGAAGCTCGACGTCGTCGTCGACCGAACCGTGACGGGGCCCGACCAGCGCAGCCGGATGGCCGACTCGCTGGAACTGGCCTTCCGCGAAGGGCGCGGACGGGCCCTGGCGTTGGCCGAAGTCGGCTCCGCCTGGAAGGAGATCCCGCTCTCGCTCCATCTCGCCTGCTCCCATTGCGGGGCCGTGCACGAGCCGCTCACGCCGCGGCACCTCTCCCACAACCATCCGGCGGGGGCGTGCCCGACCTGCGGCGGCCTCGGCCGCACCCTGCGTTTCATCGAGGCGCTGGCCGTGCCCGACGAATCGCTCTCGCTCAACGACGGCGCGGTGAAGCCTTGGAAACTCGGGACGCGGCGCACGCTGATCCGGCGCAACGCGGCGCTCCGCACGCTGGCCGAACAGGTTCCGTTCGACCCGAAGAAGCCTTGGCGCGAACTGCCGCGCGCCGTGCGCGACCTCCTGCTGCATGGCGACCCGGACAGGAAGTTCCTGCTCCCGCCGCCCAAGGGACGCAAGCCGGTCGAGACCGTCTGGACGGGCATGTTCGCCGAGCTCGAGGACGCCTACCGCCACACCACCGGCGAGTCGCTCCGCCAGCGGCTGCTTCAATATCAGGCCGGCACCGCCTGCGCATCCTGCGGAGGCCGCAGGCTCTCGCCCACGGCGCTCTCCCTCACCTTGGACGGACTGAGTCTGGCGGACTTCCTCGCGCTCACCGTGCCCGAAGCCCTGGCCTTCGTGAGGCGCGCGGCCGCCCTGCCCTCCGTCCGCCCCGTGGAGGAGGCGCGCCGTGCGCTTGAGCAGCGGCTGGCCTTCCTGAACGACGCCGGCCTGACCTACCTGACGCTCGAGCGGGAATGCTCGACGCTTTCCGGCGGCGAATCCCAGCGCGTCCGCCTAGCGACCCAGCTGGGCCTCGGACTGGTCGGCGTGACCTACGTGCTCGACGAGCCGAGCATCGGCCTGCACCCCGCCGACCACCGCCGGCTGATCGGATCCGTCCACGGCCTGCGCGACCTGGGCAACACGCTGGTGGTGGTCGAGCATGACCGTGACATGATGCTCGCCGCGGACCGCATCGTGGAGATGGGACCCGGCGCCGGCGCCGACGGCGGACGCGTGGTCTTCGAGGGCACGCCGGCCCAGTGCGCCGCGCATCCGGGCTCCCGCACCGGCGCCTACCTTTCCGGACGGGCCTCTCTGGAGGGACTCATCGCCCGCAAGGGCGCAGGCAAGACCCTGCTCACCGTGAAGGGCGCGACCGAGAACAACCTGAAGGACATCGACGCTTCGTTCCCCGTGGGACGCATCACCGCCGTGTGCGGCGTGTCCGGCTCCGGCAAGAGCACCCTGGCGATCGACATCCTGTCGGCCGCCGCGGCACGACGGATCAACGGCGCGAAAGTCGTTCCCGGCCGCCACCGCGGCATCGAGGGATTGGACGCCTTCACCGCCTTCACCGCCGTCGACCAGGAGCCCATCGGGCGCAGCCCGCGGTCCAACCCCGCGACCTTCACCGGCATCATGGACCTCCTGCGCGAGCTCTGGGCGACCCTGCCGCTGGCCAAGGCGCGGGGCTACGGGCCCGGACGCTTCAGCTTCAACGTGCGCGGGGGACGCTGCGAGACCTGCGCGGGCGAGGGCTCGGTCGCCCTGGACATGCAGTTCCTCGGCGAGACCTTCGTCGACTGCCCCGCCTGCGCGGGAAGGCGCTTCAACCGCGAGACCCTCGAGATCCGCTTCAAGGGACTCAGCATGGCCGACGCCCTCGGACTCTCCGTGAAGGAGGCGGCGGAGTTCTTCCGCGCCCAGCCCAGACTGGCGGAGAAACTCAGGACCCTCAACGAAGTCGGCCTCGGCTACATCCGCCTCGGGCAGGCCGCCAACACCCTCTCCGGAGGCGAAGCCCAGCGCCTCAAGCTGGCCGCCGAACTCGCCCGCCGCGACCACACCGGCCGGCTCTACGTGCTGGACGAACCCACGACCGGCCTGCACTGGGACGACATCGCGCAGCTGCTGCGCCTGTTCGGCCGCCTGCGTGACGCAGGAGCCACCCTGATCGTCATCGAGCACCACCCCGATGTCATCCGCGCCGCCGACTGGGCGCTTGAGCTCGGCCCGGAAGGCGGGGAGCGAGGCGGACGGCTCATCTACGCCGGAACGCCGGAAGGCCTGCTCAAGCAGAAAGATTCACCGAC
>CAZRPB010000046.1:0-3360 GCA_964601955.1 uncultured Klebsiella sp. | reverse complement strand
GGGTCAGGCATTGCCCGGCCCGATCGCCCATCTCTCATCTTCCATCGATCATCGTCCATCCGCTATCCTTCATCTTCCATCATCCATCCTACATCTTCTTCGCGATGAGCGCCGCAGCGTCCTTCAAGTCCGCGATCTCCGCCTCCGAGAAATCGTAGGGCTGCATCTTGCCGACGCCGAGGACGCCGAGCACCTTGCCGTCAGATGACAGGATCGGCACGGCGAGCGCGCCCTGCACGTTGGTCTGGCGCGCGTCGGGCTTGGCCACGCCGCCGAGGTCCTGCTGCAGGTTGCACAGCTGGACGGCGTCCTTGCGTTCCGCCGCGCAGCCGGCGATGCCCTTGCCGAAGGGAATCGCGTCCACCTTGGCGAGCAGGGCGGGCGGGATGCCCCGCTGGGCGACGAGCCGCAGCAGCCCCGTGGCGGGATCAGTGCGGTGGATCGTGCCGGTCACGCAGGCGAAGGCGGCAAGCGCGCGATCAAGCACGGCCGTCCAGTCGGGGGTTCCTGAAAGCAGTTCCTGCAGTCCGTCGGTGCGCGAGGCCATGAAGATTCAGACAGTTCCTCGGGCCAGGCGTTCCTTGAGCCAGGCGAGCCCGCCGGCCTCGTCGCCGAAGGCGCCGTCCAGCTGGGCCTCATAGGCCTCGTCCAGGACCCGGGTGAACCATTCGCCGGGGCGGTGCCCTGCGGCGATGATGTGCCGGCCGAGCACCAGTCGCTTCGGCGCGGCGGCGCGGACGTCGAGGGCTTCCGCGCGCGCCTTCAGCCAGAGGCCCTGCGGCGAGGGCTCGTCTTTCGAGGCAGGGCCGCGTCCCTTGCGGTCGGCGGAGTCCACGCGGATGAGGCGGTCGATGCGATGGGCCTTGGCGGCAAGCCGTCGGACGGCGGCGTCGCCGGCCTTCTCGCGCTGCTTCCAGAGCTCGAGCGGCGAACCGTGCCAACGGACCAGCGGAAGCACGGCCTCGATGAGGCGGGTCTCGCGGGTGATGCGCGCCAGGAAGGCCTGTGCGAGCGGCACGGAGGCCTCCTCATGGCCGTACGCGTGGAGCCGGCCGTCATGCGGCTCGCGGCGCGTCGTGCCCGCCTTGCCGAGGTCGTGGAGCAGGACCGCGAGCCCGACGATCAGGTCCTCGTCCCGGTCGCCCGTGCGTTCGCGCGCGAAGGCGTCGAGGCAGAGCGACGTGTGGTTCCAGACGTCTCCCTCGGGATGCCATTCAGGATCCTGCTCGACGCCGATGACCGCGTGCAGCTCCGGGTAGAAGCCCGTCCAGCCGCAGTCCCGGAGGAAGGCGAGTCCCAGCGAGGGCCTGCGCCCACGCAGGATGAGCTTGGACCACTCCTCCATCAGCCGCTCGGTCGGCAGGTGCTCCTGCGAGAGCGTCGCGCAGAGCGCCACCGTCTCCGGGGCCACGCTGAACTCGAAGCGGGCGGCGAACTGCATCGCGCGCAGCACGCGGAGCGGATCCTCGGAGAACTTCGCGGAGACGTGACGCAGCCGCCTGGCTTCCAGGTCGGCGAGACCGCCCCAAGGATCGATGACCTCCCCCGTGAACGGATCCCACATCACCGCGTTGACCGTGAAGTCACGGCGTTCGGCGGCGTCCTTCGGCGTCATGGTCGGGTCGGCCTCGACGGCGAAGTCGGTGTGGCGGGCCCCGGTGCGGTTCTCCCGACGCGGCACCGAGACGTCGACCGGAAGGTCCTTGAGCTTGGTCACGCCGAAGGCGGCGCCGACCGTGACCACGCCGAATTCACGCTTCAGAGCCGACTCCACCTGACGGGTGCCGAGGCCGTAGACCTCGACGTCGAAGTCGAGCACGGGCACGCCCATCAGCGCGTCGCGCACCGACCCGCCGACCAACAGCGGGCGGCCGCCCGCCTCGCGCAGCAGCCCGAGCGCGCGACGCACGGGCGCAGGCAGCGGGATGAGTTCTGGAAGCGGCTCCGGCACGCCGCAGGAGATACCCTCGTGAGGCGGCCGAGGCGAGAGGTTTTCCGTCAGAGGTTGGTCGTGAAGCCCGCCTTCAGCAGCCAGGCCTTGGCCGTGTCGCGACGGTCGCCCTGCAGCACGATCTCCCGTCCCTCGAGCGCCCCGCCCGTGCCGAGCGCGCGCTTCAGGTCGCGGAGCAGCGCGTCGCGGACACGCGTCTCCTGCGACTCGATCCACTGCCCCTTGAGGATGGTGACCTCCTTCCCTCCCCTGCCCGCACGCTCATACTGGAGCACGACGCGTCCGAGCTTCGGCTTCGGCTCGGCGCGCGATGGGGCGGGCTTCGGCGGAGGACCGGGAGGCAGCCCTTCGCCGTCGAGCTTGCCGAAAGGATTCTCGTTCATGAGCCGCGTCCGCAGGCGCCGGCTTCGGGCGTTCCGCCGACGAGGTAGGCGAGGGCCTTCTCGTAGGAACGGCGGCGCAGGTAGTGGTCGAGGTCGCCGGGCAGAGCTTCGCCGGGCGCGCGCAATTCGTCATCGAGCAGCCTCACGTCGGCCAGCACCGCGTCCTTGGAAGGCGACGGTGCGGCGAGCCTTCGGAGGGCATCCAGGATGCGTTGCCTGCGTGCCGGGTCCATGCCCTCCAAAATGGCCCCGCGAGGCCCTTGGGCAAGCCCCGCGGGGCGGTTTTCATAGTGGACAAGGCCGATGGGCGGCCCTATGCCCCACCTTCCTTCGGACGGATAGCTCAGTTGGTTAGAGCGCCTCTCTTACACAGAGGATGTCGTGGGTTCGAGTCCCCCTCCGTCCACCCTCACCGCAAACGACGCAACATGAAGAAGAAGCACACCCTGTCCGCCCTCGTGGAGAACAAGTTCGGCGTACTCGCCCGGGTGGCCGGCATGCTTTCCGGCCGCGGCTTCAACATCGAGACCCTGAACGTCGGCCCCACCCACGACCCGGCCTACTCCCGCATCACCGCCACGGTCATCGCCGACGAGGCGGCCCTCGACCGCTGCGTCAAGGCCTTGGACAAGCTGATCAACGTCATCACCGTCCAGGACTTCTCCCGTGAGCAGGTCGACCACGTCGCCCGCGAGCTCATCCTCGTCAAGGTGAAGAGCGACCGCAAGAGCCGCAGCGAGCTGATCGAGATGGCCGCGCTGTTCCGCGCCAAGGTCGTCGACGTCGCGCACGACTCCCTGGTGATCGAGTTTACCGGCGGCGAGAGCAAGATCACCGCCTTCCTCGACCTCATCGCGCCCTTCGGCATCCTGGAGTCCGCCCGGACCGGCGCGGTAGCCCTCTCCCGCGGACGCAAGAAGATCGTCCGCTGAACCCTTTCCCACCAAAGAACCCATGCCTGCCAAAGTGTACACCGACAAGGACGCCGACCTCGGCTTCCTCAAGAACAAGACCCTCCCCGTCCTC
>CAZRPB010000045.1:6636-14851 GCA_964601955.1 uncultured Klebsiella sp. | reverse complement strand
AGACCTCATCGGCCTTCTTGAGCGCCTCGCGGAAGGCGTCCTGCATGACCTTGCGAGCGGCGGTGTTGCTACGCGGCTCGAAGCAGGCGACGAGGCGGTGATGCGGATAACGGGCGCGCAGGGATTCGAGCGTCAGGTCGAGGGCCGTCGGGTGATGGCCGAAGTCCTCGATGACCGTGAGGCCCGGACGGTCGACGAGCACCTGCTGACGACGCTGCACCCCTTGGAAAGAATTGAGCGCGTCGAGCTTCAGTTTGGTCGGATCCTGGGCATCGAGCAGGAGGCCGGCCGAGACCGCGGCCATGGCGGCGTTGCGGGCGTTGAAGAGACCCGGGAGGGACCACTTCACCCTGCCCCACTCCCGACCCTTCCAGAAGAGCGAGAAGGAGGATCCTGCGGGGGTTTCCTCAAAATCCCGGATGACGGCGTCATTGGCCGAGCCCGTGCCCACGCGGATGACCGGGGCCCAGGCGACGTTCTTCACCAGCCCGAGGACGTTGGCGTCGTCACCGTTCGCGACGATCGCGCCGTCGCGCGGCACGATGCGGATCACGTGGGAGAAGGTGCGCAGGACGTCATCCAGGTCCCGGAAGATGTCGGCATGGTCGAACTCACAGTTGTTGATGGCGAGGACGCGGGGCAGGTACTGGATGAACTTGCTGCGCTTGTCGAAGAACGCCGTGTCATATTCGTCGCCCTCGATGACGAAAGGGCCGCCGCTCCGGCCGGGATGGGAGGAGTCGGGCAGATCGCGGGGCACGCCCCCGACCAGCCAGCCCGGTTCGGCGCCGGCCGCGCGCAGGAGCACGGCGGCCATGCACGTCGTGGTGGTCTTGCCGTGCGTTCCGGCCACGACCAGGTTGCGTCGGTCTTTGAGGAGACGGGTGCGCAGCAGCTCGGGCAGCGAGACGTAGGCCTGGGTGCGCTTCTCCAGCAGCCACTCGACCTCGGGGTGTCCGCGGGAGGCGACGTTGCCGACCACGACGAGGTCCGGTGCGAGACGTTCAAGCCTGGCCGCGTCCCAGCCCTCGAGGATCTCCACGCCGGCCGAGCGCAGGTGGTCCGACATCGGAGGGTAGGCTCCGACGTCGGAGCCCGTCACCTCGTGCCCGAGGGCGCGCATCAGCAGGGCGGCGTTGCCCATGGCGGTGCCGCAGACGCCCATGAAGTAGATGCGCATGACCCGAACTAAAGAACCCTCGGGCCGGGGAGCGAGCCGACAAATCGCCGCACAAGAAGGGGGCCGGCGAACGCCGGCCCCCGTTTCCCTTCCAAGGAAGGTCCTCAGGCCGCCTTGCCCAGGTCTCCCAGGTCGGTGCCGTGGGGATGATTGCGCCTCTCCTTTTCCAGCCGATGACGGCGGCGGAGCTGGCGGTCGACCTTGTCGACGAGGATGTCGATGGACTTGTAGAGGTCATCGGACTCCTCGCGGACGACGATGTCCGGGCCGGGCACCTCGAGCTTGATCTGCGCGCCGAACTCCCGGCTGCGGTCCCGGCTGCGGGAATGGATGAGCTCGACATGCACGCGGACGATCCGCGAGTTGTGGCGCAGCAGCCTTTCGACCTTGGCGCACACGGTTTCCTTCAGGGCGTCCGTGAGGTCCATGTGGACTCCGGACACCAGTATCTGGGCCTTGTTCATGCGGGTTGTGTTGATGGTCTCGGCGATCCAACCTGCGTCCATGCCCGCACCATCGACCGTCACGGCCTTCATCCGGAGCTTCTCCTGCGCGATCGTCACGGGCGGTTCTTCGGGCATCGGACGCGCGATCGTCTCGCGCATCCATGAGCATGCGCCGGAACTGCCCGTCTTCAACCTGTCCCGCACCCCGCCGACGGGCTTCGGAATCCACCGTAACCTGACTCATGTAACCTGCGACCTCACGCAACCCGCTGCCGTCGAGGAGGTTGTCCGGAGATTAAGCGGACTAATGCCCGGCGAAGGGCGGATGCTACTCATTAATAACAGCGGATTCGGATCCTACGGCGAGTTTCCGTCGCCCGGGCTGGCGAGGAACCTCGAGATGATCGACCTCAACGTGAGGGCGGTCGTCCAGCTGACCGGCCTGCTCTGGCCAGCGTTGCGGTCGCGCGGCGGGATGGTCGTGAACGTCGCCTCGCTGGCCGGCTACCAGCCGACGCCGCTGATGACCACTTACGCAGCGACGAAAGCCTTCGTGCTCAACTGGAGCATCGCCCTCGACGCGGAGGCGCGCGCACACGGCATCCGTTGCGTGGCGATCTGTCCCGGCCCGGTGTCGACCAACTTCTCCAAGGCGGCCGGCTTCGAGTCGCCGACCGGCGTGGGCGGGCAGACGGCGGAAGCGTGCGCCGAGGAGACGCTTGCGGCCATGGCCGCGGAGGCGCCTGAACGGGTCACGGGGCTGCGGAACCGCCTGCTGAGCGTGGTCTCCGCGAGACTGCCCAAGCCATGGGCCGCGGCCGTCGGCCTGAGGATGATCCGCCGTCTGCGGCTGGACCGGCTGCTGAAGCGTCAGGGCTGACGGGCGCCATCCAGCAGCTCGCGCGCGTGCGCCAGGGCCACCTTGCTGGCCCGGTCGCCGAGCATGCGGGCGAGCTCGGACTCGCGTTCCTTGCGGCGACCGTGGACGGCGTCGATGGCGACGGCCGTGGAGCGAGCGTCCTGCGTCTTGGTCACGACCAGATGGGCGTGGCCCAAGGCGGCCACCTGAGGGAGGTGGGTGACGCAGAAGACCTGATGCCCTCCGCCGAGGGCGGCGAGTTCGCGCCCGACCTGGGCGCCGATCTCTCCGCCCACGTTGGCGTCGACCTCGTCGAAGACCAGCACGGGCGTGCGGTCGACCGCGGCGAGCACGGTCTTGAGCGCGAGCATGACGCGGGCCGCTTCGCCGCTGGACGCGATCTGGTCGAGCGGAAGCAGGTCCTGCCCGGCGTTCGGACAGAAAAGGAAGCGCACGGCGTCGGCCCCGTCGGGTCCGAGCTCGGAAGCGGCGACGTCGACCCGTAGGTCGGCCTTCTTGAAGCCGAGCGAGCCCAGCATCTTGCGGGCGGCTGACGCGAGCTTGTCCGCGGCCTTGGTGCGCGCGGCTCGCAGGACCTCGGCCTGGGAGCGCAAGGCCTTCTCAACCTTGGCCGCCTCGGCCCGCAGGGAGGCGACGCGGGCCTCGACGTCGCCCTGCGAGGCCAGACGCAGGCGCAGCGATTCACGCCGTTCGCGCACGCCTTCGGCGGAGGGCCCATGCTTGCGACGCAGCTCAAGCCAGAGATTCATGCGGCCCTCGAGGTCGGCCGCGCCCTCCTCATCCACCGAAAGCCCGCGGGCCAGCCGGGCGAAATCCGCACGCACGTCGTCGGCCTCGGCGGCCAGGGACCGCAGGCGGTCGCTGAGCGTCGCGGCCTCGGGATCGATCCTGGCCGCGTCCTCGGCGGCCTTGAGCAGCCTGGGAAGGACCTCGCCGAGGCCGTCCGAGCCGAGGCCGGCGTCAAGCTGGGCGAAGAGGGCGGAGAGCTCCTGCGCCCGGGACGTGCGCGCATGATCCCTTTCAAGCCGGGCCACGGCGTCGTCGGACAGGTCCAGCGAATCCATCCGCTCGAGCTGCGACCGCAGGAAGGCTTCCTCGTCCTCCGAGAGCCGCTCGGCGCCCGCGGCCTCATCCGCATCGCGCAGCAGGGCCTGCCTGCGACGCCAGCCCGCGCGATATTCCTCCAGTCGGGCTCCGAGTCCCGCGTGAAGGTCGAGCATCTCGAGCTGCGTGTCCGCGCGCATGAGCTTCTGAGGCTCACCCGGCCCGTGGAAGTCGATCCAGAGTCCGCCCAGCCGCTGCAGCTGGGCGAGCGTCGCCGAGCCTCCGTTGACGGAGATCCGCCCGGCCCGGGAGGCGTGCACTGAGCGCTTGAGGATGAGCAGCCCGTCATCGCAGGGCGGAAGGTCCAGCTCGGAAAGCAGCGATGCGAAACGCGGATCCTCCCCGCATTCGAGCTCCGCCTCGACCGCGCACTCCTCGGCGCCCTTGCGGACGATGGTCTTGGGCGCGCGGTTGCCGGCCAGCAAGGAGAGAGCGCCCAGCAGCACGGACTTGCCGGCGCCCGTCTCGCCGGTGACCACCGTGAAGCCGGGGCCGAGCGCAAGTTCGGCCCGGTCCATCAGGGCGAGGTCACGGATGAGCAGTCTTCGGATCATGCGGAGGGGCGGGCTCCGAAGAGGGCGGAGCCGACGCGCAGACAAGTGGAACCCGCCGCGACCGCGGACTCAAGGTCTCCGCTCATGCCCATGGAAAGTTCGGGCAACGGGAGCCCGGACCGGTCCGCCAGTCGGTCACGGCAAAGGCGAAGCTCCTGGAAAGTGCGGTCCGCCACGGCGGGGTCATCGGAAAGCGGGGCCACCGCCATCAGGCCCTTCACCCGCAGGGCGGGCCACGCCATGGCCGCCTCGAGCACCGCCGGGGCCTCCTCCAGCTCACAGCCGAACTTGGCCGGATCGCAGCCGGCATTGACCTGGATCAGGACCTCGCGGGTGACCCCCAGCTCGGCGGCGAGCCGTCCGAGCCGGGCGGCCAGCTCGGCCGAGTCCACCGACTGGATCACATCGAACGTCTGCAGGGCGGCCTTGGCCTTGTTGGACTGGAGATGGCCGATGAGCTCCCAGCGCAGGTCCGGAGGGCAAAGGGGCCGCTTCTGGGCCGCCTCCTGGACGCGATTCTCTCCCACTGCCTCGAAACCGAAGGCACGGGCCATAGCCGCGCACGCTGCGGGGTGCGTCTTGGTGACCGGCAGGACGCGGACGGAGGCCGGGGCCCTGCCGGACGCCTCGCAGGCCGCACGGATCCGACCCCGGAGCGCGTCCAGTCGGCTTTTGAACTCTTCCGGAGTCGGCATCCTCCGACCAGAGGGGAGCAGAACGCCTTCGGAGTCAACGCACCGGGAAAAACGGCGGGGCCCATGATTAGTCAAACTACACTTGAAAGCCTATCCCATTAGATTAATTAATCAGGTCGCCCTTTTTCGCATGCACATCGAGAACCTCAAGATCTTCCGGGACCTGGTGGACAACGAAAGCTTCTCCAAGGCGGCCAAACTCAACGACATCACCCAGTCGGCCGTCAGCCAGCAGCTCAGGTCGATGGAGAAGCACTTCAACGTGCTGATCGTGGACCGCAGCCAGAAGCAGTTCCGCCTCACCCGCGAGGGCCGCAGCCTCTACGAGGCGGCCAAGGACATCCTCAACCGCTATGAGCAGGTGCTGAGCGAGATGCAGGAGATGCGCAAGGTGGTGAGCGGCACCGTGCACGTCTCGACCATCGTGTCCATCGGCCTCCACGAGCTGCCGCCGCACGTGAAGAGCTTCATGCAGGAGTTCCCTCACGTGAACGTGCGCGTCGAATACCGGCGGTCGAACCTCGTCTACGAGGACGTCGTTTCGAACGCGGTGGACTTCGGGCTCGTGGCCTTTCCGCAGAAGACCCGGCAGGTCGAGATCATCCCGATGATGGAGGACCAGCTGGTGGCCATCTGCTCGCCCAGGCACAAGCTGGCCGGCAAGCGCGAGATCGACCTCGCCGAGCTCCAGGGCTGCAAGTTCATCGGCTTCGACCAGGACATCCCCACGCGAAAGGCCCTCGACCAGTTCTTCCGCGAGCAGCGCATCGAACTGGAGCCCTCGATGGAGTTCGATAACATCGAGACGCTCAAGCGCGCGGTGGAGGTGGACGCGGGCGTGGCGCTGGTGCCCGAAGGAACCATCCGTCAGGAGGTGGAGCAGGGGTCGCTCGTCATGCTCCGTCTGCGTGACCGCAGGGTCGCCCGTCCGCTCGCGGTGCTGCACCGGAAGGGACGCGTGCTGACGCCGGCCATGAAGCGCTTCCTCGCCCACCTGCTCAACAGCACGGGCGGGAAGGCTCAGGGCTGATTGGTGGCGCCGCGGCCGGCCCTCAGGGACAGCGCGAAGGAAGGCAGGGCCGAGGCGGACAGCCAGCCCACGCCCTGCCAGAGCAGCGCCTCGTGGTCGGGTGAACGCAGGGCCGTTCCGGCCAGACCCCACCACAGGAAGGCCCCCAGGAGGGGTTCCCAGGCCTTGCGCAGCGCCGCACGGGACAGGGACCATCCTCCGGCCAGGGCCGCGCAGAGTCCCGAAGCGGCGGAGGGTCCCAGGGCGTCCCGGGCGAAGCGTGCGTAGAGGACGAAGCCGGCCGCGACCGCGAAGGCAAGCAACACGGCCCCGGCGACCCGGCGCGTGACCGGAATCATGGAGAGGGGCATGCGGTTGGCCCGCAGGTAGAGTCCGGAGGCGAGGACGGCCATCATCAGGGAGAGACTCCAGACGTAGGCCAGTCCGGAGACCGGGATGGCGTAGGTCGCGATGGCCCACTGGGCCAGCAGGCACTTCGCGAGGATGAGGGACCAGAGAGCCCCGAGCCTGTCCAGCACCCGGGCCTCGCGGTAGGCCCTTTCCACGGAGAGCGCGAGCTCCGCTCCGCCGCCCGAAGGCAAGGATGTGACGGGGCCGGCCATGTCCTCAGGAAAGCCAGAGACGGAGACTGCGGATCGCGTCGGCCACCTTGGTCGGCACCTCGCGCTCCCAGCCCTTCTCGTCGCGACGGATGCGGTCGGCCAGCGTGCGCGGCTGACAGGACATGGCGGCCATGTCGGCCCCGTCGAGCGGGACGAGGAAGCCGTTGTTGAGCAGATGGGCGTAAAGGCCGGCCACGGTGGGCCGCATCTGCAGGTCTCCGGCCGTGACGACCGAATCCTCCGCCACGCTGTAGCTCTCCGCGAAGCAGACGCGGCAGGCCACGGGATCGCTGATGAGCCGGCGCAGCTGGTCTCCGCGCATGGGATAGACGAGGATGCTGACGCCGTCCTTGAAGAGCCGTCCGCAGGCCTCGAGCACGCCTCCCTGCAGGTGCTGGTAGTGCTCGGGGTCGAAGAGGTCGACCAGGTTGTTCATGCCGGCCACGAGCGTGATCGTGCCGGAGGTGTGCAGGCGGAAGTAGGCGGGCAGGCGGTACCACCCCCGGTGTCGCGTGACCAGCAGGTGCCGGCCGGTGAGACCGACAAGCCGTATCCGGTCGATGACTTCCGACTCAGGATTGGGATCGGCGCCGATGCACATCTCGAAGAGCGGCAAGGTGGCGCCGGATGCGTCCGAAACCCGTCGGCTGGCGCACTCGAGCATGTCGACGTTGACCAGTGAGACCGGCCGGAAGGTGCCGCGAGCCACGACCACGGAACGACGGTGGAACACCTCGCTGGGAACCTGAGGCTGGCCCTCCGGCCCGAAGAGCACCGCGTCGGTGAGGCCGAGCCGCACGAGCCGCAGGGCGGCCACGCGGTTGTCGAACTGCGCGAAGGCGGGTCCGGTGAAACGGGCGTACTCCACCTCGACGCGTCCGGCCCCGACCGCCTCGATGAGCGAGAGAAGGAAGCCGTCCAGGTCGCCGCGCGCATGCAAGGCGGAGTGCAGCAGGTTGACCCCGACCGCGCCGAGGGCGTCCTGCTGACGACCGGCGTCCTTGTCCCAGAGACGCAGGTGGAGGATCACCTCGCTGGGTTCGGCCCCCGGACGGTCCTGGAAACGTACGCCGATCCAGGAATGCCCCTGCCCTTTCCCGTCGTGCGGCGTGGTGGCGACCGTGTCGGCGAACGCGAAGAAGCGGGTGGTGGCTCCGCGGTCGGCCGCCAGGCGGTCGACGAGCAGCTGATACTCGTGGCCGAGCATCTGCTCGAGCCTCTCACGCGAGACGTAGCGCTTAGGGTGGCCGTAGATGGCGTCACTGATGCGCATGTCGTAAGCCGACATGCTCTTGGCCACGGTGCCGGAGGCGCCGCCGGCCTTGAAGAAGTGTCGGACGACCTCCTGCCCCGCTCCGATCTCGGCGAAGGCTCCGTAAGCCGACCGGTCGAGATTGATGGCCAGGGCCTTGCGGGCCACCGCCGCTGAAAGGTCTTCTCCTGACTGGTCCATGACTGAAAAGTTAGGGCGGAAGCCTGCGGAAACAAGCGGAAGGAGGTGAGAAAAAGTCGCTTCGGGCTGGCGAAAACGGACCACGGCGGCACCCTTTTCGTCAACCACAGCACCATGAAGGAATTTCTGCGCAATCTGGCGGCGTCCGCCCTCGGCACGGTTCTGGCGGGCCTGGTCCTCGCCTTCGGAGCGACCGTGCTCCTCGTCGCGATGGCGAGCTCCGCCGGCTCCCAGGCCGAACTTCCCGTGCACGTCAGGCCGAAGTCGATGC
>CAZRPB010000045.1:0-6536 GCA_964601955.1 uncultured Klebsiella sp. | reverse complement strand
AGCTCCGCCGGCTCCCAGGCCGAACTTCCCGTGCACGTCAGGCCGAAGTCGATGCTGATGATCGGCGGCGGCCTGCGCGTTACCGACACGCCTGAGTTCGGCGAGCCTTCCCTGGGGGCGCTGCTCTCCGGCGGAGAGGGCCCCAGGGTCGACCTGCTGCGCGCGCTCGAGGCGGTGGACATGGCCGCCAAGGACCCGGCCATCGCGGGAATCCTTTTCGCGGGCGAACTCGACGCCGGACTCGCCCAGGCGTCGGAACTCCGCGCGGCCGTGGCGGAGTTCGCGAAGTCGGGCAAGCCGGTCATCGCATGGGTCGAGAACGGCTCGCAATCCCAATACTACCTCGCGAGCGTGGCCAAGCCGCTCTACGTCCACAAGGCGGGCGAAATCGAGCTCAAGGGCCTGGCCTCCTTCGGGCCATACTTCGGATCGACCCTGGAGAAGGCGGGCATCGGCGTGCAGGTGACGCGTGTGGGCAAGTACAAGTCCGCGGTCGAGCCCTTCATCGCTTCCACGATGAGCGCAGCCTCGAGGGAGCAGGAGACCGCGCTGCTGCGCAGCGCTTGGTCCCGCATCCTGGCCGAGGTCGCCGCTTCGCGCGGCATCGCGGCGGCCGCCATGGTGCGGACCGTGGACTCGGGCGGAGTCTTCTCCGCGGAGCGCGCGGTGGACCTGAGGCTTGCGGACGAGGCCCTGCACCGTGACGAGCTCGTCGCGAAGGTCATCGAGGCCGGGGCGGCCGCCGACGACGGCGGCACCTCCTTCCGTCAGATCTCACTCGGACGTTACGCCCGCAAGGTGCGGCTGCCCACGCAGGGTGGACGCATCGCGGTCGTGTACGCCGAAGGCGAAATCGTCGACGGCTGGGGCGACCCGTCCAGCGCCGGCGGGGACCGCGTCGCGCACCACCTCAGGCAGCTGCGGGCGGATTCCGAGGTCAAGGCCGTCGTGCTGCGGGTGAACAGCCCCGGCGGGTCGGCCTTCGCCAGCGACGTCGTGGCCCGCGAGGTCGCCCTGCTTCGCGCCAAGGGCGTGCCCGTCGTCGCCTCGCTCGGCGACGTGGCGGCGAGCGGAGGCTATTACATCGCCGCGCGGGCCGACACGGTCGTCGCCGACCGCCTCACTATCACCGGCTCAATCGGCGTCTTCGGACTCCACTTCAATTACGGCGGGCTGGCGGAAAAGGTCGGCCTCGGCACCGACGGCGTGAAGATCGGCGCCTACGCGGACCTGCTCTCCTCCCACCGTCCGGCCACGCCGCAGGAGATGGCGGTGGTCCAGACGCTGGTGGACGGGGTCTACGAGGACTTCCTCGGCGTCGTGGCCGAAGGACGCAAGATGAAGCGTGACGCGGTCCATGCGGTGGCCCAGGGACGCGTCTGGCTCGCCCCTGACGCCAAGCAGGCGGGGTTGGTCGACGCTTTCGGCGGACTCAGGGCATCCATCGCGGCGGCGCGCAAGCTGGCGAAGCTCGACCGAGCGGAGATCGTGCAGGTGCCCCGGCTGCACGAGGGTCGTCAGAACCTGCTGGAGCAGCTGCTGTCCGAGGATGAGGAGGATCCCGTGTTCACACGCGGGTCCGACGCGGACCCCTTGCGGAACCTCCTCCGATCGAACGCATCCCTGCTCAGGACCTTCCGCAGCCTCAATGATCCGAAGGGAGTCTACCTCAGGGGGCCCGGGCGGATCGAGCCGCGCTGAACCGCGGGTCAGGGCTTGCGCGGCATCTGCGCCTTGGCCTGAGGCATCCAGGACTTGAGGTTGGCGATGCGCGTGCTGTCCGAAGGGTGCGTGGAGAGGAACTCGGGGGTCTTGCTGCCACCCTTGGCGGCGAAGCGGGCCCAGAAGGCGGGCGCTGCCTCCGGATTGTATCCCGCCCGGGCCATGAAGAACAGGCCGAGCTTGTCGGATTCGGATTCGTGGGCTCGGCTGTAAGGCAGCATCACGCCCACTTGGGCGACGGCCGGCAGAGCGACCATCCAGGCGTTGCGCGTGCTCTCGGACTTGTTGCGCGTGGCCTGGTCGGCGATGATGACCGAGGCGGCCATCATCATGCCTTGGGAGACGCGCTCCGCGCCATGGCGGCATAGGACGTGGGCCACCTCGTGTCCCAGGATGACCGCGATGTCGTCATCCGTGGGCGTGAAGGCGAACATGCCCGTGTTGAAGCCGATCTTGCCTCCGGGCATGGCGAAGGCGTTGGGGGACTTGTCGTCGATGATCGCGAACTCCCAGCGGGCGGCGGGCGGCAGCACCCCGGCGCGATCTTCAGGACGGGCGGCGGCCACGACCTTGAGGCCAATCTCGCGGATCTTGGCCAGACGGGGGTCGCCGGGGACCTTCTTCATCTTGGAGAACTCCCCGGCGGCGAGGGCGGAGATGTCCTTGTCACCGACCAGGATGAGCTGGGACCGGCCGGAGACGGGGACGGTCTCGCAGCCGGAGAGGAAGGCTGCTGCGGCGGCTAACAACAGGGCGAGGCGGCGGCGCATGGGGAAGGAGTTCAGCGGGCGCGCCCCTGATCCGGGGCGTCGACGTAATACTTGCGGTAGGAGGCGTCGTAGCTGTCGGTGTAGACCGAGGCCATGCGGAGCGACATGCGGTTGAGCACCACGCCCAGCAGCGGAGCGCCCGCCTCGCGGAGACGGGCGAGGCAGGAGACGGCGTTCCGGAGGCTGACGAGGTTGAACCGGACCACGTAGATGACACCGTCCACCTTGGGGATGAGATGCAGGGCGTCGGAGACGGCGCCGACGGGGGGCGAGTCGATGAAGACCCGGTCGTATTTCGAACGGAGGTCGTCGAGCAGCTCGGAAAACCTCGGATGATTGATGACCTGGGTCGGATTGCGGCAGCTCACGCCGACGGGGAGGACGTCGAGTCCGGGAGCGACGTCGCGGACGATCGCCTCCTCGAGCTTCATCTCGCCGTTGAACCAGCGGCTGAGACCGCCGTCTCCGGCGAAGCCGAGCGATGGGCCGACGTTGGGAAGGCGGAGGTCGGCGTCGATGACGAGGACCCTCTCGGCATGCTGTGAGAAGAGCAGCGCGAGGTTGGTGGCGACGAAGGTCTTGCCCTCGCTGGGGCGGGTCGAGGTGATCAGGAAGACGCGCCCGCCCGAACTGGCGGGGCCGATCTTCATGGAGGAGTAGAGGGCGCGCACGGCCTCGGTGGCCATCCGGTCCTTGTCCTGACGCGCGAGCAGCGCCCGGTCCGGCCCCGCGGTCTGGGAGATCTTGGGGATCGTGCCGAGCAGGGGGAGTCCGAGCCCGCCCTCGACGTCGCGGGCCGACTTGATGCGGTCGTCGAAAGTGCCGAGCAGCACGGCGAGCCCGAGCCCCAGCGCCAGTCCGACGCCCAGTCCGACGAGCCCGCTCATGTAGTAGTTCTTGTTGATGGGCTTGTCCGCCACGGAAGGGAGGTCGAGGACGCGGATGGAGGTGCTGGCGCCGCTGGAGCTCGAGCGGAGCTTGGCCTCCTCGTAGCTGAGCTTGAGCTTGGCGAGGAAATCCTCGGAGCCGCGGATGTCCTTGTCGACCCGGTCGAGCTCAACGCTGGCGGCCTGGAGCCGGGAGATCTCATCCTCCTTGGCGGCGAGGTTCTTCAGGATGGCCTCGAGGCGGGCGCGGGCGTTCTGAAGGGAGGCGTCGAGACGCGCGACCGAGAGGGCGACGGCCTCATCGAGCTCGCGCCGCGTCTGCTCCAGCTGGGTGCGGCTGAGCACGAGGGCCGGATGCTGGTCGGTGTACTTCTTCTCCATCGCCGCGACGGTCACCTTCAGGTCGGTGAGCTTGGTCCAGAGGGCGCTGACGCGCTCGTCCGTGCGGACCTGGGCGATTTCGGCGACGTCCTTGCCGGCGGCACGCTGGGCGGCGACGTTGCGCACGACGATGTCGCTCTCATCGATCTGCTTGCGCACCTCCTCGCGGTCCTTGACCAGCACGGACCGCTCGGCGGTGAGCGTGCCGGTGTCCTTGGCGATCGCCAGGAGCTTCTGGCTCCGGATGAGCTCGTTCTTCTGCTCGTACAGCCTGCGCACCTTGTCCTCCAGGGATTCGATCTCGATGCGCGCGCGCTCGACCAGCGGGTTGGCGATGGTGAGACGCTCGTCCTCGCTGTTCTTCTGGATGGCCTCGCAGAACAGACGGGCGACGTGGCGGGCGAGGTCGCGGTCGCGGTGGGTGAACTCGACGTTGACGACCAGCGTCTGCCGCTGGGGGGTGATGCCGCGCTGGCGGGCGAAGACTTCCTGCTCGGTGAGCGGCCCGCTGAAGATGTTCCCGGCCTGGTAGGGCTCGATCACCTGCTTCTTCTCGGCGGCGGTCAGCCGGCGGGAGACGCCCTCGATGATGGCCGAACTGCGCATCGACTCGACGGCGGTGAAAAAGTCGTCGTTGGAGAGGATCTTGAGGCTGTCCTCGACGGTGGAATTCTGTCCGGCGATGGTGGGAGCGAGACGGAAGACCCTGAGCCGGCCGGTGGCCCGGTATTCCGGCATGGTGCCGTAGGTGCTGAGCAACGACGCGGCCATGCCGATCAGGGTGAGGAGCAGGATCCACCAGGCGCGCTCCCGCAGCATGACGAGGTAGACCGTGACGGGGTTGCCCGCCTTGCCCTGCTGGCCGTAATTACCATAGCCCTGGCCATAGCCCTGTCCGTAGCCCTGTCCGTAGCCGGCTCCGTAGCCGGCTCCGTAGCCTCCATAGCCGCCGTAGGAACGGTAGCCCTGCTCCCTGCGCGGATCGGGCTCGAACCGGGGCTGGCCGGACTGCTGTTCAGGCTTGTCCATCTTCAGATGCGGCTGTCGTCGACGTAGATCTGGTCCTCATCCTCCAGCACGAAATCAGGTTCGTCGCCGGAATCGATCTTGCGCATGTCCTTGCTGATGACCTGCACGACGCCGTCGCGGATGCGCTTCACGGCGACGTCGGAACGCCGGCCACGGGGAAGGATGCCTCCCGCCATGGAGAGCGCCCGGCCGAGCGTGAGCTCCTCTTCGGGGGGGATGGCGACGGGCCCGGGCTTGCTGACGTAGCCGGACACGTAGACCCGGCGCTCCGCATAGCTGGCGATGGAGAGGATGACCTGCGGCTCCTTGAAGTAGCGGCGGAAGAGGCGGGCGAGCTCCTCCTGGGATTCAGTGACCGTGCGTCCGGCGAGCGGGACGAGCTGCTTGAGGAACGGGATGTCGACGGTGCCGTCGGGGTTGATGCGCCGCTCGATGAGGGTGTCAGGCTCGTTGATCACCTGAATGCGCACGGAGTCGCGTGCCCGGAGACGGTAGGTCCCCTTCCCTTCCGCCCTCCGGGGCGCGGGCTCGGCGGTCGCGGAGGCGACGGGCGCACCGGTCGGGGCGGGCTCGACGGCGGCAGCGGTCGGGCGCGCGGGCTCGGCCGCACCGCCCCCGATCCTGAGCACGTCTTCGGAGTTGGGATCGGGAAAGTCGAACTCGCTGGCCCGACGGGGGGCGCAGCCCGAGAAGAACAGGGCCGTCAGCAGAGACAGGACGATGTTCCTCGAATGGGACCGCATGGTGGATCGCGGGTGCCTCCCGGCGCCCTGTTGCGTTCTCAGTAACGGAAGGCCGCCGACAGCGTCAGGGTGTTGGAACTGAAGTTGCCCGCGGCGTTGTTGGCGATGCGGGAGTCGGTGAAGTTGTAGCCCGCGTTGAAAGTCAGGTTGGAATTGTAACGGAAATCCGCGCCCAGCGTATACACCATCGTGCTGACGGCCGTGATCGCCCCGGCGTTGAGGGCGTCGGTCTCGTTGCGGGTGACGGACAGGTTGAGCGTGAGCCCCTCGCCCGCGTTCATGTTCATGCCGTAGGTGTAGGCCGCCGTGTCATTCTGGCCGCCGGTGGAGGAGGCGGTGACGTCACGGGAGAGCGTGAGGTTGTGGCTCAGCTTGTCGGTGAGGACATGGTTGAGCGTGACGGACCAGGAGGCCACGCCGTCCGAGGCCGCGCCCTCGTTCTGGAAATCAAGCCAGCCGAGGCGGGCGGTGGCGTTCAGCTTGCCGGATTCAGTCAGCTGGCCGCGGGTCGTGAGGCCGTAGAAGTCCTTGTTCAGGCGCCCGGGCAGGGCGGCGCGCAGCGCACCGGAGGAGTCAAAGTAGGGCGCGGCGGAATAGTCGGTCTGCTCGCGCTGGTAACGGAGGCCGAACCAGAGCTTCTCAAAGGCCTGGTACTCGACGTCGACCGGCACGGAGACGGCATCCGTCTCGGTAAGAGAGTTGGTGTTGAAGGTCTGCAGGGCCCCGTTGACGACGGTGGTGGGATCCTTGTAGTGATTGTAAGCGCGTGAGACGCCGACGCCGATCTGGACCTTCTCGGAGAGACGGTAGTCAGCGTCGAGCATGTGGCTGTAGTTGGCCTGACGCAGCAGATTGGGACCGATGTCGGCTCCGGTGATGCCCTGCTGCGCGAGGTCGTCGTTTCGGGCGGTCTCGCGATAGGAGGAGTCGAGGCTGAGGGTCAGCGGGCCGCCGGTGGAGAACCGGACCTTGCCCGACAGGAAATCCCGCTCGTCATTGAGGTT
>CAZRPB010000044.1:9230-15522 GCA_964601955.1 uncultured Klebsiella sp. | reverse complement strand
CCGCGGGCAAGGGCGCAAGGGGGGGCGGGGCGATGCGGTGAGGGACGGGGGGAGGGGGGGCGGACCGGGGGCGGTGAGCCCTACCAGGGCAGCTGGGCTGCGAGGGACAGGGGGGGGCAGGGCCTCCGGGGGTTGACTGCGCTCGGAGAGGGCTAATTATACTAGACATGAAATACGCAATCGTCCTTGCCGGTCTGTTCACCGCTGGCGTCGTTTCCGCCCAGAACTCCCACCTCACGACCCAGCGAATCGGTAACATGACGACCACCTACGGTCAGGTGAACGGCCAGCCGGTCTATCTCACGACGAACAACTTCGGCGGCATTTCGAGCACCTATGGCAACATCGGAAGCGCTCCGGTGCACGTCTCGACGAACCGCTTCGGCGGGATGAGCAGCACTTACGGACAGGTCGGCGGCAGTCCGATCAATCTTCACACGAACCACTTCGGGGGCCTGTCATCGACGCATGGCATGGTCGGTGGCGCCAACATCTCCACGAACACCCATCGTTTCGGAGGCTTATCGAGCACCTACGGGAACATCGGCGGGTCCGCGCTTAACCTCAGCACCAACCGTCTGGGCGGATTCACCAGCACGCACGGCAGCATCGGCTCCACGCCTTTCCAGGTCAGTTCCAACCGTTTCGGCGCCGCCAGCCATTCCTTCGGGACCGTCGGCGGGTCCAGCTTCACCTCCTCGACCAACCGGTTCGGCAACATGTCCACCACGACTTCGAGCGGCGGAATCGGCGCGGTGCCCGTCCTGCGTCTGCCCGGTCCGATCGGAATCGGAGTCGGTGGCAATGCATCGCCCGGTCTGCTGATTCCGCTGGAGTGAGGGGGCGCGGCGGAGACAAGAGGGGGAACGGTGACACGGGGACACGGGGGAGGGGATACGGGGACAAGGGGCAGGGGCGGCTGACCGAGGGCGGTCAGCCCTACCCAAGGCAGGAGGCGTGATGGAACATGCCCGGGCGGGCGGATGACTGGGGTCGGTCAGTCCTGCCGGGGCGGCGGAGTCGCGCTCAGAAACTGACCGTGGCGATGGCGCCGATGACGGAGTAGTCTCGCCACTCGGTGCGTCCGCGGGTGTGCCGCCAGAGGTAATACAGGCGCAGGTCGATCGACTGATGCGGGCGGAAGATCACGCCGAAGGGGATGAGGCGGTTCTCGGTGAAGCGGTCGGCGTCAAAGTCGTAGAAGAACTCGTTGTTCGCATAGAATCCGCGGAAGAACCCTTCCTTGTGCAGCACCCAGTCGAGCTGAGGGCGGATGCGGATGCGGAATCCGTAGTCGGCGTCACCGTCCCGCCAGCGCCATTCGAAGCGGTTGCGCATACTGTAGACGAAGGACTCACCGAGGGGCACGGTGGGATTGGCTTCGAATTCAAGGCGGAACCAGTCGGGCCGGGCGGTCTCGTCGGCATTGAGCGCCTCGAGGAACGTCGTGTTGAGCTGGAGCTGCCAGACCTTGTCCAGGTCATACCTCACCCGCGGGCTCGCCATCCAGGTGTGGTTGCCGTTGATCGCGTCATCCACCCGGAAGTCGAGATAGTTGCCGACGCTCCAGCGTTCGTTGAGACGCACCCAGACGGTGTTCTGATACCAGCCCTGCATGCCTTCGGCGTGGGCTAGGGCGGCGGTCAGGAGGGCGAGGAGAATGGCCGGGAGACGCATGGGCGAGGAGGCTGAAGATGGAGGATGGTGGATGAAAGATGAAGGAAAAATCGCCGACGAGAGGACGGGCGGACCACACGGGCGACGGGCTTTCTTGCAAAAACAAGTCGTGACGCCTTCATCACGTCGTGCCCCGAGCAACCGCAAACTTCTTGATGATGGCCGTGCTTCTGGTCTCGGGATGCGGTGATCCGCAAGTGAATCCGAAGGCGGAGCTGGCCCGACGCGTCGCCCGCATGGAGGAGGCCTATCGCGCGGCGCATGCGCTGGCCCGGACGCGCATCGCCGCGGTTCCGGTGCCGGATTCGGACTATGTGAAGCTCCCGACCGAGGAGCTCATCAAGCGCACCCGGCTGCACGCCTCGAAATTCATCTCCGATCCCAAGCGCATCCCGCATGAGGACGTCGAGCCGAATGCCCGGGAGGAGTTCAAGTCACTCTATGAGCTTTGCCTGCGTGAGGAGATCCTGCGCTCGGGGACTTCGTTCTGGCGGTCGGTCGCCTTGCGCCAGCCGGATTCCTGCGCCGGCGTCCATGATGGCTACTATGACGACTTCGCCGGAGGCGCGCTCTGCGTGCTCAAGGAGGACAAGGGGTATCGCGTGTTCGCCCAGGCCGGTCGCGCCGGCTGGAAGGACCTCTATGCCGAGGCGCGGGGCGAAGGGGAGGGCAGGGCCGTCGGCGGACGCATCACGGGCGTGATGCGCACGCCCGGCGCCCGAGGCGTCGTGACCATGGAACTCGCCGTCGCCGACGGCGTCGCCCAGCTCAAGCTGCAGGGATATGACATGAAGTCGGTCGTCCTGCCCGGCGTCTACGTACGCACGGCTTCCCTGACTTCGGAGGGCGTGCGCATGCTCACCGCAGCTGCGGATAATCAACCCGTCCATCTGGGCGCTTTTCGCGGCACCGCCGAGATGCACGCCAGACATCGTGAGTTCTTGGCGAAGGGCTGTCAGCGTTTCGCGCCGCCCGTGGATCGGCTGAGGCCGGACGCCGCGGCGGAGAGGGCGAGGGGATTGTTGAGGTAGGGATAGGGACAGGGGCAGGTTGAAGACAACTGGAGGCACGGAGGCTCGGAGGATCAGAGGTGGGGCGCGCGGCGGAGACACGAGGGGACACTGTGACACGGGGACACGGTGACAAGGGGCGCATGCGGGGTCAGGGATAGGGGCGGCTGACCGAGGGCGGTCAGCCCTACCTGCGCGGCGTAACTGCGGTAAAGGCAAAGGCTACGTCCTTGTCCCCGTGTCACCGTGCCCACGTGCCCCCTGCTGAATCATTTATCCTTCATCTTACATCTACATTCCTCCATCTTCCCCCGTACCCCCATGCGCCATCTGCTGCTGTTCTTCGCCGCGCTCGTCTCCGCCGCCGACCGGCCGAACGTGGTCTTCTTCCTCATTGATGACCTGGGCTATGCCGACTGCGGCTTCAACGGCGGCAAGGAGATCCGCACGCCCAACATCGACCGTCTGGCCGCCGAGGGCACGGTGCTCGAGCACCATTACGTCCAGCCGGTCTGTTCACCTACCCGCGCGGCATTGATGACCGGACGCTACGCCACCCGCACGGGCATCTACAACGTCGTGCGCCCCGGGGCCGGCTGGGGTCTGCCCCTCGAGGAACGCACCCTCGCGCAGGCGCTGAAGGCAGCGGGTTACCAGACCGCGATCACGGGCAAGTGGCACCTGGGCGAGTTCGACCGGGCCTACCTCCCGACGTCGCGCGGATTCGATCACCAGTACGGGCACTACTTCGGCATGATCGACTACTTCACGCATGAACGTGACGGCAAGATGGACTGGCATCGCGGGGACCAGCCGCTCAAGGAGGAGGGCTACAGCACGCACCTCATCGCCAAGGAGGCCGTGAAGCGCATCGAGTCGCGCGACCGCACCAAGCCCCTCTTCCTGTACGTGCCCTTCAACGGCGTGCATTCGCCGATGCAGGTGCCGGACTCCTACCTGAAGCCCTATGGTTCGCTGACGGGATCCAGGCAGAAGCTGGCGGGCATGCTGGCGGCGGTCGACGAGGCCATCGGGCAGGTCGTCGGCGCCTTGGAGAAGTCCAGCATGGGCAAGGACACCCTCATCGTCTTCTCGTCCGACAACGGTGGTCCGCCTCCCGGCATCAACACGCCCCTCCGCGGTTTCAAGGGTTCCCTCTGGGAGGGCGGGACCCGCGCGGCCGCCTTCGTCCGCTGGCCGGGTCAGGTGCCCGCCGGCAAGCGCCTTGCGCAGCCGATGCACATCATCGACTGGTATCCGACCCTGATCGCCCTGGCCAAGGGGACCTTGGAGCAGAAGCTGCCCGTCGACGGCCGAGACGTCTGGCCGATGATCACGAAGGGAACGGGCTCACCGCACGATGCCATCCTGAGCGTCCAGTCGCCGACCCGGGCGGCCCTGCGCATGGGCGATTGGAAACTGCTCAGCCTGAAGGGTGCGGCGGACGACGAAGAGAACCCCCCTGCCAAGAAGGCGGCCAAGAAGAAGGCCAAGGCGAAGGACGCCGGCCAGCCCGCCGTCCAGCTCTTCAACCTTGCCCACGACCCTTCGGAGTCGACCGACCTTTCCGCCAAGGAGCCCGAGCGCGTGAAGGCGATGTCGGCCAAGCTGGCTGAGATGCTCAAGGGCGCGGTGCCTTCGGGCCAGAGATGAGGCTCGTCGGGCTGATCGCATCGCTCGCCGTCGCCCTGCAGGCGGCTGAACCGGTCGTCATCGCCCATCGCGGGGCCAGCGGCATCCTGCCGGAGCATACCCGCGAATCCAAGGTCGCCGCGCATCGCATGGGGGCGGACTACCTTGAGCAGGACGTCGTGCTGACCAAGGACGACGTGCCGATCGTGCTGCACGACGTGCATCTCGACACCACGACCGACGTTGCCGAGAAGTTCCCCGACCGGCGTCGCAAGGACGGACGCTTTTATGCGATCGACCTCACCGCGGCGGAAATCGCCACATTGACCGCCACGGAACGCTTCGACCACCGCTCGGGCAAGCAGATCATGCCTCTCCGGCATCCCAAGGGGAAGGGCGTGTTCCGGGTGCCTACCCTGGAGCAGGAACTGAAGCTCATCTCCGAACTCAATCGGAACAGCGGCCGCCGTGCCGGCATCTATCCGGAACTGAAGGCTCCGGCCTGGCATCGCAAGGAGGGCAAGGACCTTGCCGCAATCGTGCTGCCCATCCTGCGCAAACATGGCTATGCGACCAAGTCGGACCCCTGCTACCTTCAGTGCTTTGAGCTGGCGGAAGTGAAGCGCGTCCGGGGTGAGCTCGGATGGAAGGGCAACCTCATCATGCTCCTCGGCGGTACCAAGGGCGTCGACGGCACCGACTTCGTCGCGCTCAAGACCGATGCCGGGCTCAAGGGCCTCGCCGGACTCGTCGACGGCATCGGGCCCTCGCTGACCGACGTCATCAGGGACGGCAAGGCCACCGACCTCGTGTCCCGCGCGCATGCCGCCGGCCTGAAGGTGCACCCTTACACGCTGAGGGCCGACGCCCTGCCGAGGGGCGTGAAGGACGTCGCCGAGGCTGCGCGGATCATCTTCAAGGACGCGCGGGCCGACGGCCTGTTCACCGATCATCCTGACAAGGTCATGGAGGCCCTGGGCCGATGAAGTTCCTCCGCGTCCTCTCGGCGGCCGCATGCGCCTTCCTGCTCGCCTCCTGCGGCGTCGATGAGGCCGCCTTGGCGCGTCAGACCGGGGAGCGTCACCTCAACGCCTTGCTCTACCAGCCCTGCCTGGCGGGTTGGGGCGGTTCGCGGCTCGTCGAGCTGCGGTTCGTGAGGACCAAGGACGGATTGCCTTGGGGGCGTTCGCCGGACGCATGGTGGGCGAAGATCGTAGGCCCCAAGGGGCGCACCGGTCATCTTGCGTGGGAGGCGGGCCCCGAAGGGCATCTCCTCGAGTTCTTCGTGGATGAACCCAAGGCCTTCGCGACCGAGGACGGCGTGGCGCTGAACGGCGTGCCCGCCATCCAGCAGTTCCTCGTGGCGACCAAGGACGGTCCGGCGGCGTCCGGCTGCGTGCCGACCGCGGGCGCGAGCCTCATGGAATATTGGATCGCCAGGGGCGGAGCCAAGTGGGCGAGCCCCCGGGAGACCTCGCATGACCGCGTCCTGCGCATCCGGGAGCGGCTCAGGTATCGGACCATTCCCGACACCTATGGATTCACCGACGGACGCATGTCGCTCACCGGCGCCTTCACCGAGGACTTGGCGCGCAACCTCTATCGCGACGCCAACGAACGCGGCGTCGAACTGTCCGTCGGCATGTCGGAGTTCACCTTCGAGACCTTGCGTCGGGAGATCAGCCTGGGCCGACCGACCTTGGCTTCCTGCGTCGTGCCGGTCCCCCAGAAGCCCGAGCTTACCTGGGGCCATGAAGTCGTGTGCGTCGGCTGGACCGTCATCGGCGGGCGGCAATACGTCGGAGTCATCGACAACTTCTTTCCCGTGCGGAATCCCGGGGCGATACGCTGGATTGCCGAGGACAAGTTCAGGGAGCTCGTCGTGGTCGCGGTGATCGGGGGAAGGTAGGGGCGTGGACAGGACGGAGATGCCGTGCAAAAGTGCAACTGCGGCGGAGCCGCGTGCAAAGGTG
>CAZRPB010000044.1:0-9130 GCA_964601955.1 uncultured Klebsiella sp. | reverse complement strand
AGGGGGCAAGGGGCGGCTGACCGAGGGCGGTCAGCCCTACCCAAGGCAGGGGTATGATGATTCCTGCCCGAGAGGGTGGCTGACCGGGGGCGGTCAGATATGCCCGAGGCAGGAGAGCGGGGTGAATGCGGCGGCGCGGGCCGGACGCCGTCACATGATCGGGGCGGTCGCGGGCGGGGCGGCTGGCGCCGGAGCGGGCGTGGCCGCCGGAGCCGGTGCGTTGAGCTTGTCGACCTCGATGCGGAGGCGCGCCATGGCCTGGTCGCGAAGCGCGGGCACTTCCGCTAGCGCGGCTTCGCGCTCGGCATCGTTCGTCGCCTTGCGGAAATTCTCACCGATCTCCCGAGCCTTCATCATGATGCCGATGCCTTCGGCGGTCATCATCCCCGCGCGGACCGCGTCCTGGAGGCGCTTCTCGTCGCCCGCGATCTCGAGCGCCATCTTGCGCGTCTCATCGCCGAACTCCTTGAACTTCGCCTTCATCTCATCGCTGAGCTGCGGGCGCTTCCCGTCCGTCGCCGTGACGGCGGGAGCGGGGGAGGGCGGGCGGAACTTCACCTTGGGCTTCTCCTCTTTGACGACCGGAGCGGGCGCCGGAGCCGGGGCCGCCGCGGGCATGTCCTCCGGCAGGAATTTCATCGCCACCGCGGTGACGCCGACGGCGAGGGCGACGGTGAGGACGAGGGTCGTGAGACGCATGGAGCATTGATAAAAACGGCCTTCATTCGGCGCAAGGCATGAAAACGCCCGATTGACCCGCCAATCCTTAATCCCTTGCCCGTTTCGCCGGCCAAGGGCTAAATCCCTTCAACCCCATCACCCCGGAGCCATGCGTGCATTCCTGCTCACATTCGTCGCGGCATCTTCCCTGGCCGCGGCCGAATCCAAGCCCCTCAAGGCCGGCGCCGCCGCCGTCGATGTCTCTCCCGTCGCCTTCCCCGTGAACATGCCGGGCGGATTCGATGCCAACATGGCCGAAGGCGTGAATGATCCCCTGATGTCGCGGTCGCTCGCGATCTCCGACGGCGAGACCACCGTCGTGCTGACCGTCGTCGACAACCTCGGACTCCCTCCGCCCATCCTCGCCGAGGCCAAGAAGATCGCCAGCGAGAAGACCGGCATCCCTGTCGAGCGCATGCTCGTGTCAGCGACGCACACGCACTCCGGCGTGGCGGTGAACGCGGAGAGCGTCGCCGGATCCGATTCCCCGATGGAGAAGAACCGCGCCGTCCTCGTGGCCGGCTTGGCGGAATCCATCGTCAGGGCGCACGCCGCCCTGCGTCCCGCCTCCGTCGCCTCGGCCTCGCGGGCGCTGCCGCACGAGGTGTTCAACCGCCGCTGGTACCTGAAGGAGGGGAAGATGCAGACCAACCCCTTCGGCGGCATGGACAAGGTGCGCATGAATCCGCCCAACTCGCCGGACGTGCTCGACCGGCCCGCCGGGCCGACCGACCCCGAGATCAGCATGCTTTCCGTCCGTGACGCCAAGGGCCGTCCCCTCGGCCTCTTCGCCAATTACTCCCTGCACTACGTCGGCGCCACCCCGCGCGGAAAGATCTCCGCCGACTACTATGGAGAGTTCGCACGGCTCGTGCCTCAGCGCCTCGGCGAGCCCGGCCTCGTCGCGATGATGTCCAACGGCACCTCCGGCGACATCAACAACTCCCCCTTCGGCACCCTTCGGCCTCCCCGTGAGCCCATGGAGCAGGCGCGCATCGTCGCGCAGGAGGCGGCCGACAGCGTGTGGTTCGCCCTGCGTGACGTGAAGGCGCACGAACCTAAGGCCGTGCTCGGCATGCGTCAGCGCGTCCTCACCCTGAAGTATCGCAAGCCCACGAAGGAGCAGGTCCTCTACGCCAAGGCCGTCCTGGCGATCAAGGACGAGGCCGCCAAGCAGCGCCTGCCCCGCCTCGCCGAGCATTACGCCCGCCGCACCCTCATCGCGGCGGAGCGTAAGGAGGAGACCGTGGACGCCGTCCTGCAGGCCGTGCGCATCGGCGACTTCGCGATCGTCGGCATCCCTTTCGAGACCTTCGCCGAGATCGGCCTGGCCCTCAAGAAGGACAGCCCCTTCGCGCGGACCATGGTCGTCGGACTCGCCAACGGACGGCACGGCTACCTCCCGACCCCCGCGCAGCACGAGCTTGGCGGGTATGAGACCTGGCTCGGCACCTGCCACGTGCAGGAGGACGCTTCGGACCTCATCTTGCGCGAGCTCAAGCCCATGCTGGCCGAGCTGCGCGGACTCTGAGCGGACGCATGTTCGGCTTCCTCAATCCCGCGCCCGAAGTTCCCCGCCTGCCCGCGGACAGGGTCGATCCTGAATACCGGCGCCTCCGCCTGCGCGTCTTCCTGGGCATCTTCATCGGTTACGCCGGCTACTACCTCGTACGTAAGAACTTCTCCCTCGCCGTCCCGGACATCCTGCGCGAGCACCCCGAGTACACCAAGGCCCAGCTCGGCGGGGCCATGACCGCGCTTTCGGTCGCCTATGGCTTCTCCAAATTCCTCATGGGGAGCGTCTCCGACCGCAGCAACCCGCGTTACTTCCTGCCCCTCGGCCTGGCGCTTTCCAGCGGCGTCCTCCTCGTGTGCGGGCTGGTGAAGGAAGTCTACCTCTCCCTGACGGCCATGGTCGTCCTACAGGCGCTCAATGGGTGGTTCAACGGCATGGGCTGGGCGCCCTGCGGCAAGACCATGGTGCACTGGTTCAGCGCCGGCGAGCGGGGCAGGGCGGTCTCGGTGTGGAACGTCGCCCACAACGTCGGCGGCGCGCTCGTGGCCACCGTCGCGCTGGCGGGCGTGGCCCTCTACGGCGACTGGGGCGCCAAGTTTCACTTCAACGCCTGCGTCGCGCTGCTCATCGCCGTCTTCTCCTGGTACGTGATGCGCGACACCCCGCAGAGCTGCGGCCTGCCGCCCGTCGAGGAATGGCGCAACGACTATCCCCCCGGCTACGGCAAGGACCATGAGCGCACCCTGGGCTTCCGGGAGATCTTCCTCACGCACGTCTTCGGCAACCGGCTCCTGTGGGCCATCGCCGTCGCCAACGCCTTCGTCTACTTCGTCCGTTACGGCGTGGTCGACTGGGTGCCCGCATACCTGCAGACCGCCAAAGGATTCAGCTTCCAGGAATCCAGCTGGGCGTGGTCGGCCTTCGAGTGGGCCGGCGTGCCGGGCACGATCCTGTGCGGCTGGGTGTCCGACCGCTGGTTCCGTTCGCGCCGGGCGCCGGCCACCGTGCTGTTCATGATTCCGACCCTGCTGGGGCTCGTCGTCTACGGACTCAACCGCAACGGCCCCCTGGCGGTCGACGTGGCGGCCCTGATCGTCATCGGGTTCTTCATCTACGGCCCCATCATGCTCATCGGCCTGCAGGCCCTGGACATGGTGCCCAAGAAGGCCGCGGGCACCGCCGCGGGTTTCACGGGATTCTTCGGTTACGTCTTCGGCTCGGCCTTCGCCGGCACCGGCGTGGGCTGGATCGCCGACCACTGGGGCTGGACCGGAGTCGTCGTGGTGATGTGCGTCTGCTGCGTGCTGACCATGGCCTTCAGCGCCCTGACCCTCTCGCACGGGGGCAGGACCGAATCCCGCTGAAAGGGTGCCGAATCCCGCCGGCCGGGAGGTCGGGATTGCCCCCGGGACCCGGAGTCCCATCTTGGCGGCATGCGCTCACCCCGGCTCATCCTTTCCTCCATCCTGGCGGCCGCCTGCCTGTGCGCCGAGGACGCCCGACTCGGTCCGCTCAAGGACCTCAACGGCTACTTCCCCTTCGACCCGCCCAAGTCAGCCAAGGAATGGCGCGTGCAGCAGGAGAAGATACGGCGGCGCATCCTCGTCTCGCAGGGCCTCTGGCCCATGCCGACCAAGACTCCGCTCAACGCCGTCATCCACGGCCGCATGGAGTTCGACGATTACGTCGTCGAGAAGGTCTACTTCGAGAGCGCGCCCGGCCTCTTCGTCACCGGCAACCTCTACCGCCCCAAGCAAGTGAAGGGCAAGGTGCCGGCCGTGCTCTTCCCCCACGGTCACTGGAAGGACGCCCGTTTCCTCATCCAGCCCGCCAAATACGTGCGCGAGGAGATCGCCTCCGGTCAGGAGCGCTTCGAAGTGGGCGGACAGAGCCGCTTCCAGTCCATGTGCGTCCAGCTCGCGCGCATGGGCTGCATCGCCTGGCACTACGACGCCCTGAGCGACTCCGATTCCATCCAGTTCTCGGCCGACGTCGTGCACAAGTTCGCGAAGCAGCGTCCCGAGATGAACGCCGTCAACGGCTGGGGCCTCTACAGCACGCAGGCCGAATCCAACCTGCAGAGCATCATGGGCCTCCAGACCCTGAACTCCATGCGAGGCGTGGACTTCCTGATGACCTTGCCGGAGGTGGATCCCGACCGCATCGCCATCACCGGCTCCAGCGGCGGCGGCACCCAGACCATGCTCCTCGCCGCGGTGGATGACCGCGTGGACCTCTCCTTCCCCGTGGTCATGGTGTCCACCGCCATGCAGGGCGGCTGTAGCTGCGAGAACTCCACCTTGCTGCGCGTGGGGCAGGGCAACATCGACATCGCCGGCGCCTTCGCGCCCAAGCCGCAGGGCATGAACACCGCCAACGACTGGACCAAGGAGATGTCGACGAAGGGCTTCCCCGAGCTGCAGAAGCTTTATGCGACGCTGGGACGGCGATACGACGTGATGCTGCACCGCGGCGAGCACTTCCCCCACAACTACAACGCCGTGACTCGGAGCGCATTCTACGGCTTCCTCAACAAGCACTTCAAGCTCGGCCAGGAGGCGCCGGTGATCGAGCGCGACTACGTGCCCCTGCCCAAGGAGAAGCTGACCGTATGGGACGCCGAGCATCCGGCGCCCAAGGCCGCGGATCCCGACTTCGAACGCGGACTCCTCAAGTGGTTCAAGGAGGATTCCGAGAAGCAGCTCCGCGCGGCGGCCGCGACGGCCGAGGGCAGGGAGAAAGTCCTGCGTCCGGCGGTGGAGACGATCATCGGGCGCACCTATGCCGACGCCGGCAAGCCGACCCTGTCGTCACCATCGGCGCAGTGGCGCGACACGCATTTCCACTTCAAGGGCGTCGTGACCGAGCCCGGTCGCGGCGAGGAGGTCGCCATCGACTGGTATCAGCCCGTCAATCCGAACGGCCGTGCCGTCGTGTGGGTGGATGACGCGGGCGTCGCAGGGCTGCGCAAGGGCAATGCGCCCCGTCCGGAAGTGCAGAAGCTCATCGAGGCCGGCGTGGCCGTCATCGGCGTCAATCTTCACCTCCAGGGCGGCGAGCCGGTCAAGGAGACCCGTGTCGTGCCCGGCCCGCGCGAGGTGCCTGCGTACACCTTCGGCTACAATTCCTCCCTTTTCGCCCAGCGCGTGCACGACGTCCTGACGGTCGTGAAGATGCTGAAGACTGACCGCTCGCCAGACCATCCTGAGGTGAAGTCCGTGGATCTCATGGGCACCGGCAAGGCCGGCGTCGTGGCGGCCGCCGCCCGCGCCGTGCTGGGCGACGCCGTGGGCCGTGCCGCCGTCGACACCGCGGGCTTCCGCTTCTCGCAGCTCCTGAGCTACCGCGACCCGATGTTCCTGCCCGGAGGCTCCAAGTATCTCGACGTGCCGGGTCTGCTGGCCCTCTGTCCGCAGGACCGTCTCTGGATCGCCGGCGAATCCGCCCGCCCTGAGCTTGTTTCGAACGACGCCGCCATCTTCGACGGCACCCCTGACGTCCGTGCCGCCGCCGCGGTCGACTGGCTGCTGAAGTGAGTCCGATGGACCGACGCGCCTTCTTTTCCGTCGCCGCAATGGCGCCGTTCGCATCAGCCTTCGCGGCCGGGCGGTCCGGCAAGATCCGCGTCGGGCAGATCGGCACCTCGCATGCGCACGCTTCCGGCAAGATGGATGCCGTGCGCTCCCTCGCGGATCTCTATGAAGTCGTCGGCATCGCCGAGCCCATCGCGGGACGGCAGGCCGCGGCCAAGGGCGCGAAGTCCTATGCAGGACTGCCTTGGATGAGCGAGGCCGACCTGCTGGCCGACGAATCGGTCGAGGCCGTTCTCGTCGAGACCACCTTGGCGGACTCATCGCGCGCGGCTCTGGCGGCGATCACCGCTGGCAAGCACGTACATCTCGACAAACCGGGGGCCGAGAAGCACGAAGACTTCAGGAAGATGCGCCTCGAAGCCGAGCGCCGCGGGCTGACCTTGCAGATGGGCTACATGCTGCGGCACAACCCTGCGTTCGCGCTGCTCCTGCGAGCCCATCGCGAAGGCTGGCTCGGGGACATCACCGAGATCGACGCCTCCATGGGCAAGCTGGCCGACGCCCGCGTCATGGCGCAGCTGGGTTCGCTCCCCGGCCACGGCATGTTCGAGCTCGCCTGCCATCTCGTCGACATCGTGGTCAAGCTCCTCGGTGCGCCCTCGTCCGTCCGCCATTTCGGGAAGAGGACCGGCCTGCTCACGGCCGACTTCCCCGACAACCAGCTGGCCGTGCTCGAGTATCCGCGGGCGACCGTGACCCTCCGGTGCAACCATGGCGACCCCTTCGGCGGGCCCCATCGACGTTTCCGCGTGGCGGGGACCAAGGGCGCGATGGTCATCGACCCCCTGGAGTCGGGGAAGGGCGTCCTGCGCCTCTCCGACAACGTTCACTCCAAAGCCTGCGAAATCATCGGTGACAAGGCCGTCATGAAGCAGGTCACCGAATTCCGCAAAGGGGAGAACCCCTTCGCCCTGAAGATGTCCGGGGGCCGGTATGACGAGGAGTTCAGGCATCTCCACGCCGTCCTGCGGACTGGCGCGCCCTTCGGCTGGGACGCCGCGCACGACATCGCCGTGCATGCGACAGCCCTGCGTTGCGCGGGCCTGGAGCCCTGATCAGGACAGCGAGGCGATCAGCTTCTCGAGGTCCCGGCCGTACTTCACGTAGGACGCGAACCGCTGTTCCGGCGTGGCCTTGGTCGCTCCGGCGCCCAGGTGGACGATGTTGGCCACGTGGGGCTCGATCGTGACCCCCGCCTTGTAGCCGCGGCGGATGAGGTCCGACAGGATCTCGCGCACCTTCGCGTCGCCCTCGCCCGGGTAGGTGAACGCGTTGCTCTTGGAGCCGTCCGATGAGCGCCGGCAGTCCTTGACGTGCACGTATTCGATGAACGGCTTGACCGCTTCGTAGAACTCGAGCGTGTCCTGTCCGTAGGAGGCCGTGTTGCCCATGTCGAAGAGGTAGCGGACATTCGGATGGTCGACCCGTTCCATGAACTCGCGGGCCTTGGCGGCCGTATGACCGCCCCAGCCCTCGCAGTTTTCGTGAAGCAGCAGGATGCCGCCGTCGGCCGCGTGCTTCGCCATCTCCTTGTAGCGGCGCACCCCTTCGTCGCGCCAGGCCGCGTCCTCCGTGCCCGCCTGCATCCAGCTCATCGTGCGCACGAACCGCGTCTTCGCCCGCTGCATGCGGGGGATGAGCACCTTGAGGTCGGCGAGGTCCGTGGCGAAGTCGCCGTTGATCGGCCGGCTCCAGTTGCCGATGGCGGAGCCGAAGCTGCTGACCCGCAGCCCGGCCGATTCGATGCGGTCCATGGCGCGTGCGAAATCGTCATCCGACGTGGCGGCGGAGGAGACCTGCCTGCCGTCGATCAGGCGGAGCTCGATGCAGGGCCAGCCAAGGGCCTGCTGGGCGGCCACCTGGCCGGCGATGTCATCGGCTGCCTCGTCGGCCAGCCCCGAGAGCGGGAAAGGAGTCATGCCGAGGAGATACTTGGGGCCGCCCGAGGGAGGCAAGGGCAAGCGTCCTGACAAAGCAGGAGGGCGGGCCTCTCGGCCCGCCCTCGGCGGCAAAGATTCCTGAGCCGATCAGCGCTGCTCGCCGCGGGGCGGCTGCGGGCGGCGGGGCGGCTGCGGGCGGCGGTCGTCGCCTTCCGGACGACGCTCTCCGTCGCCGTCGCGCGGACCGACCTTGGGGCGGTCGCCGTCACGTTCACGGGGTTCGCCGGGGCGGTCGCCGTCGGGGCGACGATTGTCAGGCTGCATGCGGCGGCGCATCTCCTCCTGGAACTTGCGCATCTTCTCGAGCAGCGGCTTGATTTCGGGGTCAGCGGCGACGGCCGCCTTCTCGACCGCCTCGCGTTCCGCTCGCATCAGCTTCTCCATCTTTTCGCGGAGCTCCCTCAGTTCCTCGCGGGCTTCCTTCACATCGGGGTCCTCGTTGGCCTTCTGCATCGCCGCCTGGAGTCGGCGCTGCTCTTCGGGGGTGAGGGGCGGGCGGGGCTGTTCCGGGCGACGATCGTCATTGCGGAAGTCGCCGTCGCGGGGCGGCTGCGGACGACGCTCGTCTTCGCGGAAGTCGCCACGGGGTTCGGGGCGGCGGCGGTTGTCGAAGCGCGGCTGGTCGCCGTCGCGGGGTTCAGGGCGTCGGGCCTCATCGGCAGCCAGCGCGGCCAGAGGCATCAGGAGGATCAGGGTGCGGGGGATCATGGTAGGGGTATAACCCTGAGGATGAGGGTGGAGTTGCAGGGGGCAATAGGGATGAGGGGCAGGGCGCGTGGCGAAGCCACGAGGGGACAGGGGCAGGGGCGGGGACAGGGACAGGGCAGGGGCGGGGGCGGGAGGGAGATGCCGTGCAAAGGTGCAACAGCGGCCTGGCCGCGTGCAAAAGTGCAAAGGTGGGCGAGGCGGAGCTGCGAGGGAATGCTACAAGGGGCAGGGGCGGGGACAGGTACAGGGGAGGATGACGGAGGGCGGTCAGCCCTGGCTCAGATCAGGGACGGAGCAGGTCGTGCATGCGGAGTTTCTTGAGCAGGGCGGGGCGGCGCTTGGTGCGCAGCTCGTGCTCCCAGAGCCGGAGGACCTTCCATCCGCAGTTCCTGAGCCGGGCCGCGTCCCTCCGGTCGCGGGCACGGTTCTGGCGGAACTTATTCAGCCAGAAGGCCCGGTTGCCGGAGGGGCGGGCGCCGTGCTCCGGGCAGCCGTGCCAGAAGCACCCGTCGACGAAGACCGCGACGCGCAAGCTCCGGAACACGAAGTCTGGCCGAAGGCTGAAGCGCGTCCCGTCCTTCAGCCGTCCCGTCAGCCGGGTCTGGCGGCGCCAGCCCTTGATCCCGGCTCCACGGAAGACCTGCGCCAGGGCC
>CAZRPB010000043.1:2216-15563 GCA_964601955.1 uncultured Klebsiella sp. | reverse complement strand
CCACTTCAGCTTGCTGCGCAGGACGTCGAAATGGGAGAGATTCGTGGGGCGGAGGAGCCCGAGACGCACCTTGGCGGTGCGCACGATCAGCGGAAGGCGTCCGGCGGCCTCAAGGGTAGGGCGTCCGTCGACGGACACGCCGAGCAGGGCGCCGTCCTCACTGCGCACCTCGAGCTCCGCCTCACCGTCGAAGACCACGGAGCGGTTCGACATCGTGTGGGGGCAGATGGGCGTGAGGGCGATCACGGAGGCCGCCGGGTCGACCAGCGGTCCGCCCGCTGCGAGGCTGTAGGCGGAGGTGCCCGTCGGGGTGGCGAGGATCAGTCCGTCGGCGCGGTATTCGTTCACCGGCGCGCCGTCGGCGCGCACGGAGAAGCGTCCCATCCGGAAGGCCTCCCGCGTCTTGAGCACCACGTCATTGAGGGCGAGCGCGAAGGTGCCGTCCGCGAAACGCACCTCGAGCAGCGCACGTTCCTCCTTCCGGCAGTCGCCGGACAGGACGGAACGCACGGTGGCCGCGACGTCCTCGCCGGGATAGGCCGCGAGGAAGCCGAGCTTGCCGCGGTTGATGCCGAACAGGGGCACGCCTTCCAGCGCGGCGGCCTCGGCCACGCCCAGGAAGGTGCCGTCGCCGCCCACGACCACGCAGGCGTCGGCCCCGCGGAGCACCGCGCGGTCGATCGGCCAGCCGGAGGCCACCTCCAGGGTCACGCCCGCCGCCTGGGCCGCCGAGCGCACGGACTGCACGATGTCCTCCGCCCCGGGCTTGGAGCGGTTCACGACGAGTGCCAGACGGCGGATGGCCATTGGGTCAGTCTTGCGGGCCCGGCCCGGGAGGGCAAGGCCAAGGCGGGCGGCAGAAGCCCCCGCTCAGGCCTTTCCGGCGGCCTCCAGGGCCTCGGAGAGCTTCGAGACGTCGGTGCCCCCGCCCATGGCGGCGTCAGGCTTGCCGCCGCCCTTGCCGCCCATGCGGGCACAGGCCTCGGAGACGATCTTGCCCGCGGACTTCCCCGCCTTCACGGCGTCGGCGCCGCAGTTGGCCACGAGCGAGGCCTTGTCGCCGAAGGCGGCGGCCAGCACCACCACCGCGCAAGGGCCGACCTTGCCGGCGACCTTGGCGCCGAGTTCGCGGAGTTCGTTGGGCGACTCCAGGCCGGGGGCCTGGGCGACGACATACTTGAGTCCGCCGCGCTCGTTCGCCTTGGCGGCGAGGGTGTCGGCCAGTTGCGAGGCCTCGCGGTCACGGTAGGCCTTGAGGCGCTTCTCGAGCGCGGAGGACTGCTCCATGACCTGTTCGAGGCGCTTCAGCAGGTCGACCACGGGCGTGTTCGTCGCCGCGGAGAGCGACTTCAGCAGCTCGGCGTCAGCGTGGGCGCGTTCATAGGCGGCTAGTCCTGCGAGGGCCTCGATGCGGCGCACGCCGGCGGCGATGGCGTTCTCCCCGGTGATGCGGAAGAGCCCGATCTCGCCCGTGCGACGCACATGCGTGCCGGCGCAGAGCTCCATGGACCAGCCGTCCAGCGCGCCCGCTTTGCCGCCCACCTGCACGACGCGCACGGATTCGCCGTACTTGTCGCCGAAGAACTGCATGACGTCGGGTCGGCCCTTCACGGAGGCGTAGGGCACCTCGGTCCAGGACACCGGCTCGTCGGCGAGCACGCGCTCGTTGACCAGACGCTCGACGTCGGCCACCTGGCCGGGCGTGAGGGCGTGGCCGTTGAAGTCGAAGGTCAGCTTGGACGGATCGACCGCCGAGCCCTTCTGAGAGGCCTCCTTGGAGACGACCTCGTGCAGCGCCCAATGCAGGACGTGGGTGACCGTGTGGTGGCGCTGTATGGCGTCGCGTCGCGCGCGGTCCACCGACACCTCGACCGTGGCGCCCGTCTCCGGGGCGTCCTCCCCGTCGAGGAAGTGCAGCCAGGTCGCGCCTGACTTCTGGGTGTCCGTGACGCGCCACTGGCGGCCGCCGAGGGAGATCGCCGCGGTGTCGCCCACCTGGCCGCCCATCTCCGCGTAGCAGGGGGAGCGGTCCAGGATGACGGCCGTGCGGTCCTTGACCTTGGCGACCTGGACGACCTTGGCCTGCGTCGAGAGCGCGTCGTGTCCGACGAACGCAGTCGGATGCTCGGAGCCCACGTCGGAAAGGGTGATGACCTCCTTCTTCTGCGCGGCGCGCGCGCGGGCGCGTTGCTCCTCCATCAGCTTCTCGAAGCCGGCGACGTCGACGGTCAGCCCGCGTTCACGGGCCATGAGCTGGGTCAGGTCGAGCGGGAAACCCTGCTCGTCATAGAGGCGGAAGGCCACGGCTCCGGAGACGGCGCCGCCGGCCTTCAGTTTGGACGCCTCCTCCTCGAAGAGCGCGATGCCCTTGTCCAGGGTGCGGTTGAAGGACTCCTCCTCGAGGCGGATCACGTCGGCCACCACCGCGCGGCGCGTGCGGATCTCGGGGAAGACGTCGCCCATCGAGTCGGCGAGCACGCCCACCAGCTGGTGGAAGAAGCCGTTCTTCAGTCCGAGCGTCCGTCCGTAGCGGACCGCACGGCGCAGGATGCGGCGCAGGACGTAGTTGCGGTCCGAGTTGCCGGGCTGGATGCCGTCGGCGATGGCGAAGGACAGCGTGCGGATGTGGTCGGCGATGACGCGGAAGGCCACGTCGTCCTTCTCCTGCTGCGTGGCGCCGGTCGACCCGGGGGCGGGCAGGGTGGAGCCGTACTTCTTGCCCGAAAGCTCCTCGAGGCGGCGGAAGAGGGGCGTGAAGACGTCGCTCTCGTAGTTGGAGATGACGCCGGAGAAGTCCTTGAAGCCCTTCGTGCACTGCATGATCCCCGAGACGCGCTCGAAGCCCATGCCGGTGTCGACGTGACGGGCGGGCAGGGGCGTGAAGGTGCCGTCGGGGTTGGCGTTGAACTGGATGAAGACCAGGTTCCAGATCTCCATGCAGCGGGCGTCGCTCCCGTTGACCAGCGCGCCACGGGTGTCGCCGGCGGGCGTGAGGTCGACGTGCAGCTCGGTGCAGGGGCCGCAGGGGCCGGTCTCGCCCATCATCCAGAAGTTGTCCTTCTTGTTGCCGTTGACGATGTGGATCGCCGGGTCGAGGCCGGCGGCGCGGAACTTCTCGGCCCAGACGTCCCAGGCTTCCTGGTCGAACTCGGACGGGTCGCCCTTGGACTTGTCCGGCTTGTAGACGGTGGCGTAGAGGCGGTGCTTCGGGAACTTCCAGACCTCGGTGATGAGCTCCCAGGCGAAGTCGATGGCCTCGCGCTTGAAGTAGTCGCCGAAGGACCAGTTGCCCAGCATCTCGAAGAAGGTGTGGTGGTAGGTGTCGAGGCCGACGTCCTCGAGGTCGTTGTGCTTGCCGCCCGCGCGGATGCACTTCTGGGTGTCCGCCGCCCGGCCGGGGGAGTACGGGCACTTGGTCTGCCCGAGGAAGATCGGCACGAACTGGTTCATGCCGGCGTTGGTGAACAGCAGGTTCGGCGAGTCCGGCATGAGGCTGGACGAGGGCACGATGGCGTGCTGCTTGGACTTGAAGAAGTCCAGGAACGACTGGCGTACTTGGGCGGAGGTCATGGACGGGCCGGGAAGGGGCGATTTAAAGCCCCTCCCGCCCCAAAAGGGAAGGATTAACCCCGCCCCGGCGGCCCTTCAGCCGGCCTTGCGGGTCAGTTCGGAATGCAGGCTCAGGAGGGCGTCCGCCCCTTCGGCGTAATAGCCCGCGAAACGGGCGATCAGCTCGTCGCCATGCCAGGACACAACGCCGGTCTGGAAGCCCAACGTCGCTTCGACCGGCGCGTCGGGCCGGTCCTTCTCGATGCGCTGGCTGAAGTGCAGCGGATGCGGCGCGGTCTTGGCCAGGCGGTCCTGCGAATCGACGTATTGCGCCACGGCTCCGAGTTCGCGTGCGCCCTCGAAGGTCAGCCAGACGCGCGCTTCGCCGGGCACTTCGCCTTCGCGGGGCTGGTAGAACATGCGCAGGCGGGCGCTGGAGCCCGGCAGGGTGACGCGGGCGTTGAAATGGTCGGACGCGACGAGGCGTGCGGCGGGACGCAGGGCCTTGAGCCTTTCGGCGACGGCCTGCCAGAGTGCGGGTCTCATCTGCTCCCATGGTGCCCTCGTCCGTCCGCCGCGCAAGCGGTCGTCGTGTCATCCTTCCCGATGTGAATAAAAAAGAAGGGCGCGCCTCGCGGCGCGCCCTTGCGGACCGGACGGTCCGTTCACTTCTTCTTCTTGCCCTTGGCGGCGGGCTCGGGCAGCGGGTGGGCCTTGAGGACCTCCTCCGCGACGTACATGTCGGTCTTGGCCTTGGTCGCCTCGCGCACGCGCTTCACGTCGGCGGCCTTCACGGGCGGCAGATTGTTGCCCCACGACTGGCGGACGTAGGTGATGACGGCGGCGACTTCCTCGTCCTTCAGCAGCTGGCCGAGGCCGGTCATGGCGGGCTGGCCTGAGGCCATGTCGCCGTAGGTGCGTCCGTCATGCTTCATCGGTCCGTAGAGGCCGTTGAGCACGATCTTGATGACGCGGTCCGGATCGCCTTCGAGCCAGTTGCTCTTCACGAGCGAGGGATAGGCGCCCACGCCGGGCTTGCCGGGCGTGTCGGCGCCCTTGCCGTCGGGCTGGTGGCAGGTCACGCAGTGCGCCTCGCGGAAGTAGACCTCCTTGCCGAGGTCGTAGAGCTTCTTGTCGGCCTGGGAGAGCTTGCGGTCCGAGGGGCCGTAGGAGACCTCCTTGGGCGGCACGAGCGTCTTGGGGTCGACGAGTCCCTGTCCCTCGGGGAGGGAGGTGAGCTGCTTCACGGTCTGGCGCAGGCAGTAGTTGATGAAGCGGTCCTTGTCGTCCTTGAGCTTCATCGCGGCCGTGACGGCCGGCTTCACGTCGGCGCCCTTGAAGAAGCTCAGGGTGCGCACGGCCTCGAGGCGCACGCGGGGGTGCGGATCCTCGACGGCGGCGGCGGCGAAGGCCAAGGCCTCGGGGATGCGCTCACGCTGGTAGCAGACGACGCGCAGGGCCTGGGCGCGGGCCTGATGGGCGGGCGACTTGAGCAGCGTGCGGATCAGGTCGAGGTTCACGACGTCGTGCCACTGGTGGACCCAGAGGGCCTCGAGGATGTGGTGGGCGTCCTCGGCCTTGGCCGGGTCGAACTGCTTCACCCACTTCTGGACGGCCGCGACGACCTTGTCGGAGTCATGCTTGTGCAGCTCGACCTTGGCGCGCTGCCGCACGTTGTCCTCGTGCTCCTTGAGGAGCTCGAGCAGGGCCTCGACGGACTCGCCGTCGATCTTCTTGGGCTTGAGCAGGGGGCGGGACGGGTAGGTCACGCGGTAGAGCCGGCCGTGCTGGTGGTCGCGGTTGGGGTCGCGCAGGTGGTGCTGCAGGTGCCCGATGAGCATCTGCGACCAGTCCATGACGTAGACCGACCCGTCGGGCGCCACGGCCATCCCGGAGGGGCGGAAGTTCGGGTGGGTCTTGATGTCCTTGGCGTAAAGGAAGCCGGGCTCGAGGGTCGTGCCCTTGATGCCGGCGCCGTCCTCCTCCAGCTTCGCTCGGAAGACGCCCTGGTAGGTGATGACGTTGGCGTTCAGGAAGTCGCCCTGCCAGTCGTCGGGGAAGTGACGGCTGCTCAGGATGGTCGTGCCCGGGCAGGGGCGGGAGGGGCGGTTCCAGAACTGGAAGTAGCCGGGATGGGAGCCGCTGTCGAGGTGGCCGGTGAAGCCGGGCCCGAAGTAGTTGGCGTTGCCGGTGGCGTCGGTGATCAGGTCGTTGCCCCAGTAGTCGAAGACGCGTCCGTGGGGATTCGCGAAGTTGTACGGAGCGTGGCGGTACAGCTTCCCGGTCTGGGGCTCGAAGCGGTAGATGGCGCCGTTGACGTTGCGCATCACGCCGCGGTCGGTCTCGACCTGGGAGCGGTGGAAGACGCCGTCGGAGAGGTAGATCGCGCCACCCGGCTCGTAGCAGATGGAGTTGGTCTCGTGGTGCGAATCGGCCGCATCCATGCCGGTGAGCAGACGCTCCTTCCAGTCGGCCTTGCCGTCGCCGTCGGTGTCGCGGACGTACCAGATGTCGGGCGACTGGATGAGGATGACGCCGTCCTTGTAGAATTGGAAGCCGGTGGGGCAGTTCAGGCCGTCGAGGAAGACCGACGACTTCACGACCTTGCCGGTCGCGGGGTCGAGGTCGAGGACGAGGAGCTTGTCGAAGACCTTGGTCTTGGGATTGGTCTCGGGATAGTTGGGCCAGCAGGCGATCCAGAGGCGGCCCTTGTTGTCGAAGTTCATCTGCACCGGGTTGACGAGTTCCGGCACGGTGGTCTCGTCGGCGATGAACTCGATCTTCGTGCCGTCGGGCGAGCCGAGGTGCTGCACGGTCTCGGGGCCGGGCAGGTAGGGCACGGGCTCCTTGCGGTTCGGCGGCACGGCCACGTCGGGCAGAAGGTTGTCGTCGCTGACCTGGTAGGCCTTGCCCTGGGCGGCGGCCCAGACGGCCTTGTCGCGGTTCGCGGTCTTGATGTCGCGGTTGGAGAGCTCGCGTCCGATGACGACGGCGTTGTCGACGCCCTCGTACTTGATGCGGGAACGGCCGCCGTAGATGTTGTACTGGTCGACGGTGCGGTAGCGGTGGTGCCACTCGGTCGACTTGTCGTTCACGGACGCGCGGACCTTCTCGTCCACGGAGGGCGCGGCCTTGCCGAAGACGCCCTTGAACTGCACGGGCGCGAGGGCGCGGTCGCCGTCGGCGTTCACATGGATGCCGTTGACGGTGAGGCGGACGGAAGACTTGGCGAACAGCTCCTGGGAAGGGGTGAAGAGGTCCACGAACGGGACGCCGGCGACCTTGGCCACTTCGGCCATGGCCTTCACGTAGAGGGCGAGGTTGGCGTTGTTGCGCGCAGTCACCTTCGGGTCGTAGAAGCGGGACCGCATGTCCTCATTCGCGATCGGGGAGAAGAGCACGATGCGGGGCTTGCCCTGGCCGTAGTCGGCCTCGCCGTGCTTCTTGAGCCACGCGGCGAGGTTGGCGCGGAAGGCGTCCAGGCCTTCCGCTCCCTTGAATGACTCGTTGAAGCCCCAGTAGGCGAAGATGACGTTGGCGTGGAAGTGCGCGCCGGCATGGTAGGTGACGTCGGTCTTGCCGACTTTGGTCGTCACCTGGCCGGGCTTCATGTCCAGGAAGTATTCGAGCGGCGGCACTTCGTCCGAGCGGTGGGCGGGCACGCCCAGTTCGTCTCCGGAGAACCCGAGGTTCCGGATGACCAGCTGGTGGTCGGGGTGGGCCTGGTGGATCAGGGCCTCGAAGTGTCCGTGGTGCTGCTGGCGGTCGGCCAGGCCGCCTCCGACGAAGGCGATGTGGTCGCCTTTCTGGAGCTGGAGGTTTTGGGCCGGCAGGGCCGCGAAGGCGGTCAGGGCCAGCAGGGATGAGAGCAGCTTGCGCATGGTGGTTTCGTCAGGGAAGGGGGAGGGATGCCACGCCTTGCGGCATGGTCGGACGGGGAGGAGACATTCCTGCCTTCTTTGCGCCGTCTGCCAAGGGGAATGTGGCTTACCGCGGCGGCGGAGGGGGGGCGTGGGCACGGTGATACGGGGCGAGGGGAGAGGCAGCCTCGGGCAGGGCGGCCATTGCCATGGCCGCCGTCCGCCGGCGCACCTGGGCAGTGCCGGTCAAGGTCACCGGCCGTTCTCACCTCCCTGCGTGGCATCCTTCATCATTTATCTGCCATTCCCAATCTGCCATACCTGCTCATATCCCTGTCCCTGCCCCTGCCCCTGTCCCTGCCCCTGTTATGAAATCCCTCCTTCCGCTCCTGTTCGTCGCCGGCGCCCTTGCGGCGGATCGTCCAAACATCATCTACATCCTGAGCGACGACCTCGCGCAGGGCGACCTAGGGGCCTACGGCCAGAAGCTCATCCGCACGCCGAACCTCGACCGCATGGCCGCCGAAGGCACGCGCTTCACGCAGGCCTATTGCGGCACGACGGTGTGCGCGCCCAGCCGCACGTCGCTCATGACCGGACTGCATTCCGGACATTCGCCCATCAGGGCGAACCGGGAGATCCAGCCGGAGGGCCAGAAGCCGCTGCCCGCCGAGACCGTGACGGTGGCGCAGGTCCTGAAGTCCGCCGGCTACGCCACGGGCTGCGTGGGCAAGTGGGGCATGGGGATGTTCGACACGTCGGGCAGTCCGCTGAAGAAGGGTTTCGACCGGTTCTTCGGCTACAACTGCCAGCGTCACGCCCACAGCTACTTCCCCACCTATCTCTACGACCAGGACCGCCGCATGGAGCTGGAGGGCAACGACGGCAGGAAGGTCGGCGCCACCTATGCGCAGAACCTGATCCAGCGTGAGGCCGAGCGGTTCATCCGCGACCACAAGGACGGACCTTTCTTCCTCTTCTACGCGATCACCCTGCCCCACGGACGGCACGAGATCGACGGCTTCGGTGAATACGCCGACCGTCCTTGGACCGAGCAGCAGAAGGCCTACGCCGCGCAGGTCACGCGGCTCGACGCCGACGTCGGCCGGGTGCTCGCCCTGGTCCGCGAACTTGGCCTGGACGACCGCACGCTCGTGATGACCTCCGGAGACAACGGGTCGTCCTTCGCGCCGAACTCCGAGTTCGGAAAGCTCTTCCAACAGGCCTCGAACGGCATGCGCGGCTACAAGCGCGAACTCTACGAGGGCGGCCTCCGCCAGGCGGCGCTCGCCCGCTGGCCGGGCAAGGTGCCGGCGGGACGTGTCAGCCACGAGCCCTGGGCGTTCTGGGATTTCCTGCCGACCGCTGCCGAACTCGCCGGCGCCAAGCTGCCCGAGGGCTTCCGGCCCGACGGCCTGTCACTCGTGAGCTTCATCCGGGGCGGCTCCGCCCCGGCGCGCGAGTCCTTCTACTGGGAACTGCACGAGGGGGCGTCCCTGCAGGCCGCCCGCTGGGGAGACTGGAAGGCCGTCCGCAACGGGCCCGCCAGGGCCATCGAGATCTACGACCTCGCCAAAGATCCGGGCGAACGAACCGACCTGGCGAAAGAAAAGCCCGAGCTCGTCGCCAAGGCCGAATCCATCTTCCAAACTTCCCGCACCGATCATCCGGACTGGCCGCTGCGCATGGGTCAGCCTGCCAAGAAGAAGGCGTCGAAGAAGTGAGAGCGCGGTACGTCCCGCGAGAGGGGGCGCATGGGCTCGGTGGCACGTGGGCAGGGGATGCCGCGAGGGACAGGGGCAGCCGTGCGCGTGACCGGGCCTCGTGTTCACGGCTCGCCAAGCAGGATGGACAAGGCGGGCGGAGCGGCTGGAATGACGCCGTCATGAAGACCCGCCGACTCGGACGCACCGACCTTCACCTCACCACCGTGGGCCTGGGCACCTGGGCCATCGGCGGGCCGGGCTGGAAGTTCGGCTGGGGGCCGCAGGACGACGATCTGTCCGTCCGCACCATCCACGAGGCGGTCGATCTGGGCGTGAACTGGATCGACACCGCCGCCGTCTACGGGCTCGGCCACTGCGAGGAGGTGCTCGGCCGGGCCCTGCGCGAACTCAAGGGCCGCCGCCCCGTCATCTCCACCAAGTGCGAACGCTGCTGGGAGGCGGACGGCACGGTCGTGCCCCGGCTCAAGCGCGCGAGCGTGATGAAGGAGATTGACGACAGCCTGCGACGGCTCGGCGTGGACGTCATCGACATGTACCAGATCCATTGGCCGCAGCCCGACGAGGACATCGAGGAAGGCTGGTCCGCCGTGGCCGATCTCGTGAAGGCCGGCAAGGTGCGGCACGCGGGCGTGAGCAATTTCAGCGTCGACCAGCTGAAGCGCATCCAGCCCATCCGTCCCGTGGACTTCCTCCAGCCCCCTTACAGCATGCTCGCGCGCGGCTTCGAGCAGGAGCTCATGCCCTACTGCGCGGCCAACGGCATCGGCGTCATCGCCTACAGCCCGATGCAGAAAGGCCTGCTCACCGGCAAGGTCACCCGCGAATGGGCGGCCGCGCTGCCGGCCGACGACCATCGCCGGGCCGACCCGCAGTTCAGCGAACCCCTGCTTTCCAAGAACATCGCGCTGAACGAAGGCCTGACTCGCGTCGCATCCCGGCTCGGCGTGGGCGTGGGCGAGGTCGCCATCGCCTGGGTCCTGCGGCAGTCCGCCGTCACCTCCGCGATCGTGGGCGCCCGCCGGCCGGGGCAGCTCCGCGGCACCGTGGGCGGGGGGTCGCTCGAACTGGACGAAGCGACGCGCACGGAGATCGAGGCCCTCCTCAGGGCGCGAGGCTGAAGTCGCGCTTGCGACGAGACCGCGGAAAGCCAGCCTGCGGGGCATGAACCCCGTCCTGTCGCTCGCGCTGCTTCTCGCGTTCACCCTGGTCGCGCCCCTCGGGGCCGAGACGAAGAATCCTCCGGCCAAGAAGGAATCCAAGACCACCGCCGTGAAGCGTGCGGCCAAGAAGGCCAACCCCGCGATGGACCCCGTGCAGGACGTGGCGGGCCTGCCTCGCGTGCTGCTCATCGGCGACTCGATCTCCATCGGCTACACCCTGCCCGTGCGCAAGGCGCTCGAGGGCAAGGCGAACGTGCACCGCATCCCCACGAACGGCGGCCCGACCAAGAACGGCACCGCCAACCTCGCCAAGTGGCTCGGCGAATCCAAGTGGGACGTCATCCATTTCAACTTCGGCCTGCACGACCTGCGTCACATGGAGGACGGCAGGCGTCAGGTCGAACCTGCGGACTACGAGGCCAACCTCCGCGCCATCGTCGCCGGGCTCAGGAAGACCGGAGCGAAGGTGATCTTCGCGACCACCACGCCCGTGCCCGAAGGCAAGCTGACCCCGCCGCGCACCTTCGGCGACGTCGCCATCTACAATGGCATCGCCCGCAAGGTCATGGAGGAGAACGGCGTGGCCGTGAATGACCTCAACGCCGCGATCACCCCCACCCTTAAGCAGCACCAGAATCCGAACGACGTGCACTTCAACGCCGCCGGATCCGAGGCCCTCGGCCAGACCGTCGCAAAGGCCGTGCTGGGCGCGCTGGGGAAGTGAATTCGGGGCCATGGCGTGATTGCCATCAGCCCCCTTGTGAGCGCGCCTCTCGCGCTCACTCCACTTCCTTCAGGAAGCGCTGGTACAGGGCCTCGGTCTCGGCGGCGGTCAGCTTGCCGCTGTTGATCAGGATGCGGAAGCGGAAGGTCTCGGACTTGCCCGCCGGGATGGTGAAGTTCAGCTCGGTCTTGCCCTTGGTGAACTCCTTCGCGCCGAAGGGGTTCGCGGCGAAGAGTCCGTAGCCGCGGCAGTGCCAGTAGGTGGGGAAGGTGGCGTTCTTGGGGTGGTCGAAGATTCCCACGGCCATGTCCTCGCCGCGCACGTTGCCGGAGAGGGTCATCCACTTGGCGCGGGTGCTCCAGGCCTCCTTCTCGCCGACCTTGCCCTCGCTGCTCAGGTACACGCCGTTCACGCCGTCGTTGTTGAGCACGGGCACGGCGGTGGGCTTGCCGGAGTCGTCGGTGAAGATCTCGGGCTTGGTCGAGGGCTCCTCGAGCGCGCGGGTCACGCGGATGGCGATGGCGCCCTCCTTGGAGTCCTTGAAGACGGCGTCCTGCTTCTGCGCGGTCAGGGTGATGATGCGGTCGATGATCCGGATGTCGCCCTGGGCGCGGAAAATCAGGGTCTCGTCCTGCTGCAGGACCTTGGAGCCGTCGGCCAGGATCCAGTCGGAGCTCACCTTCAGGCTGCCTTCGCCGGCGCCGCTCTTCACGGACCTGATCGCGCCGTGCTTCACGCGGCCGTAGGGGGTCTTGCTCTCCCGGGAGAACCCTTCCGGCGGAGAGTTCCAGAAGTCGGAGCCGTTCACGTTGCCGTAGTTGAACCACGACGAGATGTGGTGGGGGTGGTCGGTCCGTTCGCCGGCGATCTTCTCGAGCGGGAAGCCCCGGGTGAAGATGGTGCCCTTGGCGGTGCGGAGGGGGGAGAGCAGGGGCTTCTTCTGGTCGGCCCAGTAGAGGTAGGAGGTGAAGGGCTTGCCGTCGACGAGGACGTCGACCTGCTTCTTCTGCTTGTCGTTGACGAGGCGCACTTCGGGGGCGGCTCCCGTGGTGGCGGCGGTGCCGGAGGCGCATCCGGCCAGGGCGGCGGCCAGGGAGAGGAGGGCGAGGGTCTTGTTCATGGGTGGCTCTTTCTTAGGCGTGCCGGATGCCCTGCCAAGCCGTCAATGGACACGCAAAGGGGCGTTCCTTCCCTTAAAAACGGACTTACATCCGGACCCGCTTCCACTATGCCTGTCGGACCCCTCCCCATGCGAACGCTGCTCGGCCTCGTCTTCATCGCGTTTCTCCACGCCGCTCCGCCCGTGGGTCCGGCCCAGCGCGTGCCCTTCGCCCAGTACCGCGACGGGCTCCCGCCGCAAGAAGCCGTGAAGGCGATGTCGCTGCCTCCCGGCTTCCGGGCCGAGGTGCTCGCCGCCGAGCCGCGGGTCGTGCAGCCGATCGCGATGTGCTTCGACGAGCGCGGCCGTCTCTGGGTCGCGGAGGGGCGATGCTACCCGCGCAAGCGTCCGGAGGGGCAGGGCACGGACCGCATCCTCATCCTCGAGGACGTCCAGGGCGACGGCTCCTATTCCAAGACGACGGTCTTCATCGAGGGGCTCAACCTCGTCAGCGGCATCGAGGTCGGACACGGCGGGGTCTGGGTCGGCCAGGCGCCTGAGCTGCTCTTCATCCCGAAGGACTCGCAGGACCGCGCCGGCAAGCCGCAGGTGCTCCTTGACGGCTGGGGCAGCCATGACACGCACGAGACGCTCAACAGCTTCATGTGGGGGCCGGACGGCTGGCTCTACGGCTGCCACGGGGTCTTCACGCATTCCGTCGTCGGCCGACCCGGCACGCCGGACGACCGTCGGGTGAAGATCAACGCGGGGGTCTGGCGCTACCACCCGACGCGCCATGTCTTCGAAGTGTTCGCCGAGGGCAGCAGCAATCCCTGGGGGCTGGATTACAACGCCCGCGGCGACTTCTTCATCACGGCCTGCGTCATCCCGCACCTCTACCACGTGCTGCCCGGCGCACGCTACCAGCGTCAGGCCGGCCAGCATTTCAATCCCTTCTCCTACGACGACATCCGCACGATCGCCGATCACTCGCACTTCGCGGGCCGCCGGGTGCACCGCCCCGAGGTCGCCAAGATCGACCTCAGCACGGATGAGTCCGGCGGCGGGCACGCGCACTCGGGCCTCGCGCTCTACCAGGGCGACAATTTCCCGCCGGCCTGGCGCGGGGCGCTCATCTTCGGCAATCTCCACGGCCACCGTCTGGTCGCCGATCTGGTCACGCCCAAGGGCAGCGGCTACGTGGGGGCGCACGGTCCGGATTTCCTGC
>CAZRPB010000043.1:0-2116 GCA_964601955.1 uncultured Klebsiella sp. | reverse complement strand
CGTCTCGCGAGACGTGTGCTCGCTGAAAGGGCCGCCGCCGGCCCGCTCTCCGAGGGCGCTCTCGCCTCGCTCCGCTCCGCCTTCGCCTCGGGGCCTTCGGCCCGCCGTCTCCGCGCGCTCTGGACGTTGCAGGTCGCGGGCGCCTTCGACGACGTCCTCGCCGGCCGCGCCCTGGCCGACCCCGACGCCGACGTGCGCGCCTGGGGCGTCCGTCTGACGGCCGAATCCCATACTTCGCGCCATCCGCTCCTCGCTCCGCTCGCCGCCGCCGAGCCGTCGGCGGTGGTGCGTCGCGAGCTGGCCTCCGCCTTGCAGCGGCTGCCGCTGGCCGTCCGCGCCGAGGTCGCCCGGCCGCTGCTCGCGCGGGCTGACGATGCCCAGGACCATAACATCCCGATGCTGCTCTGGTACGGCGTGGAGCCGCTGGTCGGAGCCGATCCCGACGCCGGCCTGGCACTGGCCTCGGCCTGCCGCATGGAGCGCGTGACGGAGTTCATCTTCCGCCGTCTGGCCGGTGAGGCCTCCGCCCGCGGCCGCATCCTCGCCATCGCGGCCGGATCCTCCGATCCTGCGGCCCGGGCCGCGCTCGTGCGGCGCGTGGTCGAGGGCGTCCGTCAGTCCGGCTCCTTCACGCCGCCCGAGGGCTGGGCCGCGACCCTCGTCAGGCTGCGTGAGGGCGCTTCGCCCGACCTCGCCGCGGACCTCCACGAGCTCAACGCCCTCGCCGGCGACGACGGCTCACGCGCCTTCTACCGCGGTCATCTCGCTGACTCCAAGGCGCCCGTGCCCGCGCGTCGCCGCGCGCTTTCGGTGCTCGTGCAGTCCCGCGACCGTGGCGCCGGCAAGGCGGTCCACGCCGCGCTGCTTGAGATGGAGTTCGATCCGGCTTTCCGCAAGGCCCTCATCCAGTCCCTGGCCTCCGTGGGCGACGACGATTCCCCCGCGGTCCTGCTGCGCGTGACCCGCACGGCTCTCTCGCCAGATTTCAAGTCCGCCGCGGTCGACGGGCTGACCTCCACCGCCGCCGGCGGCCGCGCGCTCCTGCGGGCCGTGGCGGAGGGTTCCGCCGACAAGGCCCTGCTAGGCCCCATCGTCGTCCGCCAGCTCAAGACCCTGGCCGACTCCGAAGTCGACGCCCTCCTTGCCAAGGTCGTCGGCACGGTGAACCGCACCAAGGCCGGCGTGGAGGAGACCCGTGCGAAGTATCTTGCGCTGCTGAAGCCCGACGTGCTGAGGCGCGCCGATTTCAACGAGGGCCGTCAGCTCTTCCTCTCCACCTGCGGCGTTTGCCATACTTTCGGCTACGTCGGCAACGCCGTCGGTCCGGGCCTCGCCGGCGCCAACCTCGGCAAGCTCGACTACATCCTCGAGAACGTCCTCGATCCCAATGCCGTCATCGGGAAGGACTACCAGCTCAACGTCCTCAGGCTGAAGAACGGCTCCACGCTCACCGGCATCGTGCAGTTCGAGGACGCTCAGTCCTTCCGCCTCGTGCTGCCCGGCGCCGCCAAGTTCACCGTCGCCAAGGCCGAGGTCGTCTCCCGTGAGACCCTGCCCGTCTCGATGATGCCCGAGGGACTCTTCGACGCCCTGCCGCCGCAGCAGGTGATCAACCTCGTCGCCTACCTGCAGAATCCCGACGGTCCCGCCCCCAACGCCGCCGCCTGGTCCGTGCCCGGCGCGGTCGAGGGCGAATCGATGAAGGTCCTGACCAAGACCGGAGGCAACGTGCGCAACCAGCCCATGGGCGCCTTCAAGGCCAGCCGCTGGAGCGGCAACGACCATCTGTGGTGGACCGGCGCCAAGCCGGGCGACGTCCTCACCCTGGCCCTCCCCGTGAAGGAGAAGGGCCGGCATCGCCTGACCTTCGTGCTCACCAAGGCCCATGATTACGGCGTCTTCGAGGTCGCGCTCGACGGCAAGGCCCTCTTCGGCGGCCCGCTCGACCTCTACGAATCCGCGCAGGTCGTGACCACCGGCGAGCTGGACGCCGGCGAGCACGAGCTCGAGCCCGGCGAGCATCGCCTGACCTTCAAGATCCTCCCGCCCAATCCCGCCGCCACCCCCAAGCACATGCTGGGCCTCGACTTCATCAAGGTGGAGAGGAAGTGATGGG
>CAZRPB010000042.1:0-16164 GCA_964601955.1 uncultured Klebsiella sp. | reverse complement strand
CAGGCCTTGTCGTCGTCGGCCCAGGAGATGAAGCCGTGCTGGCCCATCATGATGGCCTTCACGTCAGGCTGACGGCGGGAGATCTCCTGCATGGCCAGGCCGAGCTCGAAGCCGGGCCGCATCCAGGGCACGTAGGCCATCTTGCCGCCGAAGATCTGCTTGGTCAGCGCCTCGCAGTTCTTGGAGGCTGCGATCGAGATGATCGCATTGGGGTGCATGTGGTCGACGTGCCGTCCGGGAAGGAAGCTGTGGAGCGGGGTGTCGATCGACGAAGCGCGGGGATTGAGGTTGAAGGTGGCGTGGGTGTACATGCCGACCATGTCATCCTCGGCCTGCGATTTGAGGCCTTTGTCCGCCCTGGCGGCGTAGGACTTCTGCAGACCGATGAGCTTGTCCTGGTAGAGGGACGAGAAGTTCTCGCGGGCGCTGGTGCGCAGGTCGCCGCCGGAGCCCTTGACCCAGAGGACGTCGACGTCCTGGCCGGTGAGCGGGTCCTTCTCCCTGATCTTCGAGGAGGTGTTTCCGCCTCCGGTGTTGGTGATGCGCTGGTCAGCGCCCAGTCGGTTCGACCGGTAGACCAGGCGGGCGACCGGATCGAGCTTCGCCGCTTCGGCGTCGTTCCAGAGGTAAGATACGTGCTTGTGTTGGCTCATGTGTGGTTGGTTGGAAAGAAAGGAGGCGCCGGGAGGGTTCAAGCGCGCTTCAGGGACTTGAATCGTCGCAATGCGTCGCCCCAGCGCACGTCGGATCGCGGAAGGTAGGTCTTGCAGGGGAATGATTTGCGCACGACTTCACGCACGCCCTTCAGACCCCTGACCTCCTTCATGGCGACCGCCTGGACGAGGATGTTGCCCGCGGCGGTGGCTTCGACGGGTCCTGCGACGACGGTGCGTCCGGTGGCGTCAGCGGTGGCCTGATTGAGGAGCTCGTTGCGCGAACCGCCTCCGACGATGTGAAGGACGGCGAGACGTCGGCCGGTCAGCTTCTCCAATGCGTCCATCTCGACGCGATACAGCAATGCCAGCGACTCCAGGACGCACCGGGCGATCTCGCCGTGGGTGCGCGGGACGGGCTGACGGGTCTCCCGGCAGAAGGCCTGGACCTTGGCGACCATGTCGCCCCGGCGGGTGAACCTCGGGTCATCCGGGCGGATGAAGGAACGCAGGGAAGGAGTCTGCAGGGCGAGACGCACGATCTCGCCGTAGTCGGAGACTTCTCCGCGCTCCATCCACTCACGACGGCATTCCTGGAGTATCCAGAGTCCGACGAGGTTCTTGAGGAAGCGGGAGGTGCCTCCGAAGCCGACCTCATTGGTGTACCTCGCCTTGCGGACGGTCTCGCTCACCATGGGACGGTCAAGTTCGACGCCCAGCAGAGACCAGGTGCCGGAAGAAAGGTAGGCCCAGTCCTTCCCGGGCCTGGCCGGCACGGCGGCCACCGCGGCGGCGGTGTCGTGCACGCAGGTCGTCACGACGTGGGCGGAACGAAGGCCGGTCTCAGACGCCAGGTAAGGTCTGAGTTTGCCGAGCTTCACGCCCGGGGCGACGGGCTTGGGAAGCAGATGCAACGGGATGCCGAGCTTGCGCAGGACCGGACGTGCCCAATCCCGCCGACGGACGTCCCAGCACTGGCTGCCGGAGATCAGGGTCTCCTCCGCTCGCGCCACGCCCGTGAGCAGGAAGTTGACGTAGTCGCCGATGAGCAGGAACTTGTCGGCCATCCTGAGCAGTTCGGGACGGTTGCGGGCGTCGTCGAGCAGCTGGTAGAGCGTGTTGATGGAGATGGAGGCGATGCCGGTGCCCTCGAAGAGCTGCTTCTCCGAAAACTTGCCCATGGCCAGTTCGTAGGACTTGAAGCTGCGCTCGTCCCGATAGGTGAAGGGGAGGGAGAGAAGCGGGCCGTCGCCCTTCAGCAGGACGTAGTCGACGCCCCACGAATCGCAGGCCACCGACTTGATCCGGCCGAGCTTGGCCCCCTTCGCGAGGCCGACGCGTATCTCACGGAAGATCCGGATGATGTCCCAGCGGAGGGTTCCGTTGGCGGTGATGGCTCCGTTGGAGAACCGGTGCACCTCCTTCATGGTGAGCCGACCGTTCCGGAGTCTGCCAAGGATGACGCGGCCGGATTCGGCGCCGAGGTCGATTGCGAGATAGTCGGACATGGGGAAGGGGAGGGGTCAGAGGCCGAGGAGTTTCTGACGATAATGCTCGTCGGGGCGTCCGGCGATGCGTTCGCACTGGGCGGGGGTCAGGAAGACCGGTCCGCCGAGGGCGGCCGCGCCCAAGAAAATCTCCGCGGCCTTCTCAGTCATGAGCAGCGAACCGAGGACGGCCTTGGGCGACGGGCCCACGGCGATCACGCCGTGGTTCCGGAGCAGGATGACGCGCGGTTCGCGGCCCGTGCGACGGACATGGGCCATGACCTCTTCACGGATGGACCGGCAGAGGGCCATGCCGGGCTCAGCGTAAGGCACCAGGACGGACTCCACGCCGCAGAGCACGATCTCATCCGGACAGGTCCTGCGTGCGGCGAACTCCTCGGCGCGGGGCGAACAAAGGATGCCGTTGGCGGCGATGGCGTGCACATGACCGACGCAACGGACGCCGGGCAGGGTGAGAAGGTAGGCGTGGAACAGCGCCTCGATGGACGGCTTCTTGGCCTTGTCATCGACGCGGGAGGCGAACAGCGCTGCGTCGATCTCTGCATCGCCGGCCGAAGGGTCGTCGAGCAGCGGCAGCAGACGGTCGAACCGACAGACGGTGACGTCAGCAGGACCGAGCGTGCTCAAGGAGCAGCCGGATGCCTTGACCGCGAAGGTCGCCTCATCGATCCGGACGGAAGTGTTGCCTTCGCCCAGGATGGCCATGCGGAGCCGCTCTCCGCCCAAGGCATGGGAGAGGGCCAGAAGGTCCTGGACGAGGTCGGCCATCGGTCGCGCGAGAAGGGCGCGTCTCAGGCGGTGGTCAGCACGTGGTCGGCGGGCATGCGCACCTTGGCGCGCTGCACCTCGGCCGCGTCGGCGTCCGTGACCAGGAACAGGGCGCTGACGTCACGGGTGACCGCGCAGGGTCCTCCACGGCCGAGCTTCACCTTGTTCATGCAGATGAGCACTTCGTCGCTGCGGCGGATCACTTCGCGCTGCTGGTGCGAGATGTCGCGCTGGGAGTTCCAGAGGCCGTTCTCGTCGATGCCTTCGGCGCCGAGCAGAGCGACGTCGAAGTTCCACCGGGCGACCTCCTCGAGCGTGCGGTCGCCGGCCACCATCGCATGCCGGGTGAGGAACAGTCCGCCGGGGATGTAGACCTCGACGCCGGGGAGGCAGGAGATGAGCTGGGCCGTCGGCAGGCAGGTCGTGACGATCTGCAGGTCGGGCACGCCGGCGGAGGCGATGGCCTCGGCGGCGAAATAGATGGTCGAGCCGGAGTCCAGGTAGACCGTCATGCCAGCCTTGACCCTTGAGGCGGCCAGATTGCCGATCTTGCGCTTGGCCTCGGCGTCCTCGACCTTGCGGTCATCGAGGGGCGGGAAGTTGCGGTTGAAATCCGAGAGCGCGCCGCCATGCGTACGCGTGATGCGACGTTGGTTCTCAAGTTCGGTGAGGTCACGTCGGGCAGTGGCCTCCGAGACGTTGAACTGCTTGCAGATCTCCACGACGGGAACGTATCCGACCTTGCTGAGCAGCTTGGCGATGGACTCCCGACGCGCCTCGATGATGTGGCGTGCGACTTTCATGGGTTTGGAGGTCCGTTTATGACCACATCCAATCAGCCAATCAATAACGCAAGTTTGCGCTGGATCATCAAGCGAGCCTATTTCGCACAATATACATTATGTCTAATTAAGATATATATTGATTTTATTGGTCTAAAATAGGTTATTTCTGTATTTCCTTGGGAACATGAGCCCTTTTGCCTAGGCTCACTTTCGTGTCACCGTTTCGTCATCGGATACGCTCATATCAAGGAATCCTGAATGCTTTGGGATTCTCAATCCTAGTTATCGGCTCAGCCGGGTGCACCTCAGTCAACCGTTCGGGGAATCAGCCCGAATCAGGAGAAGTCGAACTTCCGGGGATTTACCGCTCGGGAGTCATCCATCACCCAGGGCCAGCCTCGGAAGGCTGCGAACCCCGCACTCAGATCATCACCCATCTGGTGCTGCATCATACCGGCGCGCCCCTGCCCTCCTCGCTCAAGGCCCTCGAAGGCAAGGAGGAGGGTCGTCCGGTGGGCGTCCATTATGTCGTCACGGACGAACCGTCGCCGCGCGTCATCGACATGGTGCCCGAATCCTACGCGGCCTATCACGCCGGCAAGAGCGCCTGGGGCTCAAAGGACGGTCTCAACCAGCATTCCATCGGCATCGAGATCATCAATCTCGACGGCAACAGGCATCCGTACCCGGCCGATCAGGTCGAGCTCATCCTCGCGCTGTGCGACGAGATCGTCCGCCGTCACGGCATCGCGCCGGTGAACGTAGTGGCCCACTCCGACATCGCGGTAGGACGCAAGATCGATCCCGGTTCGCTCTTCCCCTGGCGACACCTGGCCGAGCACGGCATCGGCGCATGGCCTCTCGCCGTCGACGTCGAGGAGTTCCTCTCTCTGCCTGCGCCCGACGAAGCCCATAGCCGGTCGATGCTGACCGACTATGGCTATCGGCTTGAGGCAGGTCGGGAAGGTCTTCGGCTGGGCATCGAGGCCTTCCAACGGCACTTTCGACCCCACCGTGTGGACGGAACGATGGACGCCGAGACGGGCGCCCTCCTCCGGGCCCTGCTGCGCAGATACCGGCCCGAAGCTCCTCTCGGCCTGCCCGCCGCGGTCAAACCCGCGGCCTGAACCTGTTCAGGACGCGTGCGGCGAAGCCCCGCAACATGTCGCGCTCCGGATAGCCCCAGCGATCCAGGATCAGGGCGTAGACGGCCATGGCGGCGAGGCCCGCTACGGCCATGGATGCGATGAGTCCGCCCTTCCCTCCCAGCCATTCGGTCATGAAGGGGACGAGGAAGCGATATCCCTTGTAGGCGACGGCCCCCATCGCGAGCGATCCGACGCAGGCCTTGCAAAGGGGGCCGACGAACGAGACGCCTAGGAATTGCGGCGCCGTGGCCTTCAGCCGGTTTCGCAGGACGACGTACTGCCAGACCGTGGAGACGCCGTTAGCCACCGCAAGCCCCTGTACGCCGTAGCCCATCAGGACTGCGGCAAGGGAGAGCACGACGTTGACCGCCACAGCATGCATCGCGGCATGAAAGGTCTCCTTGGTCTCTCCCGCGACGTTGAGGGCCCGTGTGACGAGGCTCATCAGGGAGAGGACCGGCATGGTCAGCGCGAACAGGACCAGGACGTCTCGCGTGTTGTGACAGTCCTCCTCGGTGAAACGGCCGAACTCGAACAGAAGCCTGACGACGGGCTCCGAAAGCACCGCCAGTCCGACGGCCGCGCCGATGTTGATGGCAAGCACGAGCCGGAAGCCCCGGGCGTAGTCCTCGGCCAGGCGCGCATGATCGCGGACGGCCCAGGCGGACGCCAGGGCCGGAAACATGACCGTCGCGACGGAGGCCGAGAACAGTCCGATGGGCAGCTCCACGATCCGGTTGGCGATGTAGTAGTAAGTCAGACCGCCGTCCCCGACGTTGAACGCCAGGGCCCGGGAGATTAGGAAATTGACCTGCTGGATGCCCGCGCCGAGGGCGGCGGGAATGAAGGCGACGCGCAGCGCGGTCCATGCCGCCTCATCGGGCCGGACAGATCCCATGTTCCAGCCGGAAGCCCGCAGGCCCCACATGGGCACGAGAAGCTGAACGAGTCCGCCCACGAGGGCGCCGGCGCAAAGCCAGCGGGCTCGCCCCTCATCGCTGGAGGCGAACATGAGCCCGCCCAGGCCCAGCGCGGCGATCATGCAGAGGTTGAGCAGGCCGGAGGCGAATTCGGCCAGTCCGAACCGGCCCGAAAGATTGACCGCGGACGTGAACAGGGCGGCCAGGCAGATCAGGGGCATGTACGGCATGCACAGCGCCGTAAGCTCAGCCGCGAGGGCATGACTGGGATCCTCGGCGAGGAATGAGAAGATGAGCGCGGCCGTCGACAGGCACACGGTGATGAAGATCATCCAGGGTGTCACCCGCCGCAGGACGTGGTTCAGGAAGGCGAACGCGGCCGGCGCTCCGTCACGGGCGGTCTTCTCGGCCAGCACGGGCACCACCGCGGCGGTCAGGGCGCCTTCGCCCAGGAGCCTTCGGAACAGGTTCGGAATCTGGAAGGCGAAAAGGAAGGCGGCCCCGACCGCCCCGGCGCCGAACACGGCGGCGATGAGCTGGTCGCGCATCAGGCCGAGCACGCGGGAGACCATCGTCCAGGTGGCGGTCTTCGCCATGTCCCGGTACTGACGCTCCGGCTGTGACATGCTCAGGGGATGACGGCTTCGATCCCTTCCTCAAGCACGGCGCGCAGCGCGGGCAAGATGTCGGCCCGGGGCACCACGCCTTCCCTGCGGTCGACGAAGCTGCGCACCTTGGCCACGCCTCGGGCGACCTCTTCGCCGCCGTAGATCACGCCGTACTTGGCTCCGGCGGCTTCGGCGGCCTGCGCGAGCTTGCCGAACTTTCCGTCCCTCAGGTTGTATTCGACCCGGAATCCGGCCCGCCGCAGGGCGGCGACGTCCTCGAGGGCCGCGGCTCTCGCGTCCTCGCCCAGGATGAGGGCGTAGAAGTCGGGTCCTTCGACGTAGGCCGGAAGCCTGCCCCTGAGTTCAAGCAGGTCGCGCAAGGTCACGTCGCCCATGCCGAAGCCGACGGCAGGCAGGTCGGGGCCGCCGAGCTTGGCCACGAGGGCGTCGTAACGACCGCCGCCGGCGAGGGCGCGGGCCTCCCCGCCCGTCTCAAAGGCCTCGAAGACGAAACCGGTGTAGTAGGCCAGCCCGCGCACGATGGTCAGATCGACTGTCACGCACTCGGAAAGCCCCATGGCCTTGAGGGCGTCGAGCAGGTGCTTCCAGTCAGCCAGACGGGACCGCATGGCTTCATCACCTGATGCCAGTCGGGTCAGCTCATCGAAGGACTGCGCGGCCGCGAACTCGCGTGAGCCCCTCAGGACGGCGGCGGGATCGACCGAGACGCCGGCGAGAGCCGCGGTCATCGCCTTGGTCAGTTCATCGGGGGTGCCGCGCTCGAGCTTGTCGACCACCGCCAGCACCTGCCCGGCCCTGTCCTCAGGCACGCCCAGCGTGGCGAGATAACGGAACCAGAGGGTGCGGTCGGAAATCCGGATGCGGAAGTCCGACTGCGTGAGTCCGAAGCCGAGCAGGCATTCGGCGCACAGGGCGATGATCTCTGCGTCGGCCGAAGGTCCCGCCTCACCGAGGAGGTCCGCGTTGAGCTGGTAGAAGGCCCGCAGGCGACCCTTCTGGGGCTTCTCGTAACGGTAGTTTTCGCCGATCGCGAACCAGCGGATCGGCTTGGGCATGCCGTTGGCCCGGGCGCCCACCATGCGGGCCAGGGACGGCGTCATCTCAGGCCGGAGGCTCACCTTGCGGCCGCCCTTGTCCTCGAAGTTGAACAGCTGACGGACGATCTCTTCACCCGACTTCTCGGTGAACAGCTCGAGCGGCTCAAGCACCGGCGGCTCCCATTCACGGAAACCATGGCGGCGGCAGGCGCTGCGCCAGACTTCGAAGATGTGACCGATTACCGCGCGGTCCTCGGGATAGAACTCACGGAAACCCGGGAGAGTCCTCGCTTCGGACATCGGGCTTACTGGCCCTGCTCGGGCTTCTGTCCGATCTTCGAGATGTCGATGGACTTGAGTTTGGCCTTCAGCTCCTTGCCGGCCTTGAACTTGATGACGGCGCGCTGCGGGATCACGACGTCCGTCTCAGGGCGGTTCGGATTGCGACCGATGCGGCTCTTGCGGACCTGCACCTGGAATACGCCGAAGTTGCGGAGCTCAACGTCGCGCCCGGCCAGCAAGGCCTCCGCGATGGCGTCCAAGGTCATCTGCACGCTGTCCCGTATGTGCTTCTGGGGATAGCCCTTCTTGGTGAAGATCTCGATGACGATGTCTCGCTTGGTCAGGTTGTTGGACATGGTCGTGTTGCGTAAGCGTTGATAATCAATAGTATGGGAAAGCCCGATCTGGCAATACCCCGCCAACTTTATTTTCACTCCAGGTTCTGCACCTGCTCGCGGACGCGCTCGATCTCGGTTTTGGCCTCCAAAACCAGCCGGGTGGTGGCGATTTCGACCGCCTTGCTGCCGATGGTGTTGACCTCCCGCAGGAACTCCTGGACCAGAAAGTCCAGCTTCCTGCCCGCTCCGGGCGTCGGCAGCTCCTCCAGGAACTGACCGCAGTGGCTGCGGAGGCGGACGGTCTCTTCGGTGATGTCGCATCGGTCGGCGAACAGGGCCAGCTCCTTGAGCACCCGTTCGTCCGCCGGGTCGACCGTCAGGCCCGCGTCGCGAAGGCGGCGCAGGAGAATCTCACGATGTCTGGCGGGAGCGCCGCTCTCGGATGACTCCATGCCATCGACCAGCGAGGAGATCCTGGCGATGCGCGCCGCCAGATCGGCGGCCAACGCAGCCCCCTCGGCGAGGCGCATCGTCTTGAGTTGATCCAAGGCCGTCTCGAAGGAGCGCCTCAGGGACGGTTCCGCCGATTCGAAGGCGGGATAGTCCTCGGAACCGCCGCGCCCGGCCTCGGCCAGCCGCAGCAGGACGCCGGCGTCGGGCGTGAACGGAATCTTGTTGAGGGCGGCGAGCTGAGCCAGCTCCTCGAGCGAGGCACGGACGGATTCGGCGTTCCAGAGCCTGGAAGTTCCGGAGACCGTGCGCGTCACCCTGGCGGTGACCTTGCCGCGGATGAGACGGGCGCGGACCCAGCCGGCGGCCGTGGATTCAAGCGCGGACCAGCAGTCGGGGCCATGGACGCCCACCTGCAGCCCCTTCTGGTTGACGGAAGCGATCTCAATGACGAGACGGAGTCCGCCGACGTCGGCCTCGGCGCGACCGAAACCGGTCATGGACGAGGCGGCCATGTCAGAGCCGGATCTCCTGCCCCATCGCGCGGGCGGCGCTCCACACGTCCTTGTCGCCCCGGCCGGAAAGGTTGATCATGACCACGTCATCCGGACGACCTGAGGCGGCGAGCTTGCAGCCGTGCGCCACGGCATGGCTGGACTCAAGGGCTGGGATGATGCCTTCCGTGCGCGACAGCAGTTGGAAGCCTTCGAGGCACTCGGCGTCGGTCGCATGCGCGTAATCGATGCGGCCGCGCTCGCGGTAGTAGGCGTGCTCAGGGCCCACCGCGGCGTAGTCGAGCCCGGCCGAGACCGAATGCGTGCCCTCGATCTGTCCCTCGTCGTCCATGAGGATGGACGTCATGCAGCCTTGCAGCACGCCCAGGCGACCGCCGGCGAAACGTGCGGCATGCTCGCCGCGGCTGATGCCGCGACCGCCCGCTTCGACGCCGACGAGGCGCACGGCCGGTTCGTCGAGGTATTCGAAGAAGGCTCCGATGGCGTTCGAGCCTCCCCCGACGCAGGCCACGACATGACCGGGCAGCCGGCCCTCGGCCGCCATGATCTGCTGACGCGACTCCAGGGAGATGATCCGGTGGAAGTCACGGACCATCATGGGATAGGGATGGGCGCCGTAAGCCGTGCCGAGGATGTAGTGGGTCTCGCGGACGTTGGTCACCCAGTCGCGCATGGCCTCGTTGACCGCCTCCTTGAGCGTCCGCTGTCCTGCCTCGACCCCGCGCACCTCCGCTCCCATCAGGCGCATGCGGTAGACATTGAGCGCCTGGCGTTCCATGTCCGTCGCGCCCATGTAGATCACGCACTTGAGCCCGAAACGCGCGCAGACCGCCGCGGTGGCCGTGCCATGCTGGCCGGCTCCCGTCTCCGCGATGATGCGCTTCTTGCCCATGCGCCGCGCCAGCAGGGCCTGCCCGATGACGTTGTTGATCTTGTGCGCCCCGGTATGGAGCATGTCCTCGCGCTTCAGGTAGACCTTGGCGCCGCCGAGGTGCCTGGTCAGCGACTCGGCGAAATAAAGCCCGGTGGGGCGTCCGGCGTAGTCGCGAAGCATGTCGGCGAACTGACGCTGGAACTCCGGATCACGCCGGGCCTGCCCGTAGGCAGCCGCCAGGTCCAGCAACGGCGTCATCAGCGTCTCCGGCACGTAGAGGCCGCCGAACCGGCCGAACCGGCCGCGTGCGTCAGGCACCGTGAACCGGGGCTCCGTGGTGGGAATCAGGCTGGAAGCCGACATGCCACGGAAGAAAGCCCGAACGGACGTGGGCGCAAGCGGCAAGGGGCTTGCCCAAGGGGGTGACGGGTGCATTGCTTTTCGCATGTCCGTCCGACTGGCCGTCCTGCTCCTCGCCCCCCTGTGCTTCGGACAGCGGACCGAGGTCTCGGCCGAGGCGACACGGGAATCCTTCACGACGGAGAGGGCCCTGGTCACCGGACTGGTCGAAGGCGTCACGGAATTCCTGCCGGTCAGCTCGACCGGCCATCTCATCGTCAGCGACCGGTTGCTCGGCGTGCCCGCGAGCCCTGAAGTCACCGTCGCGGACGTCAAGGACCGCAAGGGACGGTCCGTGGACCAGAAGCGCGCGGCGGACGACTACGTCGTGATCGTGCAGTTCGGAGCCATCCTCGCCGTGCTGCTCGCCTACTGGCGACGCGTGTCATCCCTGGTCACCGGCGTGGTTTCGCTCAACCGGGCATCGTTGCGGCTGGCGCTTGCCCTGCTCCTCGCGTTCCTTCCGGCGGCCGTGCTCGGCCTGACCGCGAAGGACTTCATCACCGAACACCTTTTCAGCGTGCCCGTCGTCGCGGTCGCGCTCGCGGTCGGCGGGGTCCTGACGCTGGCGCTCGAAGCGCGCCTGCCCTCTCCCGCCGCATCCGATGACGAACTGACCGGCATGGACTGGAAGCAGGCGGCCAGAGTCGGCCTCTGGCAATGCCTGGCCTTCATCCCCGGGACGAGCCGCTCCCTTGCCACGATCCTCGGCGCGCGACATGCCGGACTTTCGCGAGCGGCCTCCACGGAGTTCTCCTTCCTTCTCGGCCTCATCACCCTGACCGCCGCCTCGGCCTACAAGGCGTGGTCCCTCGGTCCGGCGCTCCCCCGGGTCTATCCCGCCGGCAACGCCTGGCTTGGCCTGGCCGTGGCGGCAGTCTCGGCCTTCGTGGCCGTGCGATGGATGGTCGGTTACGTGTCCCGGAAGGGTCTGGCTCCCTTCGGCTGGTACCGCATCGCCGCCGGAGCCGCCCTGCTCGCCTGGCACTTCGGCGGCGTCTCCTGAACGAAGACGCCGCCGGAGGGTTCAAAGCGAATAACCTTCGCGATAGGCGCGCTTGACGTAGGCGTTCGCGGCAGGGTCGTTCGTGACCTGCATCTTCTCGCCGTCCCAGAGCAGCAGCTTGTTCGGGAAGCGGATGGCCAGGTTGCCCATCAGCACGGCTTCGGAGAGCGGCCCGGAATACTCGAAATTGGACGAGGCGGCGGGACCGCCCTTCACAGCGCGGATCCAGGCCTTCTCGTGACCGGAGGAGTTGCCGGGCACGCGCGGGAGCGTCTTGGCGAGCTTCTTGGCCTCCGCCCGCAGGTCGGCGCTGAGCAGACGCGGACGTTCACCGTAGCAGCCGCAGACGATCTTGCCCTTGTCGCCGACCAGGAGGCAGCCGCCGCTCCAATCGCCGAACATCTCGCCTTCCTCAAGCTCGACCGGACGGGGCGGCATGAGTCCGCCGTCCCACCAGGTCATAAGCAGCTCCGGCATGCCTTCGCGCGCCGGGAAGCGGTAGCGAACGATCGAGGCCGCGGGGTAGCACTCGTTCTTGGGCTCGACGAGCTTGCCCAGTCCCTGAGGAACGGATTGGTAGACGGTCGGCGTGCTGCCCTCGACGCTGACGGGGTAGCGCAGCTTGAGCGCCAGGAAGAGCGGGTCGATGATGTGGCAGCCCATGTCTCCGAGCGAACCGGTTCCGAAATCCCACCAGGCGCGCCACTTTCCAGGGTGATAGGCGGCGCTGAAGGGACGCATGGGCGCCGGGCCGATCCATCGGTCCCAGTCCATCCCTTCCGGCGGCTTCTCGCCCTCGGGCGGACGGCCCATGTCGATGCTCTGCGGCCAGATGGGACGATTGGTCCACGCGTGGGCCTCGCGCACCTGGCCGATGAGACCGGCGGCGACCCATTCGGTGATGAGACGGATGCCCTCGCCGGAGTTGCCCTGGTTGCCCATCTGCGTGACCACCTTGTGTTCCCGGGCGGCCTCCGTCAGACGACGCGCCTCGAAGACGGAGTGCGCGATGGGCTTCTGCACGTAGACGTGCTTGCCCGCGCGCATGCAGTCCATCGCGATGTGGGCGTGGGTGTGGTCGGGGGTGGCGACGATGACGCCGTCGATCTCCGGATGCGCCTCAAGCATCTTGCGGTAGTCGGTGTAGGTCTTCGCCTTGGGGAAGAACTTGATGGTATCGGCGCAACGGCCGAGATCCAGGTCGCAGAGGGCGACGACGTTCTCATCGGCGCAGTTGCGAATGTTGCTGCGCCCCACGCCGCCGAATCCGATCACGGCGACGTTCATCTTCTCATTCGGAGAGACGGTGCGGGCGGCGGACCTGACCCAGGGGCGGGCGGCCGCGAAGCCGGCGGCGGCGAGGCCGGCAGTGTGAAGGAAACCGCGACGATCAACGGGGGTGTTCATGGGGTGACGGCACCCTAGGACGCTCAGGCATGACGGCAACGGGAAAGGTCGGCCTATCGCCAAGGGAGCAGCTGCGTCCAAATCCCTGAATGCCCGACATTTAGACCGAGCGTGCAGGGCCTCCGTAGCCAACTTTGCTTTTGACTCCCCTGTGAATAACCCGTTCAAAAGGTCAACCCACCCTCGAGATGTTCAAGCGTTTCCCCGGCCTATTCAATCAGGCGATCGGCATCGACCTCGGAACCGCCAACACCCTCGTCTTCCTCAAGGATCGCGGCGTGGTGCTCCGGGAGCCCAGCGTGGTCGCCATCCGCAGCAGCACCCGCAAGCCCATCGCGGTGGGCAACGAGGCCAAGATGATGCTCGGAAGGACGCCCGGCGACATCGAGGCGCTGCGCCCCATGAAGGACGGCGTCATCGCCGACTTCGAGATCAGCGAGCACATGCTGCGCTACTTCATCGGCAAGGTGGCCCGTCGGTCCTTCTTCACCAACCTGACCGTCGTCGTAGCCGTCCCCTACGGAATCACCGCGGTGGAGAAGCGCGCCGTCCAGGACTCGGCCTACCGGGCCGGCGCCGACGACGTCATCACGATTCCTGAGCCCATCGCCTCGGCCATCGGAGCCGGCCTCCCCATCGAGGAGCCGGCCGCGTCGATGATCGTCGACATCGGAGGCGGCACGACCGAGGTGGCCGTGCTCTCTCTCGGAGGCATCGCCAAGGACGCCGCCCGATCCATCCGCGTCGGCGGCGACGAATTCGACTCCTCGATCATCAAGTACATCAAGAACTCCTACAACCTGATCATCGGTGAACGCACCGCCGAGGAGCTGAAGATCAAGATCGGTTCGGCCTACCCGCTGGAACAGGAGCTCACCTACGAGATCCGCGGCCGCGACGCCGTCTCCGGCATGCCCCGCGAGATGCACGTCTCCTCGCAGGAGATCCGCGAGGCGATGCGCGACAACATCACCCAGATCATCGAGACGATCAAGGGGTCGCTCGAACGCCTCTCTCCGGAGCTGTCCGGCGACCTCTACCAGCGGGGCATCGTGCTGGCCGGCGGCGGCGCGCTCATCCGCAAGATCGACCGCGCGATCTCCGAGGCCACCGGCGTGCCGGTCATCGTCGCCGACGACCCCCTCTGCTGCGTGGTCAACGGCACGGGCAAGATCCTCGCCAACTCGTCCCGCTGGAAGAGCCGGGACTGATTCCCGGCCCTCTCGGCCATGATCCGCGAAGAACAGGGAGCCAAGGCCTCCTACGTCCTGCTGACGCTGGTCTTCCTGGCCTGGTGCTTCGGCCCCTCCGTCGTGCGTCGTTTCACGCGCGAAGCCTTCGTGGAGTTTCAGGCGCCCGCCCTCGAGCTGGCCGGTCGGACCCGTGACCTTGCCCGCTACTGGGAGCTGCGCACGCGCTCGACGGAGGAGCTCGCCGAGGCCGGCCGCGACCTCGGACGCATCAACGCGGGCCTGGAGCTGCGTCTCATCGAGATGAAGGGGCTCGCCGAAGAGAACGCGCGGCTTCGCACGCTGCTCAGCTACGGTCCCGCCCCCGAATACCGGACGGTCGTCGCGCGCGTGGTGGCCCGTGACTCCACCGGATGGTGGCAGCGCATCACGATACGCAAGGGACGTACCGACGGCGTCAGGCCCTTCAGTCCGGTGGTCTTCGGCAACCAGGTCATCGGACGCGTCGCCCAGGTGCACCTCAATTCCAGCGAAATCGACCTGATCACGAGCCCTGGCTTCCGTTGCACGGCCCATCTCGACGGGGACGAGCAGCGCAGGGTCGTGCTGCTGACCGGCACGGCCTCCGGCTCACGAGGTTCGGCCCTGGTGACGAACGTGCCCAAGGACTACGGCGCCCCCGCGGGCCAGGAGGCGCGCCTGATGACCACGGGCATCGGAGGCGTCTTCCCGGCCGGCCTTCTGCTCGGCCATGTCGACGGCCCGTTCCGACCCACCTCGAAGGGAGACTTCAGGGAGGCGGACGTCACGCCGCCGCGCGCCCTGAACTCCATCCACGAAGTGGCCGTGCTGGTGCCCGTCTATCCGACACCGGGCGAACAGCTGACCGAAAGCCGCGTCGACGACTTCCGCTGAGGCATGAACGGATCCTGGTTCCTCCTGCTGCTCGCCACCTACCCGTGGCTCCTCGTCTCAGACCTGGTCTCAGACGTCATGGTGGACACCGGGCTCGCATGCTTCCTGACCGGAGCGGCCGTCATCGCGCCGGCCCGCCGACTGGGCCGCGGGCCGGCCGCGCTGTTCGCCCTCTGCGTCGGCTTCATGTTCGAGGCGCGCCGTCCGATCGCCGACGGCTGGCTCGCCTTCGCGCTGGCCTTCGCGGCGCTGTCGATCTGCGGACCGCAACGCCTGCTTCGCCGTCCCGCGGCGATATGGATGGCCGCGATCGGCCTGAACGGGGCCGCAGCCGCAGCCTGGTTCACACTGGGCGGATTCAGGGCCGCCGCGGAAGGCTCACACGTCAGCATCGTCAATGGCGTCTGGTTCGGCATGCTGCAGGTGATGGTTGCGGCGGCCTGCGCCGCAGTCGCCGCCCCCTTCATGCTACGCGCCCAGGAATCGCTGATGGACCGTCTTGGGGTGCCGGAAGCCAGGGAGGCCTGAGCCATGCGCGAAGGAACTGGACCGGAGATCCTGCCCTCGACGCCCGTCAGCAAGGCGCGCCTGCTGACGGTGTTCGGCCTCATGGCCGCATGCATGCTCTACGTCCTGGTCGGCCTCGCGGTCCGTCAGCTGGTCCAATCGGGCGAGCTCAAGGTCCAGTCCGACTCCCAGAGCCGCCGCGTGGTACTCATCCCGCCGGCCCGGGGGGTCATCCACGACCGAGCCGGACACGTGCTCGTGGAAAACCGCGTGCGCTGGAGCGTCAGGGCCGACCTGCCCGAGCTGCAGCAGCAGGTCCGCGCCGCCTACCTGAGGTCGTTGCGCCTGGCGAGGTCGGCCAAGACGCCGGTGGATGCGGATGCCCTGCTGGAGCAGGCCCGCGTGCAGGTGCTTCAGCAGTGGCTCGACAAGGTGTGGACGGTCATCGACACCCCTGAGCGGAAGCCGGGTTCGCCGACCGCACGACGCAAGGAAGTCCCGCTGGCCAAGCACAAGGAGCGCACGGTGAACGTCGAGGAGCTCCGCAAGCACCTGCGTGAACGGCGGGCCCTGCCCTTCACGCTCATCGCCGACCTCGCCTTCCCCGACCCCACGGGCAAGGAAGGCGCGCCGACGCCCGAGGAAGGCAACCGGTCCGTCGCGAGATTCATCGAGCAGTTCCCTTCCGACGGCCCCATCCGACTCGAGTCGGACATCGTGCGCAGCTATCCCAACGGACCGATGGCGGCCCACGTGCTGGGCTACGTCAAGGACACGGACGTCCTTCCCGAGCCGGCGGAAATCGACCAGGAGGTGCTCGCCCTGCAGAAGCT
>CAZRPB010000041.1:5881-16481 GCA_964601955.1 uncultured Klebsiella sp. | reverse complement strand
CCGAGCTCGCCCGCGGCTATGTCCTCCGCGACAAGGAAGACGCCCACGACTACCGCTATTTCCCCGATCCGGACATCCCGACCCTGAAGATCTCCCGCGAGACCGTCACGCGCCTCGCCAGGCAGGTTCCCGAGAACTTGTACGACCGCCAGCGTCGCTACGTCGAGAAACTCGGCCTGCCTTACACCGCCGCCTCGGTGCTGGTGAACGACCGCGCCCTCGCCGAATGGTTCGAGGCCGCCGTGGCCGCGCACCCCGCCAATCCTTCCGGCATCGCCAACCTCGTCGCCAACGACCTGCTCCGCGACCTCGCCGCCTCGGCGGGCGCCGCCGGTGCCTTCGATGAGTCCGCTTCCGCCCCGGTCTCGCTTTCATCCTGCCCGATCAAGCCCGCCCAGCTGGCCGGTCTGGTCAAACTGACCGATGACGGCGTGATCTCCAAGCAGCAGGCCAAGGAAGTCTTCGCCGAGATGTTCAAGACCGGCCAGGACGCCGCCGCCATCGTCGACGCCAAGGGCCTCCGCCAGAACAGCGACACCGGCGAGCTCGAGAAGATCATCCGTGAGGTGGTGGCCGATCCGTCCGTCGCCAAGTCCATCGCCGAATACCGCGCCGGCAATGAGAAGGCCATCAACGCGCTCAAGGGCCCGATCATGAAGCGCACCCAGGGCAAGGCCAACCCGGGGCTGGTCGACCAGCTCCTGCGCCGCATCCTCGGATGAGCCAGGAGGCGCTTCCTCCTCCCTGGACCGCCGGGCTCCGGGCCGTGCGGGACAACTTCTTCCCGCTGCTCATCATCCTGGGCTTCGCGACCGCCCTGACCGTCAGCTACTACCGCGTCGACGAGGTTCGTCGGGCCTTGGACCGCATCGGCGCGCTCAACGTGGAATCACCGCTCGTCTTCGCCGCCGTCTGGTCGTCCCTTTCCGCCGGGCTCGTGCCCTGGTGCTTCCGCATGGCCTTCCCCCGTCTGCGCCCGAGGCATCCGCTGCCCGACCTCGTGCATTGCCTCGTCTGGTGGGCGCTCATGGGCGTGCTCATCAGCGGCTTCTACTCCCTGCAGGCGCGCTGGTTCGGCGAGGAGCCCAGCCTCCGCGCGGTCAGCCTCAAGGTCGCGGTCGACATGCTCGGCTTCACCGTGTTCATCGGCGCGCCCCTGCAGGCCATCTCCCACCTCTGGAAGGACTACGGCTGGGATCTGTCCCGCCTGCGGGCTTCGATGGGGCCGGGCTGGTACCGCCGGCTCGTCCTGCCCAATCTCCTGCCCAACTACTGCGTGTGGCTGCCGGGAACCTTCATCTTCTATTCCCTCCCGACCTCCCTGCAGCTGGTCGTGGCGAACTGCATCGGCTGCTTCTGGGCCCTGATGTGCGCCCGCATCGCGGCGCATTCCAACGGCGACGGGGGCTGACCCCAGCCGCCGCTTGAAAAGCCCGGACCATTGGGCGACTGTCCCCGCGTGCCAGACCTTTTCGGAGAGATCGAGCCCGGCGTGGCCGAGGTCGTCCCCTTCGACGGTGGCGCGAGGGCCTACTCGTATTCGGTGCCGGCGGCGCTGAAGGGCCAGCTGCGCCCGGGACATCTCGTGCGCGTCCCCCTGGGCGGGCGCACCAGCCTGGGCGTCGTCTGGAAGTGTCCGGCGGAGCCTCCGCCGGACGCGAAGCTCCGCAGCGTGATGCTCCTCGAGCACGAGCAGCCGGTGATGACCCCTGACTGCTGCCGGCTCGCCGAGTGGATGGCGGGGTACTACGGATGCGGGCTCAATTCGGTGCTCGAGACGCTCCTGCCCGCGGCCGTCCGCAAGGGCGTCCGCCCGGTCCTGCGCCGCATGCTCACGCTCGCGCGTCCTCCGGAAGCCGAGGCGCTGGACAAGTTGCGACGCCGCGCGCCGCGCCAGGCCCAGCTCATCGATTTCCTCTCCGCCCAGAAAGGTCCGGCCGACCGGGCCAAGGCGGTCAACGGACTCGGACTGTCGCAGCAGGCGGTGGACGCGCTCATCCGCTCGGGCGTCGTCCATGAGGATTCCAGCGTGCTGCTCCGCGTCGCGTATGACGACCCCTTCGCCGAGGCGGAGGGCGTCCCTGCCGCCGGCCACGCCCTCAATCCCCAGCAGGCCGCCGCGGTCGCCTCCGTGTCCGCGACGCTCGATTCCCGCGCCTTCCGGGCCCATCTCCTGCACGGCGTCACCGGCTCGGGCAAGACCGAGGTCTACGTCTCGCTGATCCGCAAGGTCGTCTCAGAAGGCGGCTCCGCCGTGTTCCTGGTGCCGGAGGTCGCGCTCACGCCCCAGACCGTCGGGCGTCTGCGTTCCCGTCTCGCCGACCTCGGGACCAAGGTCGTCGTCTGGCACAGCCATCTCTCCGCGGGCGAACGTTTCGACGCCTGGATGGCGATGTCGCTCGGGCAGGCGAGGGTGGTGGTCGGAGCCCGCTCGGCGGTCTTCGCGCCGCTGCCGGACCTGCGGCTCATCGTGGTCGACGAGGAGCATGAGGCCTCCTTCAAGCAGTCGGAGACGCCGATGTACCACGGGCGCGACGTGGCCGTGATGCGGGCTTCGTTGCTGGGGGCCGCCTGCGTCCTGGGCTCGGCCACGCCCTCGATGGAGAGCTGGCGCAACGCCGCGGCGGGCCGTTACGCCCTGGACGTCATGCCCGCGCGGGTCGACGACCGCCCGATGCCGGCGTTCCGCATCGTGGACATGCGCCGTGAGGTCCTGCACTCCAAGGGCCAGCACATCCTCTCCCGTGAGCTGGTCGACGGCCTGCGCGAACGCATGCAGCGCCGGGAGCAGTCCATCCTCTTCCTCAATCGCCGCGGGCACTCCCGGTCGCTGGTCTGTCCGGACTGCGGGGCGGCCGTGCAGTGCCCCCGCTGCAGCGTCTCCCTCACCCTGCATCGCACCGACGACACGGCGCGCTGCCATCTCTGCGACCACCGGGAGCCGGCTCCGGTCGCCTGCCCCGCCTGCCGCTCACCCAAGGTGCGCTGGAAGGGCTACGGCACGCAACGTGCGGAGGAGGCCCTCGCCCAGCTCTTCCCGCGGATGAAGGTCGCCCGCCTCGACGCCGACACCATGGGCCGCAAGGACCTCTTCCGCAAGGTGCTCTCCGACTTCCGGGCCGGCCGCTACGACGTACTGCTCGGCACCCAGATGATCGCCAAGGGCCTCGACTTCCCGCGCGTGACGTTGGTCGGCATCCTGGACGCTGACCTTTCGCTGCAGATGCCCGACTTCCGCGCCCCGGAGCGCACTTTCCAGCTCCTGACGCAGGTGGCGGGCCGGGCGGGACGGGGCGACCTCGAGGGGGTCGTGGTCGTGCAGACCTTCCAGCCCGCCTCCGACCCCGTGCAGTTCGCCAAGCGTCTGGATTACGCCGGCTTCGTCTCGGCCGAAATGGAGCGCCGCGTCGAGTTCGGCTACCCGCCCGAGCGGCATCTCGTGCGGCACCTCTTCCGGGGTCGCAACGCCGAGAAGGTCGCCTTCGTGGCCGAGGCGTGGGTCAAGGAGTTCGAGCGGCTGCATCCGGGCCTTGCCGAGATCCGCGGTCCGGCCCCGTGTCCTTTTGAGAAGGTGCAGGATCAGCACCGCTTCCACGTGTGGTACCTCGTGCCCGCGGTGAAGCCCCTGCTGGCCGCGCTGCTGCCGCTCCGCGCCAAGTTCCTGCGCGACGCCGACGTCGCCGACGTCCTGGACGTCGACGCCCAGGATTGCGCGTGAGGCCGGGCCGGCGAGGCCCTCACCACCAGCGCTTGCGCTTCATCCAGAGCGTGATGCCCAGGGCCGTCAGGCCGATGGTGCCCCAGGCGAGCAGGTAGCCGTACTTCCTGCCCCATTCCGTGTGGATCTCCGGCATGAACTCGAAGTTCATGCCCCAGACGCCCACGAGGAACGTCAGCGGGATGAAGACCGAGCTCATCACCGTGAGCACCCGGACCACCTCGCTCGTCTTACGCTCCTGCTGCGTATGGTGGTATTCCTGGAGGTCCTGGAGGACCATGCGGGCGTGCTCGATGCGGTCCGCGGCGCGGATCGAGTGGTCGTAGAGGTCGCGCAGGTAGATGTCGAGGGACGAGGGCAGGAGGGGGTGCTCGTAGTGCTCGAGCACGCTGACCATGTCCTTCAGCGGCTGGGCGAGGCGGCTGAGCCGCACCACCACGCGCTTGAGCCGGTAGACCTCGTTGAGGTCCCAGTCGTCGGTGCCCTTCAGGATGGAGTCCTCCAGTTCGGTGATGGCGTCCTCGATCTCCTCGGTCTGGTAGAGCAGCCGGTCGACCAGGGTGTCCAGCAGGGAGTAGAAGAGGTAGCCCGCATGCCATTTGCGGATGTTGCCCTTGTTCTCGGCGATGCGCCGTTCGACCGCGTCGAAGACCTTCTCGTCGTTCTCATGGAACGAGATGACCCAGTTCTGGGCCGCGATGACCGAGATCTGCTGTCCGCGGGGCGTGTCCTCCTCGACGCCGATGCGGACGGAGCGGGCCACGGCCAGGATCTTGTCGCCATGCTCCTCGAACTTCGGGCGGGAGGTGCTCGTGAGCACGTCCTCCTGGGCGAGCATCGGGATGTCGAAGAAGGCGCCGACGACGTGCACCACCTGGGGGTCGGTGATGCCGAGGACCTGGATCCAGACCATGCCGGGCCGTCCGGCGTAGCGTCCGATGGCGTCCAGGTCCGAGAACTCCTCCATCTTGCAGGAGTTCTCGTCGTAGCAGTGCACCCGGAAGCGGGTGGGGGCGGTGGACTCGAAGGGCGAGGCGGCGGGCAGCTGCCCCGGGGCCCGGCCGATCTCGGTGTCATCGTAGGCGGCCTCGCCGGGCAGCGGGGCGTCGTGCGATTTCAGCCCCAGCCGGCGCCGGATGTCGTCCAGACGGCGCTCGATGAAGGAACGGGCGCGTTCCTTGTCCTTTTCGCGCCTCTCCTGGTGGCGGCTCATCCGTCCATCATCCCGGACGGCCGGGGCGAAGTCAACGGCGGGCCGCCGAGCGGGCCTCAGCCCTGCAGGCGCCGGCGGCCGCGGCCGTTCAGCCGGCCGTTGCGTCCGATGCCATGGGGCTCGGTCTTGCCCTGATGGACCTTCTGGAAGAGGTTGTTGGAGTTGGTCACGCCCAGGCAGTAGAGGGCCGCGGCCACGTCGTCCGCGTCCCGTTTGGAGACCAGGCCGGCGTTCACCAGCCAGCGGGCCACTGCGCGGTGGAAGTTGGCGGGACTGATGTCGAGGTCCTCCCCGCCCAGGCGCATCCAGACGTCCGCCCTCAGGGCCATGGTGCAGTTGCCGCGCTTCTCATGGACTTCACGGATGCGGATCAGCAGCTGGGCGACGGTCTCATTGGACCGGGATGCGGGGCTCTCTGACATGCTTCTTCAGGGGGTGACCAGAAGCATTTTTGTAGAAACGGACGTCCTTTAGGAAGCCCAGAACGACGTCCGATTAAAGTATAATAATCTAATAAAACTGTAACTTCGGGCGGCGCTTCCCGGGTGGTGGTCGCGACAGGACTTGAACCTGTGACTTCTGCAATGTGAATGCAGCGCTCTAACCAACTGAGCTACGCGACCGTCGCCCGGGAGGTTCCTAGATGGCGGGGCGGTCCGTTCCGGGCAAGCCTGATTTGGGCGCACGCTTGCCATTCGCGGGCCGGAACGTTCCCTTCCGATCATGGATGGCGACGTCACCACCGCCCCGCGGCAGGCCGATGAACGGCTCGTCCGCCTGACCGCGCCCGCCGGAGCGAAGGTCATGGCGCTCCGTGAGCGGGAGGGCGGCGTCCCGTTCCTGCGCGTGGCCATCTCCGGCGGAGGCTGCAACGGCCTTTCCTACCGTCTCCGTTTCGCCGAAGCCCCCAAGGCCGGGGACATCCTGGTCCGCACCGCGGGGGTGGAGGTGCTGGTCGACCCGAAGTCGGCCCTTTACCTGCGCGGAACGGTGCTGGATTTTTCGGACAAGATGATCGGCGGGGGATTCAAGTTCTCCAATCCGAACGCCAAGGCCAGCTGCTCCTGCGGGGAGAGCTTCTCGCTGTAGTCCGAGGGGGGACGTGGCACGCCGGCGTCCGCTTGCGCAAGCTCCGCCGGCTCGGCGCCTTCCCCTTGCCAGCGTGCCCGGCCGAGCCCTAGGTTTTCGGGGTGTTCAAGCTCCTGCAGACTGACGCGCGCTCGGCGGCCCGTCTCGGCGTCCTCCAGACCCCCCACGGGGAGGTCCGTACGCCAGTCTTCATGCCCGTCGGCACCCAGGCCACGGTCAAGGGGCTCACGCCGGCCCAGGTGGAGGAGACGGGCGCCCAGATCCTGCTCAGCAACACCTACCACCTGAACCTCCGGCCGGGCCGCGACGTGGTCGCCGCCGCCGGCGGACTGCACAAGTTCATGAACTGGAGCCGGCCGATCCTGACGGACAGCGGCGGGTTCCAGGTGTTCTCCCTGGCCAAGCTCCGTCAGATCACGGACGACGGCATCCACTTCAGCTCCCACCTCGACGGGAACCGGCTGTTCCTCGACGTGAAGGACTGCTTCGACATCCAGGACAAGCTGGGCTCGGACATCGCCATGGTGCTCGACGAGTGCCCGCCCTATCCCTGCGAACGCGCGGCCTGCGAAGTGGCCGTCACGCGGTCGGTCCGGTGGGCCAAGGAGATGCTCGCCCTCGCCAAGGAACGGGGCTTCCTCGCCTCCGGCCGCCACCTCTTCTGCATCAACCAGGGCTCGGTCTATGACGACCTCCGCATCCGCTGCGCCGAGGAGCTGGGCGGGCTGGACTTCCCGGGACACGCCATCGGTGGCGTCAGCGTGGGTGAGCCGGAGGAGCACATGCTCCATCAGGTCGGCCTCGTCGCGCCCCTGCTGCCCGCCCACAAGCCCCGCTACGTCATGGGCGTGGGCACGCCCGCCCAGCTGCTGAAGATGGTCGGTCTCGGGGCGGACATGTTCGACTGCACGATGCCCACGCGCATCGGCCGTCACGGCGGCGCTTTCACGCCCGACGGTCCGGTCAATCTCAAGCACCTGCGTTACAAGGACGACCATCGGCCGCTCGTCGAAGGGCTGGACAACTACGCCTGCCGCCATTTCTCGCGGTCCTACCTGCGTCATCTCCATCACGCGGGCGAGAGCCTGGGCGGCACGCTGCTGGCTTTGCACAACATACACTTCCTGCAGGACCTCATGGCCCAGGCGCACGCCCACATCCGGGCGGGCGACTACGCCTCGTGGTCACGCGCCTGGTGCGAACGCTACGAGGCGGGCGCCAAGGACGAGATTCCGGCGGACTGATCCCTGGTCCTGCGCGGCTTCCCTCAGCGAGCGTTCCCGTCGAAGGTCAGCCGCATGCCCGACGGGGCGTCCGGGCGCACCTTGCCGTCCTCGTAGACGCACACGCCGTTGACGAAGGTCCGCTCGATCGAGGCGCTGAAGACGTGGCCTTCAAGGGGCGACCATCCGCATTTGTAGAGGAGACTGTCCGCGCTGACCTTCGTCTGCTTCCCGAGGTCGACTACGACGAGGTCGGCCCAGTGTCCCTCGCGGATGAAGCCGCGGCCCTGCACGCCGAAGAGTCGGGCGGGAGCGTGGCACGCCCGGGCGATCGCGGTCTCGAGGCTGAAGGCGCCCTGGGCCGCCATGTCGATGAGCATGAGCAGGGGGTGCTGGATGAGGGGCAGGCCCGAAGGAGCCTTGAAGTATCCCTGGGCCTTCTCCTCCCTGGTGTGCGGGGCGTGGTCCGTGGCGAGCACGTCGATCACCCCGGACGCCACGGCGGCCCGGACCGCGTCGCGGTCGGCCCGCGTCTTGACGGAGGGGTTGCACTTGATGCGGTGCCCGAGCCGGGCGTAGTCCTCTTCCGAATACCAGAGATGGTGCACGCAGGCCTCCGAGGTGATGCGTTTCTTGGCGCCAAGCGGCTCCGCGGAGAAGAGCGAGAGCTCCTTCGCGGTGGTGATGTGCAGCACGTGCAGGCGGGCGTCGTGCCTGCGCGCGAGGGAGACGGCCAGGGAGGAGGAGGCGTAGCAGGCCTCGACGGAGCGGATGCGGGCGTGCTCGGCGGCGGGCACGTCCTCGCCCCAGCGGGCGCGCGCCTCGGCCTCGGCCCGCTTGATCATCGGGGTGTCCTCGCAGTGCGTGGCGATGAGGGCGGGGGAGTGCCTGAAGATCGACTCGAGGGCCTCCGTGCGGTCGACCAGCATGTCGCCGGTCGAGGAGCCCATGAACACCTTCACGCCGCAGACTTTGCGCGGGTCCATGGCCTTGAGCGTCTCGGCGTTGGTGTTGGTGCCGCCGAGGAAGAAGGAGTAGTTGGCCGGGGAGCAGGCCGCCGCCCGGGCGTACTTCTTCTCGAGTTCCTCGAGCGTGGTCGCCGGGGGGTTGGTGTTGGGCATCTCCATGTAGGAGGTCACGCCGCCGGCGAGCGCGGCCCTCGACTCGGTCGCGATCTCGGCCTTGTGCGTGAGACCGGGCTCGCGGAAGTGCACCTGGTCGTCGATCAGGCCGGGCACCACCAGCTTGCCCTTCAGGTCGAGTTCCCGCTCGGCCTTCGCGCCGGCCAGGTCCCCGACCCGTTCGATGCGGCCGTCGCGGATGAGGATGTCCGCCCGGAAACGGCGGCCCTCGTCGATCACTTCAGCGTCACGGAGGGCGATGGATGCCATGCGTCCATTCCTGCCTTTCCGCGGCGGGGTGCAAATGGAAAGCCGCTCAGCCGCCCACCTTCACCAGGTCCGACAGGTCCGCCTTCTGCACGCCCTCGGGGTTGACGTTGACGGCGCTGATGGTGAACGACCCGCCGTTTCGCTCGCTGAAAGGCATGAGGAAGTTGGTGATCAGGTACTTCTCGTCGGGGAAGAGGCGGGCCTTCTTGTCCAGCAGTTCGTCGATCAGCTCGTCGACGCCCTGGGCCTGGGGCAGGGCTCCGATGACTTTCCTGGCGTTCATGATCGCCTTGTCGCCCATGATGGAGGCGTTCCAGACGCTGATGCCGATGTTCATCGCCCCCTTGGTGAGGGTGTGCTGCAGCTGTCTCAGTTCGGAATTCGGCAGGTTGTTGGCCCTGGCCTTGTTGATTTCCATCTGGGCGTTCTCCAGCAGTTCGCTGCAGAAACTGACGAGATTCTCGGCCATGGTCCGCTGTTTTTCCTCCGAGACGACGGGCATCTCCCGGGGTGACTCGGGGATGTATCCAAGCGGGCGCGGCCGGCGGTTGCCGAAGGCGCCTTGGGTGCGGTTGCGGGAACGGGGGGATGACATGGGGCCGGCCTCCTAGGGAAATCGCGCGGGCGTGGGCGGCAAGCCGATTTCGGTCCGGTCCCTTGACAGTCACCTCGGCCGGGTCCAGTCTGCGGCGTCCCGAACGTGAGCGACTACAGCGAAGTCATCCGCCACCACCGCCGAGACCACCTGTCGCGACCCAAGTCCCTGCCCAGGGGCGTGCATCGCTTCTTCGAGACCGCGCTGCTGCCTCTGCCCGTCGAGAAGGTCTTCGATTTCTTCTCCAGGGCCGAGAACCTGCAGGCCATCACGCCTCCGGAGCTCGACTTCCGCATCCTCACCCCGACGCCCATCGAGATGCGCGTCGGCACGCTGATCGACTACCGGCTCAAGCTGCACGGCATCCCCTTCGGCTGGCGCACGCGCATCGCCCACTGGGATCCGCCCTACGGCTTCGTCGACGAACAGCTGCGCGGGCCCTACGCCCTCTGGATCCACACGCACACGTTCTCTGACGAGGGCGGCAGGACGCGCATGGACGACGAGGTGCTCTGGAAGCTCCCGCTCTGGCCTCTCGGCGAAGTGGCCTATCCGTTCGTGAAGCCCAAGGTCGAGGGCATCTTCAGCTACCGCCGCCGCCGTCTCAAGGAGCTGCTCGGCGTCTGAGCGCGATCACTTCCCGCCGGTCAGCAGGGAAGGGTCGCGTCGTCCGGCCCACGCGATGCCGCGCAGGAGGAGCCGCTGGACGTCGGCACGGGCGAAGTTCGCGTAGCGGTGGCCGGGGATGAAGACGAAGGCGCGCTGGGCGCCGGGCTTCTCATAGGTCCAGATCTGGGGCTGCGCCTCGAAGCCGTCGTCCTTCTTCTTCGGCGTGGGGGCGGTGGCCAGCACGTGGATGTCTGCGCGCAGGTCCATGTCGTAGTAGATCTCGTCGTCCATGCCGAAGTCGGCCACGTCCGCGGTGATGCGGTGCCCGCGGTCGACGAAGGTCAGCTGCATCGGGCCTTCGCGCCACTTGGTGACCTTCTGGCGCCAGGAGCCGCCGATCATGTCGCGGTAGTGGTCCGCGGAGGCGTCGCCGCCGGCGACGGCGCCCGCGTGGATGACGACGAAGCCTCCGCCGCGTCGGGCGTAGTCGTCGATGACCTTCTGCTCCTCGGGCTTGAAGTTGCCGCCCACCTGCCGGTGGATGACCATGACTTCGACGTCGGCGAGATCCGCGGCGGTCGGGAAGACGTCGCCCCCGGTCACGCGCGCGCCGCGCTCCTTCAGCAGCACGGTCCAGTCACGCAGGAAGGCCGGATGGTCGTGGCAGCCGGGTCCGTGGGACTTCGGCCCGGAACGCATGAAGACGCGGAGGGGTCCTTGGGCTGCGGCCGGGGCCGCGGATTCGGCCGCCTGGACGAAGGC
>CAZRPB010000041.1:0-5781 GCA_964601955.1 uncultured Klebsiella sp. | reverse complement strand
CTCAGCCCAGGACCCCGGGCAGCTGGTCGAGCGAGGTGATGAAGGCGTCGGCACCGGCCACCACCTTGGGCCGCTTCGCGTAGCGGCCGAAGCCGACCATGAGGTCGACGTCTTCCCTGACCTCGAGGTCGCTGGCGCCGTCGCCGACGATCACCGTCCTGGTCGGCTGGAACTCCTCCTTCAGTTTACGGGCCACGGCGTTCTTCCCCTTGGTCCGGCAGGTCGGGCAGGATTCGTCGAAGCCGGCATACGAGCCGTCGGCATGGAACCGCAGCGTGACCGCCTCGACGCGTTCGATGCCGAGATGCCGGGCCAGGGGCAGGATGGCCTGGGTGAAGCCTCCGCTGACGATCGCGATCTTCCAGCCGGCGTCGCGCAGGCGGTCCAGGGCCGCCTTGGCGGTCGGCTCCACCGTCGCGACGTATTGCGCGCCGATGGACTCCAGTTCGGACAGGGTGGGCCGGATGATTTCGAGGCGTCTGGCGAAGACGGCCTCCATGGGGGTGCCTCCGTTCATCGCCGCGTTGGTCATGTCCTCCACGGCCTTGAAGGTCGCCGGACCGCGCAGGCGGCCCAGTTCGTCGACGCCCTCGATGGACGAGAGCGTCGAGTCGCAGTCGAGGAGCAGGAGCTTCGTGGCCACGCCGGACTACACCTGCGGCGGGGCGGCAGGTCAAGGGCGGGGCTTGCTCCCGACCTCCATTCCCGCCATGTTCCGCCGCATGAGCTGCTCAAAGGAGACTTCCGAACTCGCCGCCCCCTTCCGCCGTGCCGCCCGCTGCTCCCGCTGGACCGGAGCGCTGCTCCTGGTCGTGGCCTTCCTCTTCGCCGTCGCTCTGACCAAGTCGGGCCTGGCCTTCGTCCAGAACGCGACCAATGACGTCGGCGCGACTCAGAAGATCACGGGATACCTGACCGCCTTCGTCGTGCAGCTGCTCCTCGTCCTGGCCTTCTGGAAGCTGGGCGCCTCGCGTCTCGCCGCCGCACGCCATGCCGACGCCCGCGCCCGTTCCGTCCGTCACCTTGAGGCTCTCCTGGCGGGCGCCACCGACGACGCCGAGCGACGCGACCTGCGCGCCCGCCTCGCCGACGTGGCCGCCCCCCGCTCCGGCTGCTGCAAGTGATCAGGAAGGCTTCCTGATCACCGCGAGGTAGTTCATCGGGAAGCCCGAGGCGGTGTGCCGCGCTCCGGCGTCGGCCCAGGCGGCCATGGGCGCCAGCAGCGGGGCGAGGAGCTTCAGCATCATGAAGAAGGGGTAGACCGTCGGTCCCCGCAGCGGCCCGCCGTAGGCGAGCGGATTGAGCGGCAGGGCGCTGCGCATGCGCTTGAGCTGGTGAGCCACGGAGGCGAGGTAGCCGTCCATCCAACGCAGGTCGACGACCTCCAGTCCCGCCTGTCCGAACACCTGCCGCACGCCGAACTGCGTGTAGCGGTAGAAGTCGTAAGGCTGTTCGTGCTCCTCATACCAGAACGGACCCGTGTAGAGGATGCGTCCTCCCGGCTTGAGCACCCGGTGGAATTCCCTGGCCACCGCCTGAGGGTCAGGCAGGTGCTCCATCACCTGCGTGAAGAGGATCGCGTCGAAGCGCCCGTCCTCGACCGGGATGGCCTTGAGATCGCAGACGTAGGTGCTCTTGGCGTAGGGCTTGTCGACCTTTTCGAAATCGGCCGCCTCATACCTGCAGTGCGCGAACTTGCCCCGGTAAGCCTGCTTGCCCGCGCCGGCGTCGAGGACCAGGGAGCCTTCCGGCAGCGACTTCCCGAACGCCTCGATTTCGCGGTCCATCCAGATGCGGGGTGAGTTCAGCATGCGACGGTCCGATGCTTGGGCGTGAAGGCGACGGGTCAACGCCGTTCCCCGGACCCCAGGCCCCTCAGCCAGCTTGCAAGTCTTCCGAACCAGGACCGTGGCCTGCCCGCGGTCCGCTGCGCCGATTCCAGCAGCGCGAGGATTTCGGTCCTGCCTGCGAGCGCCGCGAAGTCGGCCGGTGTAGACCCTCCTTGGTCGGCTTTCGGATCCGCCCCGGCGGCGAGCAGCAGCCGCGCGATCTCGACGTGGCCCTTGAAGGCCACGCCGCCCAGGGGCGTCTGGCCCTTGTCGTTGCGCAGGTCCGTCGCCGCGCCCGCATCCAGCAGCAGCTTCACGACCTCTGCCCGGCCATGGTAGCTGGCCAGCATCAGGAGCGTGTTGCCCTTCTCGTCGCGCGCGTCGACCCCGAGCCCCTGCCTGAGCGATTCAGCCACGCCTGCCGCGTCACCGTTTCGGGCCAGGTCCGCGGCGGCGTGAGGCAGGTCCTGCGGGGCGCTCATGCTTCGCCGAGCATCTTGCGCAGGGCGGCTTCGTCGAGGATCGTGACGCCGAGTTCCTGGGCCTTGGTCAGCTTCGATCCGGCCTCTTCGCCGGCCACGACATAGTCGGTCTTCTTGCTGACGCTGCCGGAGACTTTGCCCCCGGCTTTCTCGATGAGGTCGCGCGCCTCGTCGCGGCCGAGGGTCGGCAAGGTGCCGGTGAGCACGAAGGTCTTGCCGGCGATGCCCTCGACGGAGCCGCCCGCGGCGGCGGTTTCGGTGAGGTTCAGTCCGGCCTTGCGCATGGCCTTCACCCAGTCGCGGTGGTTGGGGTCGCTGAAGAAGGAGAGGATGGAGTCCGAGACTTCCTTGCCCACGCCGGCGATGACTGACTCATGGGACACGCCGCCTTTCTTCCCGACCTTGGTGATGAGCAGGTCCGGCTTCTTCGCGTCCGCAAGGGCGTCCATGGACTTGAAGTGCCGGGCGAGGTCCTTGGCGGTCTGCATGCCGACGTTCGGGATGCCGAGGGCGTGGATGGCCCTCCAGAGCTCGCGCGTCCTGGCCTCGGCGAGGCCGGACATCATGTTGTCGACGGACTTGTCCTTGAAGCCCTCCAGCAGGCGCCACTGGGGCGCGGTCACAGCCAGCGCGTCCACGGGAGCGTCCACCAGCCCGAGGTCCACCAGCTGTTCCGCCACGGCCTCGCCCAGCCCGTCGATGTCCAGGCACTGCTTGCCGGCGAAATGGATCAGACGGCGGATCTTCATCTCACGCGACGGGGCGCGCAGCCTGTAGGCGGCCTCCTCGCCCTCGCGGGTGGCGTCGAGGCCGAGTTCCTTCAGGCGGCCCTCGAAGTCGAAGGGACGGGCGTCCGCAGGGCGCTTCTCGAGGACCACCTTGAGCACCTGCGGGATGATCTCGCCGGCCTTCTGGATGCGCACCGTGTCGCCCTCGCGGATGTCCTTCTTGGCGATTTCTCCCGCGTTGTGCAGGGTTGCGCGGGCCACGGTCGAGCCTGCCAGCAGCACCGGCTCCAGCTCGGCCACGGGCGTGATCACGCCCGTCCGTCCCACCTGCATGCTGATGGAGCGCAGCACCGTGTCGGCCTGGTCGGGCGGGAACTTGAACGCCACGGCCCAGTGCGGGAACTTGCTCGTCGTGCCGGCCCGGCGCTGGTCCTCGATGCGGTTCACCTTCACCACGGCGCCGTCGGTGGGGAAGGGGAAGCCGCGTCGGAGCGTGTCCAGCTTCCGGATCGCCTCCCAGGCCGCGTCGATGCCGTGCCGCACGTCGATGTCGTCACGCACGGGGAAGCCCCAGGACTTCAGCTTGGCCTTGAACTCCTTGAGCGTGCCGAAGGCGTCGGCCGGCTCGCAGGCGCCGAGGCCGTAGCAGACGATGCTCAGCCGGCGTCGGGCGGCCTCTTCGGCGTCGAGCAGCTTGACCGTGCCGGCGGCGAGGTTTCGCGGGTTGGCGTAGAGGGCCTCGCCCTCGGCCTCGCGCTCGGCGTTCAGCCGGTTGAACTCCTCCAGCTCCATGTAGATCTCGCCGCGCACCTCGAGCACCGCCGGCGCGCCCTTGAGCGTGCGGGGGATGTCCCGGATCAGGCTGACGTTGGCCGTGACGTCGTCGCCCCGCGTGCCGTTGCCCCGGGTGACCGCGCGCACGAACCGTCCGTTCTCATAGGTCAGCGACACCGCCACGCCGTCGACCTTGGGTTCGATGATGAGCTCCAGTCCGGATCCGCCGAGCGCCTTGTGAAGGCGGTCGCCGAAGGCGCGGAAATCGGCTTCGTCGTAGGTGTTGTCGAGGGAGAGCATGGGCGTCCGGTGGTCGGCCTGCTGGAAGCCCTCCGCCTTGTCGTCGCCGATGCCCAGGTCCGGTCCGGCCAGGTCCGGGTGGGCCCGCTCCAGGTCGGCCAGCCGGTCGACCAGCTTGTCGAACTCGAAGTCCGAGATCTCCGGCGCATGTTTCCTGCGATAGAGCTCCTCGTGCTTCTGGACCTCCTTCCTGAGGGCCTGGATCTGTTTGCGGACGTTCTCCGACATGGCCAGGGAAGTTAAGGGGAAGAAGGGCGGAGGGGAAGGTTATGTGCGGGTCACCCGGCGCTTGCCCCGGAGGGTTGCGGGCGCAGGATGCCCTCATGGCGACATCCCCGCTGCCCGACGACCTCCGTCATCGCCGTGACTTCCTTCGGGGTCTGGCCTTCGGGGCGGCCGCCTTCGCCGTGCCCGGTGCCTTCGCCGAGGCCCTCGTGCGCACCCCGAAGCAGACCGAGGGGCCTTTCTATCCGGACCGGCTGCCGTTGGACACCGACAACGACCTGCTCGTGCTGAACAATTCGATGACGCCCGCCGTCGGCGAGGTCGCCTGGCTGTCAGGCCGGATCCTGGATGAGCGCGGCGAACCCGTCCGCAACGCCCTCGTCGAGATCTGGCAGGCCGACGCCAACGGCGTCTACATCCACACCAAGTCAGGCAACGCCGCCAAGCGCGACGGCAACTTCCAGGGCTTCGGCCGGTTCCTCACCGGGGCCTCGGGCGAATACCTCTTCCGCACCATCAAGCCCGTGCCCTACCGTCCGCGCACCCCGCACATCCATCTCGCCGTGCGCATCAAGGGCAAGAAGGAGCTCATCACTCAGTGTTACGTCAAGGGGCACGAGATGAACGCCAACGACATGGTCTACAAGGCCATCAAGGACGCCGCCCAGCGCGAGAGCGTCACCCTCGACTTCTCTCCGCTCAAGGGGTCCAAGGCCGGAGAGCTCTCCGCGCGCTGGGACGTCGTCCTCGGCTTCACCCCTGAGGGCTGAGCGCACGCAAAAGGCCCCCGGAGGTCCGGGGGCCTGTGCTTCGTGCTGAAGCCGCGTCTTACTTCGCGCGCTGCTTCACGAAGTCGATGTTGTGCTTCACCTGCTGCACGTTGTCCTTCCAGTCGTTCTCGTGCTCGACCGAGATGTGGCCGTCGAACTTCTGGCGGACCAGTTCCTTGATGCAGGCGTCCATGTCGACCACGCCCTTGCCGGCGACCACGACTTCGGAACGGCCCCAGTCGGCCTTGTCCTTCATGTGCACGCTGACGATGCGTCCTTCGAGGATGCGGAGGCAGTCGATGGGCTTGAGGTTGGAGGTGCACCAGTGGCCGAGGTCGGCGCAGGCGCCGAGGCGCTCGTCGCGGCTCTCGACCACGCCGAGGATGTAGAGGGGATGCCAGACCTTGTACTTGGGCTTGTCCATCGAGCCGCCGTGCTCATGGAAGGACACCTTGATGTCATACTGCTTGGCGGCCTCCTCCCAGTGGGCGACCTGCTCCGTGGCCTCGGTGCAGACGGCGTAGAGGCCCATCTTCTTGGCGAAGGCCATGATGGCCTGGACCTCGTCCCGGCTCTTGGCGCCGACCACGCCGTAGTTGACGGCGTGGATGCCCTGGCGGGCGAGCTCGGCCTTGATCTCGGCCATGGTCGCGTCGCTCATCGAGTGGTGGGT